>NZ_PJJW01000014.1:0-4458 GCF_002929675.1 Cryobacterium sp. M15
GAATCTGACGCGGAGATATATGTTGCCTCCGTGTGCTTTAAGACCGGGCCGCCGGGTGCTGCCGGAGTTGAGGTCGAACGGTTAGTCCACGATGTCTCGGATCCTCAGTTCCCGGTTTCGGTGGCGCGGGTCAGCGACGCAATGGCGGCATCACAGGGACCGTTACCGGGTGGAGGAGTAATCACCTTCGAACCAGGCGGGCAGTTGGAGGTGAGCTCTGTGTGCGCGTCTGATCTTCCCTCTCTCGTCGTGGCGACCCGGGCGGATCTTGCAGCTGTTGAGGCTCTGCTGGCGGATGCTGGTCTTCGCTTCGGCGCGGTGGCTTTGGACCCTGCTCGGCCGCCGGTGCGGTCATTGGATCATCCACGTTATGCCGCCATGGAGCACCATTTTGATCGTTTCGGCTCTGCGGGACGGGTCATGATGTGTTCCACTGCTGCCCTGCAGATTTCGCTGGAGGCTGGGTTCGACACTCCGGGTTCCAGTGGCGCGGCGCAACGTTGGGCGCGACTGCACAATCTCGTTCCGGTCCTTGCTGCTATGTTCGCAAATTCCCCGTTCCTTCATGGCGTCCCCAGCGGTTGGCAGAGCAACCGGCAGCGTATCTGGTTGGCGATGGATGCTTCCCGGACCGCAATGGTTCCCCGCTCGGTGGACCCGCGCTTGGACTGGGCCCGCTACGCGCTTGATGCGCTACTGCTGTGCATTCCCTCAACAGAGGCTGCCTGGACAGCTCCGCGCGGGTTGACGATGCGGAACTGGTTACGTGGAGAAGGCCCAAGAGCTGCAACGCTCGACGACCTGAAGTACCACCTGACAACTTTGTTCCCACCTGTCCGCCCGCGGGGGTTCATGGAGATCAGGGTGATCGACGCACAGGCAGGCAGCGACTGGGAGTCTGTTACGGCCATGGTGACAGCCCTGATGGATGATGAGCATGCAGCCGACCTGGCCGCAGAGGCCTGCGCCCCGGTGGCATCCCTGTCCAATCCGCTCAGGACAGCTGCCCGTCACGCGTTGACAAATCCCGTGCTCGCTTCGGCGGCCTACGGCTGCGCCGAAGCTGCCCTGATGGCATTGCCCCGTTTAGGGGTTGACGCCGCCACGCGTAACCGCGCAGAAGATTTTGTTGATCGATTTACGGCGCGGGGCCGGTGTCCTGCGGAGGAACGACTGGAGGTGTGGAGAAAGACCGGCAGTTATTTTGGTCCGTCAGAGCATGAGGAGCGTTGTGAAAATGTCCGATAATTTTTTTGAATCCGGTGCCGATCCGGAAAATCTCAAAACTTTCATCGCCGACGCGCTGGAAAGGTCCCGGAACCGAACGCATGCGCTGACTGAGTGCGACGAGGAAGATCTGCTGAAGCAGCACTCGGCGCTGATGTCGCCGCTGGTCTGGGACCTCGCGCATGTCGGCAGCCAGGAGGAACTCTGGCTGGTCCGCGACGTCGGCAAAATGGAGCCGCTGCGGTGCGACATCGACGAGATGTACGACGCTTTCCAGCATGCGCGCAGCGCTCGCACCTCGCTGCCGTTGCTCTCACCGGAGGAGTCCCGCAAGTACCTCGCCCAGGTTCGGACCAAAACCCTCGATGTCCTGGATCGGACTCCCCTGGAAGGCTCGCCATTGGTGGATCGTGGCTTCGCCTTCGGAATGATCATCCAGCACGAGCAGCAGCACGACGAGACGATGTTGGCCACCCACCAGCTCCGGGTCGGCACACCAGTCCTGCATGCCCGGACTTTGGCAGCCGACGTCGTGTCCACCGACCGGTACTCTCTACCAAAGGAAGTGCTGGTCCCCGCAGGGACGTTCATGATGGGGACCTCGGTGGAGCCCTGGGCACTGGACAACGAACGTCCCGCCCATCCGGTCGATCTGCCCGCGTACTGGATCGACACTATTCCGGTAACCAACGGCGCCTACCGATCTTTCATAGACGACGGCGGCTACCGAACCCCCCGCTGGTGGACGGCCCAAGGATGGAAGCACGTCAAAGAAACCGGAATAGTGGCGCCCAAATATTGGGAACGCGACGGTGACCGGTGGGTCAGAACCAGATTCGGCGTCGTTGAACAGGTGCCAGAAGACGAGCCGGTGCAGCACGTGTGCTGGTTCGAAGCGGACGCCTACGCCCGCTGGGCCGGGCGTAGGCTTCCGACCGAACCAGAGTGGGAAAAAGCTGCGCGGTACGACCCCCGGTCCGATTGCTCGAGGCGCTACCCGTGGGGTGATGAAGATCCCAGCCCGCATCACGCGAACCTGGGCGGATCAGCTCTGCGGCCTTCCCCTGCCGGCTCCTATTCGCGCGGCGCATCACCGTTGGGCGTACGCCAGCTCATCGGTGATGTTTGGGAATGGGTCTCCAGCGACTTCCGCCCTTACCCCGGATTCATCGCGTTCCCCTATCAGGAATACAGCGAAGTTTTCTTCGGGTCTGACTACAAGGTGCTACGCGGCGGCTCCTGGGCGGCGGACGCAGCCGCGTGCCGTGGGACATTCCGCAATTGGGATTACCCAATCCGACGGCAAATCTTCGCCGGCTTCCGTACGGCGCGGGATGCCGCACCGGACGAGGTGAATTAGCCGGTGTGCCGTCACTTAGCTTATATCGGGTCCCCGATGCCGCTCGCGGAGTTGCTGCTCGCCCCCGCTCACGGGTTGTTGACGCAATCCTGGGCGCCCAGACATCAGCGATACGGGACCGTGAACGCTGATGGTTTCGGTGTCGGATGGTATGCCTCGGAAGATCCCTTACCCGCCCGTTACCGCCGCGCAATCCCCCTCTGGGCAGACGGGTCCTTCGCTGATGTCGCTCGGGTGACCTCCAGCCGGGCGGTGCTCGCGGCCGTCCGGTCCGCGACACCAGGAATGACGCAGGAGGCATCAGCTGCTGCCCCCTACGCGCACGGGCCCTGGCTTTTCAGCCACAACGGCCGGATAGAGGGTTGGCCGCAGGCAGTGGAAGCTCTGGCCGCATCGCTTCCGCCCGCTCGTCTGCTGGCCCTTGAAGCTCGGGTCGACTCCGCCCTGCTCTGGGCACTTGTCCTGGACCGGCTCGCCACAGGAGACTGCGCCGGGGATGCGCTGGCGCACGTTGTCAACAGCGTCTCTGCCGTCACCGGCGCCCGACTAAATTTTCNAGTCGACTCCGCCCTGCTCTGGGCCCTTGTCCTGGAACGGCTCGCCACAGGAGACTGCGCCGGGGATGCGCTGGCGCACGTGGTCAACAGCGTCTCTGCCGTCACCGGCGCCCGACTAAATTTTCTACTCACGGACGGCACAGTCATAGCGGCCACGGCCGCCGGAGATACCCTCTTTTGGCGAACCGGTCCCGGGAGCGTAGTGGTGGCCAGTGAACCTTTCGATGACAGCCCNGGAGATACCCTCTTTTGGCGAACCGGTCCCGGGAGCGTAGTGGTGGCCAGTGAACCTTTCGATGACAGCCCCGACTGGCATGAGGTGGCGGACAACTCTCTTCTGACCGCCACCGCCGGCTACGTCGACGTCCGTCCAATTCCCACTCTCACGAAGGAACAGGTAGCCCCATGAGCCTCTTTGCCGCCCGCCCCGCCATCATTCACCACCTATCTCCGGACCATCTAGGGCGAAGCCTGCGCGCAGACGTGCGCACAGGACTGAGCGCGTCGCCGAAAACGCTGCCACCCAAGTGGTTCTACGACAAACTCGGCAGCGAACTATTTGAGCGCATCACAGGCCTGCCGGAGTATTACCCCACACGAGCCGAACGTGAAGTGCTAGAACTCCACGCGGCAGAGATAGCGACCGCATGCCCTGCAGAGACGCTGATCGAGCTCGGTTCTGGATCTTCCCGGAAAACCCCCCTGCTGCTCAACGCCCTGAAAGACGAAGGCTCCCTTCGCCGTTACGTTGGCGTAGATATCAGCGATAGTGCACTGCTGGATGCCCAAAACGAATTGGCTCCTGCCTTCCCCGGCCTTGAACTGCAGGCCGTGACAGCGGACTTCGAGACCCAGCTGCACCTGCTACCTCGGGCCGGACGTCGCATGGTCGCGTTACTGGGCAGCACCATCGGTAATTTTGAGCCATCGACCCGAGCCAGTTTTCTTTCTAACGTTCGCGACTTGCTCGGCAAAGACGGTGGTTCACTGCTTCTTGGTACGGATTTGGTGAAATCGCCACACGTCCTCGTTTCGGCTTATGACGACACGGAAGGGATCACCGCTGACTTCAACCGGAACGTGCTGCGCGTTCTCAACACCGAGCTCGGTGCCAATTTCGACGTGATGGCCTTTGAACACATGGCGGTGTGGATGCCCCGAGAGGAATGGATCGAGATGCGGCTGCGCGCCAGCAGGCCAATGATGGTGCACCTGCCAGAGATGGATATGAACATCCAATTCCACGAGGGGGAAGAACTTCGAACGGAAATTTCGGCCAAATTCCGCCTTGACGGCGTGGTCGAAGAGATGGAA
>NZ_PJJW01000030.1:0-104707 GCF_002929675.1 Cryobacterium sp. M15
GCGCACAATGCGCGCAAAAAAGCGGCCGGACCTGCACTAACAGGCCCAGCCGCATCCAATTGCCAAAATAAACAAATTTCGCGTTTGTGCTTCGCGCGCGCGCCGGGCTACGCGGCTACGGACCATGGGCGACGGGCATGGGCGTGGGCGTGCGAACGCACGCTACTGGCCGGACACGGTGGAGTGGCGCGGGCGAGCGGGGTCAGGAGTCGACGGGGGGCCAGATGCCGTCGCATCCGCTTTGATCACAAGCGAACTGCCATGCATCCCCGTTCGGCACGACCTGCATCGGCATGAGGCAGCGCACGCAGTTGGGCGGGCCGAGCACGACCGTGTTGTCGCTGGCTAGTTCGGCCTCGGTATAGGGCGGACCGCAGTAGACAAGCGAGCACGCATAGTTCTCGCAGCCGTAGTCGTAGGAGATGCCGTGCCAGGAGACCTGCATGGGGTCGTTGCACTGCGGGCACAGGCGCGGCCGGGCCACGTCTTTCTTTTGAAAAACCCACGACACGTTGTCGTCCATGAGGTGAGACTAGTCCTGCTAATGGGAGCTCGGTATGGTTTTGCCAATTTGTGGAGAGCCGAGCGGTTCCTACTCCGGTCGACGTTCACACGTGCGCAGAACTTGGGTCAGCGCAGGGGCATAGTGGCGTCGCTGGCGCGGCTGGCGAAAATTTGCCCAGGTATTCGCGGCATCAGACTCCTGCCGCGATGAGGGCTGCCGTGATCGTGGTGACGGAGCCGTTGATGGCCGCCGCCGCACGGGCGTACACAATCGCGGACTGCCGGTAGGGGTCATCGACGTCGTCGAGAGTGGCGGGAGTGGGCGAAGGATGGAGTCCGCGGGTCAAGGCGATGTCGGCGATGAAGGCTGCGAAGTCGAGGTGCGGCCGGGCCCTGGAGACGGGGGGCAGGACCCTCATGGAGGTCTCGACAGGCTCGACCGCCGAGTTCCGGGCTGCGGAGCCGGCGCCGGCGCCGGCCGAGGCCGACGCGTCGATGAGAGCAGCCGGGGCTACCAGACGCGCAAACTGGTTGAGGGTGAAGGTATAGCGGGTTGCCTTAGGCAGCATCGATACGACCTGACGACGGTGCTCTCTGGTGGCAGTCAGCACCAGGTCAGCATCGGCGATAAGTTCTTCGGTGAGTTGCCGCGCTACGTGCCTGGTGTGTGACGCACCGTACTGCGACGACAGCGCCGCTGCCTCGGGTGTCATGTCACTGCCGGTCATGGCTCGGGTTCCGGCACTGGTGATGACGGCGTCGATGCCTGCTGTGCGCAGGTCTTCGCGCAGCAGCTGCTCGGCCAGCGGTGATCGGCAGATGTTGCCGGTGCAGACCATGAGAATACGGGGGGCGCGAGCGGACACGGCGCTCACGTGCGCGGATGCAGCGGCCTTCAGGTCTCTACTGGCCTGGGGTTCGTTCATGTTTTGCTCTCGATCGGCGGGAGTTTGTGGGGACGATAACTTCGGGGCCGGAAACGTCACCGTCGGTGTGTCCATTTCCTCAGTGGCTTTAGCCGTCAGTATCCGGTCTCTCAGTATCCGGCCTCTCAGTAGGCATCCTCTCAGCATGCAGCATGGTCACGACGGCTCCGCGAGCACGACCAGAAGTTTTCGAAGGTGAATCCCTTGTAGTGCGTTGGCACCAAATGGCTCTGATCACCCAGGATCACGGCGTTCTGCGATCACTGTGGTCATTCGTGGCGAACCTAACACGTGAATTCTAATGATGCGGTGTCGTTGAGAACGATCAGTGGTGTGCTGCGCAGTTCGAGCTGGCCGGTAAAGGGCTCGGCGCCCAGCCAGTTGAAGCGCAGCACGGTGCTCTCGCCGGGTGCCAGTTCGATGCCGATCGAACTCACCGGATACCCGGCATCGGCAGCCGGATGGTACGGCACTTCGACGCCGTCACGGGTGAGGCCGAGGTTTTGCACCTCGGGGGTGCCGTAGCCCGCGATCATGGTCTTAATATTGCCGGGTGCCACACCGAAGGCGCCGCCACCGGTGATGTAGGCCGGGAGGCTGGTGGCGGCATCCGCTGGGGCAGTGTTGGTGAGGGTCACCTCGAACGCATACTGCGGGCGCCGGTCCTCGCGGCAGGTCTGCTGGCCGATAGCTGTCTGCACGTCGAGGTAGAGGTCCATTTTGGAACCGGTTCCGTCGTTCAGGTAAAGCCCGAACCGGTTGGTCTTGTCGTCACTGACCGGTCTGGCGCCGGCCAGGGTGGTGTCGTTGAGAATCGTCTGCTCGGCTTCGTCGGCATTCCAGACCAGCACCCGGTTCTCGTCAGCGGCCCTGGCGAGTGCTGCGATGAGCTTGGTCGGGTCGGCGTTGCCGCTTTTTACTGCGTTGAACACGGCGCCGGCTGCGGCCGCGAAAAAGATGTCTTGCTGCTTCGGGTCGTCATACCGCGCGTACACGTCGCTCAGCAGCAACTGCACGGCATTGTCGGCGTTGAGCTGGTCGCCGGTGGGGAGGGTGATCGGACCGGTGGCCTTGAGCAGGTAGCTGAGCGCGACCGGGTCGATCGACAGCACACCGTTTGCTTCCAGGCCGAATTCCAGGCGCCACATTTCGCGGGCGAGCTCACCGGTTTGCGCAAAGTCAGGGGCCATCGAGACATTCTGAATGAACTGCCCGGTGATGTCTCCGTAAATGCTGCGAATCTCGTCGCCGAGGGGTAGCACCGGAGCCGGGTATTGCGGAAAGGAGGTCGAGCTGGCCTGCTGGGTGAGTTCAATGCTGCCGTTGTCAGTGTGGAGTAGCGCGAGCGCACCGGGGATGCCGCCGGTGGAACGCAATTCGGCCGGGTTTTGGAATAGCAGAATGTAGTCGCGCGGCTCGGTAGCGCCGAGCATGGCCGGCAGCAGGGTCACTGCCCGGTTCATACCGTCGAGCGTGGCCGACGTTTCACCGGTGACCGTCTGCAGCCGGGTGACGGCACCGCGCACGACGTCGAGCACGTCGTTGGTCTCGATGGCTTTCACGTTCGTGACTGCCCGGGCCAGGGCTGCATCGGCAGCTGCTACTGCCGGCTGCGCATCGAGCAGCGGTTGCAGGGCAATGGCGCCGTCGACGGGCTTGAAATCGGTCAGGTCGAGATTGCCGGCCAGCGCAGCCAGGGGGGTGACGGCACTCAGCGCAACGTCGTCGACGACCGCGGCGATTTGACGCACGGCCACGAGGTTGGAGCCGAGAAAGGGCAGCAGCTCGTAGGTGCGCCAGACCGGATCGCTCGTGCGTGACCGGGCGGTGTTGGTGTATGCGGCCAACAGTGCAGCGGTCCGGGCAGCAGCCTCACCGTCACCGGAGACGACTTGGTCGGTGATTTTCTCGGCCAGCGGCACCGCAGCTTCGAGTGCGTCCTTGGCCTGCAGGCCACGAATGCCGACCCAAGCGGTGGCCGCCACCACGATGACCAGCAGGCCGAGCACGAGGAACCCCACGGTGGTGCGTGTTCGCGAGTGCTTCGGAGGCATGGTCTGGGCCGAGCGAGAAGAGGACATGGCCATATTCAAGCAGACCTCGGATGTCGGCTACGGCTTGACGCGCGCCGATGCGGCATCCGTTTCGCTGGCCTTCGGGCGGAGCGCTGGCGCAATCATCGCGGACGTGACTTTCACCGGCCTCGTGATCGAGCCAGCGCTGGTGATTTTCTGACGATATGCGTGCTGGGCGTGCGCTCACATTGTGGCACCGATCTAACTGTCCCCAGAATTGGGGCTGGGTTATAGCTACCTAAGCGAGAGACTCTGTGTCGGAGTTCACTAGGCTCGGCAGCACATGGAAATTGTCGTTCCCGTTTTGGAAATGAAACCCGTGGTTGTATGCGATTCGGCCTGCCGTTCGCGTTCGCCGATGAACCAGCGCGAGGCAGAAAAATGGGCAAGTTGACGTATGACTCGAGCCTCACCGTCGATTTCGACGACCGAGTACTCGCGCACATTCAACTCGTGGTCGGCGCCAAACTGCGCCGCGGCGAATCGTTCTATTTCTCTTGGCGCGACGACCCCCCCGTCGGGGGAGGCCGCAGCACCGTTTGGATGCACCCCGGCATTTCCTTGGCCTATAAGTACTTCGGCAGCAAGGTGCCGGTACTCAACCGCGACTGGGTTGAGGCGCTGTCGCTCTCGGCCAACTCCGCGACCGGCCTGCAGCTGATGGCGGAACCGGCGCAACGCACCCCCCTAGCGCTGCGTCCGGGCGGTTAGCCCCACGTATGCCCCGGCTGCTTCCAAGGGGCTGAACTCGCACGGGCTGGGCGTCGTCTCCCCCGGTGAAGGCGCGCACGGCCGCGCCCCGGGCGCGGAGGCGGTCGACGTTGCTCGTGGTTGTTGGCCCGTCCGAGAGGCGCGATCATGGGAACGAGCGCCCCACCGGCTTTATGCGGGCGCTGGCCGGCTGCGATTGTTCAGCACGCCGTGGCTCTCATCGAGGTAACAACTGCCGCAGAGTGACTCGTAGGTGACTTCTTCGCCATCGATGGCTACCTGGTCGCCGTCGAACACGAAGACGCCGTCGATCTTGCGACCGTTGAACACGGCCTTGCGCCCGCAACGGCAGATGGTCTTGAGCTCTTCGAGGCTATGAGAAACTTCGAGCAGGCGGCGACTGCCGGGAAAAGCGACGGTCTGAAAGTCCGTGCGGATGCCGTAGGCCAGCACGGGCACGTTCTCCAAAATCGCGATGCGCAGCAGGTCATCGACCTGGGTTTCGGTAAGAAACTGAGCCTCGTCGAGCAGCAGTGCACTCACGTCTCGGCCGGACCTGTGCAGAACCTGCGCGCGGTGCTGTTCGAATGCGGCGTACGCATCCGTCTCGGGGGTCAGCAGAAAATCGACGGTTCTGGTGACGCCGAGGCGGGAGAGGATGCCGCGGTCCCCCTTGGTGTCGACGCTCGGCTTGGCCAGCAGCACATGATGGCCGCGTTCCTCATAGTTGTAGGCCGCCTGAAGCATGGACGTGCTTTTGCCGCTGTTCATGGCGCCGTATCGAAAGTACAGTTTTGCCATTATTTGATGCCCTTGATCGTGGTGCGTTCAGCATTGAATTCTAGCGTGAGCAGCGCATGCCGACTGGTCACCCGCACCCGAGTGAACACGGCGCGCAGCACACTGAGGTACGGTCGCAGGGCGCGGCGGCGCTGGTGCGGCGGCAGTGAGAGTACGACCTGGATGGTGATGGTGTCTACGTCGCGGTCATCTCGGCGGGCTTGTATCTGGGAATGCAGCTGCGCTTGGGCACGCGCCTGGGTGCGGGCCTGCGCGGATGCCTGTTCCTGGGCGGCGGTGACGATGGCAATGGTCGTGGTGTCGGTAGCCGGCGTGGGAAGAGATCCGCGCAGTCCGAAGGCCTGGGTGACCTGGGCGGTATCGGTCGGGGCGGCGCCGGATCCGTCGATCTGCACGACAAGGCTGGTCGGGTCGAATCCCTTGAGGGTGCACAGAGCCACGATCATGGCGCCAGCGGCGGCGCGCTGGTCGGAGTCGAAAGCGGTCGCTCGACGGTCGGGGTCGGCGATGACGCAGAGCGGGTCGAGGCCGCGATCGGTGAGGCCGATGCGTTCGCGTCCGATGAGGTCGTCGAGCCAGGTGTGGTCGACCTCGGCGACGAGCACCCGCCGCACCTGGAAGGCGAGGGAGCGTGCGCGTTTGATGTCGGCGGCAGTGAGTTCTTGCCGAACGAGGACGTCGGCCAGAAAGGGGAGTACATCGGCGCCGAGATTGGTCAGGCGATGGTCCACCACCTCGTGCGCGAGGGGGCCGCGGCTCTCTTCCGTGCGCGCGCGGATGGCGCGGCGGGCATCCGTCTGCCAGCGGTGAATGGAGTTGACGACCTGTCGGGAGTATGCGGCGGAGGCCAGGGCGGGCGCGAGCACCTGCGTCATGGCGATGATGGCGAACAAAACGGGCGGCGTCTGCACACCGAGAAACAGTGACTGAACCAGGGCCGTGATGCCCACTACGGTAGCGGACGAGCCGCCGAGCACGAGGATTTCTTTCCACGGCCGGAACGGCGCGAGGGCCAAGAGCAGCAGGCCGAGTCCGATCGGGGCGAAGTCGTCCTGGATCATGCCATTGAACTGCCAGGTGCTCGCCGCGGCGAGCAGGTGCGCCGCGAGCCCCAGGGCCACGATCACGATGGCGCGGATGCGAGTGAACGGGGCCAGGTCGGGACGAGCGGCCCAGACGAGCACGGCGGCTGCGATCATGAGCACGCCAACGGACACCACCGCGAGCTCTATGAGCACAATCTCATGCATGCGCGAGATCGTCGCGGCGACGGCGTAGGTGACGACGATAGCCGAGACAACCGGAGCGAGCGGCCAGGCGGCAAGGCCTCCGATCGGGTCGAGCCGCTGCTGAGAAGCGGATGCCGGCGCGCGCGGCCGACGCGGAGTGGGGGTCGCGCGGGTCATGCGGCGGGCCGTTTGACGCGGTTCGGCTGATCCTGGGGCTGTATTTGTGCCGCCGGCACCGTCAGGCGCACGTTTGTGCCGGCGCCCGGCCTGCTCCAGATCAGTACGGATCCGCCGAGTTGTTCGATACGGCGCCGCACGGACTGGCGGATACCGAGGCGGTCGGATGCGGATTCCGATTCGGTGAAGCCGCGGCCCGCATCTGTTATGAGGAGTGAGATAGTGCTCAGGTCGGATTCGACGGCAACCTCGGCGGAGGCGACGCCGGCGTGCAAGATGACGTTGACGAGGCAGTGCTGTACGGCGAGGCCGACGTCGCGGTCGCTTTCGGCGTCGAGGCGGGCGAGGGCGTCGCGGTCACCGGTGACCTCGACGACGAGTCCGCGGTCACGGCTCCGTTCGATGGCTGTGTACACGGCGCTGGAGAGCCAGGCGTCGCTAGGCAACTTCTGGGTGTCGGTCGGTTGTAGGGCGGTGTTGGTGCGGGCGTCGATGTCGGTGAGCCAGTTGGTGTCGTGCAGGGTGGTCAGAGTGTATTTGAGGCTCGCGGTGAGGCCCGGTGAAAGCGCTCCGGGCTCGGCGAGCGACAGCGCGACGAGCTGAGCCACCGTCGTGTCGTTGAGTAGGGCAATGGCGCGGGTGTCGAGGGCATCACGCAGCTGCCGGTTGGCGCCGTCTTGCACTGCGCGGTGGATCGCGGGCTGGGCGGCGTTGCTGGCCCGACGGTCGATTCCGGCGAGCACCATGGCGCCGACCAACACGAGGTAGGTGGACAGGGTGAACAGATCGGGCCGGTACGGCACGGTGGTGGTGAGGATGGCAAGGAAAGCGGAGGCCTCGGCAAGAATAAAGGCGGCGGTGCTCCAGAGCACGCCGCCGACAGCGGTGATTCCGGCGCCGCCGACCATGACGAGCGCCATCTTGGGCATGGCAACGAGGAACATATTCGACGCTGGGAATGCGTCTGGGACGCCGAGCACGGTCGTGGTGAAGACGTAGACGCCGAGGGTTCCCACGACAAGGTAGGCGACCGCGAATGCAATGCGGCGGTGCCGGGTGAAGAGCACGAGCAGGGCGCCCATGGCCACGACGACCCCGACTGTCACCCAAAGTTCGGGACTGTGCAGACTAAGAACGGCAACCGAGACGACTGCGGCCATGAGACAGGTCAGCACAAACCAGTGTGCGGCCCGCGCGAGGGCGCGCGTGAGCGTCAGCTGGACCAGGTGGCCGGGTAACCCTAGAGACATATTTCCCCCGCGTTAAGTATGCCACCGGGGGTGGGCGGTGGTTGAGCGGGGGTGCTGTTGGGGTGCTTGGGGTTGGCGTTCGCGGCATCCGCTCGCCGGGCCCATGTTATGGCCCCGGGTCCAGTTTCTAAGCTGGGCCCACGGTCCGGGCCCGGGCCCCGTCCCGGAACGGAGTCAGAACAGGGTCGGCGCCAGATCGGGCGGAAGCTCCGCCGCGATCAGCGATCGGGGCGCCTCCGCAGCGCGGGCCCACGTTATGACCCCGGGCCCAGTTTCTAAACTGGGCCAACGGTCCGGGCCCGGGCCCCGTCCACTTGACGCGGCCGGCACACTTGACGCGGCCAGCACACGGGGCGCGGGCGGGGGCGACGCGGGCGTGCGGGAGCCGGACGTCGGCATCCGCTCTGGGGAGACCGGAAGGGCACTTGACCGCAGGCCACCGGTGGCTGGGTCGACGATTCCACGCTCCAGGCCGTGCGCACGAATGAGGGGTTTGATGCGGGCGGCGAGCCAGGTACGGTACTCCTTGGGCGCGTATTGGCCGCCGGCGTAGAGTTCTCGATAACGGCCAACGAGTTCCGGATGCTCGCGCGCCAGCCACAGCAGGTACCAGTCTTTGACGGCGGGCTTGAGGTTGAGTCCCGAGTAGAGCACGCTCGTGGCGCCGGCGGCCTTGGCCCGCCGCAGGGCCTCGTCGAGGTGGGCGCGGGTGTCGGTGAGAAAGGGCAAAATTGGCATGAGAAAGACGCCGCAGTCGAGTCCGCGTTCGCGGACCGCGGTGACCGTGGCAAGGCGCGCCTTGGTGGTGGGGGTTCCGGGCTCGACCGACTGCTGCAACTCGTCATCGTAGATTGCGATCGACATGGCCAGGTCCACCGGAACGTGTTCGCTCGCCTCCACGAGCAGGTCGAGGTCGCGGCGCAGCAGCGTGCCTTTGGTGAGAATGGAGATGGGCGTCTTGCTGTCGGCGAGGGCCGCAATGATGCCGGGCATGAGGCGGTAGCGTCCCTCCGCGCGTTGATAGGGGTCGGTATTGGTGCCAAGAGCCACTGGATGCCGGCCCCACGTCGGCTTGGCGAGTTCTTTTCTCAAGACCTCGGCCACGTTGACCTTCACGATGATCTCGCTGTCGAAATCTTTGCCGGCGTCGAGGTCGAGGTATTGGTGCGTGGTGCGCGCAAAGCAGTAGGTGCAGGCGTGTGAACAGCCGCGGTAGGGGTTGATCGTGTAGCCAAACGGCATCGTGCTCTGGCCGGGAACATGGTTCAGCGCCGACTTGCACAGGATCTCGTGGAACGTGATTCCCGCAAACTCGGGCGTCTGCACGCTGCGCACGAGGTTGTTCAGGCGGGCGAGTCCCGGCAGCGCCCCAACTTGTTCGGTCTGTAATTCTTGTGAGCTCCACCGCATGCATCCAGTCGAACACAGGTACTAGTCAAATGCAAGTGCTGCGCAATATATCCGGACTGAAACGAATGCCGGCGGCCGCCCCGCGCGCGCTGCCTCTTCGCGGCACTCGTCCGGAAAGCGGGCACCCCTAACACGGGGTGCCGCGAAATGTACCGGGTGCCGCGAGGCCTGACGTGCGGCGCGACCTCCGAGACTGGGGGCGCCGCATCCGTTCGCGGGTGATTCGCACTACTCTTCCGGGCAGGCGCACAGAGAGGGGATCCGCATGACCCGGTTACGACGCAGCGACCCGACCCGACCTGGGTATTCCCGGCGGCGGGCGGGTACGGGGTTCAGCTATCGCGACCCGGCCGGGCAACAAATCACCGACACGGAACTGCGGCAGCGGTTCGCGGCCCTCGCTATCCCTCCAGCGTGGAACGACGTCTGGATCTCACCGCACTTGAACGGTCATATCCAGGCGATCGGCATCGATGCCGCCGATCGCCGCCAGTACATCTACCACCCGGCCTGGCGTGAACAGAAGGACCGCCTCAAGTTCGAGCGCGCGCTGCAGTTGGCCTCGTCTCTGCCGCGGGTGCGCGGCCAGGTCACCCGTGAACTGCGCGGCGACGGCCCGCCGCGCACTCGGGCACTCGCCGCGGCATTTCGCATGCTCGACCTGGCCTCACTGCGCATCGGTAGCGAGCGCTATGCCGACACCTACGGCAGCCACGGACTCTCGACCCTGCTCTGCTCGCACGTCACGGTGCGCGGCGACGAGGTCAGGCTTGATTTCCCGGCTAAGAGTGGGCAGCAGTTCGAGGGCGTGATTACGGATGCCGACCTCGCCACCTACCTGCGTGCCCGGCTGCGCGAACGGCCGGCCGCACCCCTGCTGTCCTGGGTGTTGGATGGCGTCGAGGACGTCGTCTCGGCCTCCGACATCAACGATTTCATCAAGGAACGCACCGGCGGCGAGTTCACCGCAAAGGACTTTCGTACCCTGCGGGGCACGATCGCGGCCGCACAGAGCCTGGCGCAGAGTTTGACGGCGAGCCTGGCGGCGAGCGCGCGACCGGCGGGGCCGGCTGCCGGGGGGCCGGCCGGTGGGGCGGGCCCCAGTGGTGTGCCCACCTCGTTTGCTGTGTCCCCGGCATCCACTGCGCGGCCACCACGCGCGGCAACGCGCAGCCGACGCTCCGATGACCGCGCCATCGCCGAAGCGATGCGGCAGGCCGCCGATGCGCTCGGCAATACGCCGGCGATCGCCCGCACGAGTTACGTCGATCCGCGCGTCGTCGATCTGTTTCGCGCGGGTGAAACCATCGACCCGGCGAGCCGGGTATCGGTCGAAACAGCCCTGCGGGCACTTTTGCTCGGCGACACGGAGTGAGCAAAAAAGTCACCCGGCACATTGTCGCGCCGGCAGCGCGAGCCAATTTCAGTGAATGTCCCCCGTTCGGGGTATAACTTAAACGTCGCCGGTCGAGGCGCAGCTATGGTCATCGAGAAAGGTATGCCCGTGTCCCACGATTCTGATCCCGTTGAAGAGCCGCCGCTCAGTATTCCAGAGCCGCCGAGCACACCGACCAATCCCGACCAGCTCGTGGGACCGGACGGCCCCGACGGCCCCGACGCGGAACACGCGGAGCCTGACGGGAAACCAGGCGGGTCTTCCAGGGAACACCCCAAACCGACCATTCCGGTCGCGAGTGCGAGTGCGAGCACCGGCCCGGACGGTCCAGCTCCGAGCACCGATGGGTCGACTGCGGGAGAAGCTGCCGTCGCAGCCGCGGTCGAGCCGGACAGCGACACCGAGGTGAACCTCGACGACGTGGACCCGGTCGACGACCCCTCGAACCCTGATCTGATCGGCCGCGACGTGGGTGACGATGATCCCACCCGCGCCGAACCCACGACGCCGATCCCACCCGCGCCGAAGCCAGGGCCAACACCCCGCAACCTGAAGGAGTCCCCATGAAAGGCAAATTCCTGTTCCTCGCCGGCACCGCAACGGGCTTTGTGCTCGGGTCCAAGGCTGGCCGCCAGGCCTACGACCGGCTGAGCGCGAAAGCCCACCGGCTCTGGGGCGACCCCACCACGCAGAAGGTTATCTCGCAGGCCGAGACCATTGCGCGCGACGCGGCATCCGTGGCGCAGACCAAGGTGAGCGATCTGCTGGATCGCACCGAGGCATCCGTCAAGAAAGAAGAGTCCAAGACCACCCCGAAAGCGGATGACGGGGGCCACGTCATATAGACCACCGGGGAGTCGGCGGCCACGCGGGCTCCCTACCGGTGCACGGGCTCCCTGCCGGTGCACGGGCTCCCTGCCGGTGCACGGTCTCCCTGCCGGCGCACGGTCTCCCTGCCGGCGCACGGTCTCCCTGCCGGCGCACGGTCTCCCTGCCGGACATAGGCCCTGTACCGGTACACAGCTTCTCTGCCGGAAACGGTCTCTGTGCCGGTACACGGTCTCCCTGCCGGGAACGGGCTCTCTACCGGTACACAGTTTCTCTGCCGGAAACGGTCTCTGTGCCGGTGCTTAGGCAGTCGCGTCGTTTCACACGGGCCAATCGCGTCGGCCACTCCGCTGTGCGTGAACCGACCGGCTGGACCGGCTGCGATACACGCAGGTTTCCGCATCCGAAACGCCAATGTTCGGGTTCACGTGCCGCCTCCGGACCGTTCTGAGCCTCGAGTAGACATCAGCTGGTAGACATCAGCTGACTGCCTCGATCGAAGGGTTGACCGGGCGCAGCTCCAAAACTCTCACGCCACTCCAAAGCGCCGCCCGCGCATGACTCCGGCAAAGCCCTCCGGCCAACTTCTCTCAGGCGCATAACTCCTGCAATTTGTACCAGGCACGCCGAGGCTCCCGCGTGATCACGCAGGAGCCCACGTAGCAGCACGCAGATTGCAGGAGTTATGCGCCTCGCCGGCCACCCAGCAGACGCTGAGCAGACGCCGAGCAGACGCCGAGCAGTAGCCGCGCAGGCGAAAGCCACGTAGACGCCCGCCCGGCCGGTGCCGGACGGCTAGTTGCTCAGGTGCAGGATTTCAGCGGTGGCGGCCAGCGACGCCGCGGCCGCGGCAGGGTCGTCGGAGAGTTTGGTGCCGTAACTGGGGATCATCTGACGTATACGCGGCTTCCAGCCCTCGATGCGGTCGGGGAAGCAGCGGGCCAGCAGGTCCACCATGATCGGCGCGGCCGTCGAGGCCCCCGGCGAGGCACCGAGCAGGCCGGCGATCGACCCGTCAGCGGACGCGATGACCTCGGTGCCGAACTGCAGCACCCCGCCGAGCTTGGCGTCGTGCTTCATGACCTGCACGCGTTGGCCGGCCGTGATGAGCTCCCAGTCGTCCGAGACCGCAGCGGGAATGAACTCGCGCAGGGCCTTGAGCTTGGCATTTCGCGAGGCGAATACCTCGCCGAGAAGGTATTTCATCAAGTCGAAGTTGTGACGTGCGACGGCGAGCATGGGGCCGAGGTTGTGCGTACGAATCGAGAACGGCAGGTCGAACCAGGTGCTTGTCTTCAAGAACTTCGGGCTGAAACCGGCGTACGGGCCGAACAACAGCGACATTTCGCCGTCGACCATGCGGGTATCGAGGTGCGGCACCGACATGGGCGGCGCGCCCTTGGCTGCCTTGCCGTATACCTTGGCCTGGTGCTGGGCTACGAGCTTTGGATTGGTGGTGCGCAGAAACTGGCCACTGATCGGAAACCCGCCGAAACCCTTGATCTCGGGGATTCCACTCTGCTGCAGCAGCGCCAGGGCTCCACCGCCGGCACCGACGAAGACGAAGCGGGCGTTGATGCTGGTGCGGGTCTGGCCGACATGGCGCAGCAGTTTAAGGTTCCAGGTGCCATCCGCTTTGTGCTTGAGACCGACGACCTGCTCGTTCATGTGCATCGTGACCCCCTGCTGTTCGAGGGTGTCAAACATGAACCGGGTGAGGGCGCCGAAGTCCACGTCGGTTCCGCTCGCGATGCGCGTCGCGGCAATCTTCTGGCCGGCCGGGCGCTTGCGGGTGAGCAGCGGCGTCCACGTACCGATCTTCGCCGCGTCGTCGCTGAACTCCATGCCGGAGAACAACGGCTGGGTGACCAGCACGGCATGACGTTTGCGCAGGTACTCCACGTTGGCTTTACCGTGCACAAAAGTCATGTGCGGGGTGGAGTTGATGAACTTGTTCGGCTCCGGCAGGGCGCCGATTGAAACGAGGTGGGCCCACAGCTGGCGGCTGATCTGAAACTGCTCGTTGATGACGACGGCCTTGTCGGCCGTGACCGAACCGTCGGGCGCCTGCGGCATGTAGTTGAGCTCGCACAGGCCAGCGTGGCCGGTGCCGGCGTTGTTCCACGGGTTCGAGCTCTCTTGGGCAAGTTCGCCGAGACGCTCGTACACCTCGATGCGCCAGTCGGGCTGCAACTCCTTCAGGAGTATGCCGAGGGTGGCGCTCATGATGCCGCCACCAATGAGGACTACGTCGACGGTTCCCGAAGAATTCACACTGCTGAGTGTATCGCTGCGAGCGGTTGCGCCCTACCGTGCCGCCCAGTTCCGCGGCGGCCTACACCTATCGGCGCGCGGGCGCTTTGAGGCGCCCAAAGGCGCGCAGTACCGCTCCGCGGCTACTGTCGCGACGCAGCGGACACCAGGGTCGATCACCGCCCAAAGCCCACCCCCTGCCAGCAGCCAGCAGCTGGCAGCTGGCAGCTGGGAGCTGGGAGCTGGGAGAACGTCGCAGTGATTTTCGGCCGGCGTCGGAACGGTCAGTTTATTAACGCAATAAGTCACCTCGGTGAGGATCTGCCAACTTAACGGGATACTGGAATGTATGTTGTCAGAAAAACCCGAGCAGCGCGTCGCCGTCATCATCGAAGACGACGCAGATATTCGTAACCTGCTGGAGGCCGTGCTCACTCAGGCCGGGTTCGAGACAATCGCCGCGAGCAACGGCCTCGACGGTATCGCCGCGGTACGCGCCCACGATCCGATCGTCACGACCCTCGACGTGAGTATGCCCGGTATGGACGGCTTCGAAACAGCCAAGCGTATCCGCGCGTTCAGCCCCACCTACCTCGTCATGCTCACCGCCCGCGACGACGAAATCGACACCCTCCAGGGCCTCGAAGCCGGCGCTGACGACTACCTGACCAAACCGTTTCGTCCGCGGGAGCTGCGTGCTCGCATCGAAGCAATGTTGCGACGCCCTCGACAAACCATCACCGCGGCTACCGCCGCCGTGCCCGCCGCCGCGCCTATCGTGCCCGCGCCGGTGGCCGCCCGTACTGAGGCGGTGGTGGCCGACCCGCTGGTCGCCACGCCCGCCAGCACTAGTTTGACCAACGCTGCGCCAACTGACACCCCTCTTGGCCCGGTATTTCGACAGACCCACGTCGCATCCGCTCCGACCTACGCACCGGCCGAAGACGCCGCGAGCCCGCTGCGCAGCGCCACACCACGAAATGGCTGGTTTGAACACAACGACCTGCGGCTGAATCCGGAGGAACGCCTCGTGCAACTGGCCGGCACTCAACTCGAACTGACCCGCACAGAGTTCGAACTGCTCGCCGCCCTGCTCGAATCACAGCGGCGGGTGCGCAGCAAGAACGATCTCGCCCTGCTGCTGCGCGGTGAAGCCTATGCGAGCGCCTATCCGGTGAACGAGGCCGATCGGCGCGCGGTCGAAGTGCACATGGGCAACCTGCGTCGCAAACTCGGTGACAGCAGCACGACACCGCACTGGCTGGAAACCGTGCGTGGCGTGGGCTATCGCCTGGCAGCCGAGGAATAGTACGACGAGAGCAATCGCTGGGCCAAATCCGGCCGGCTCAAGCGATCTAACGCGCGATATACCGCGACAGCGCCAAGCAGGTATCTGTGGCCACCGCGGCGAGAAGGGGCAATTGCTGCCGGCACCCCGGCAGATCCTGGTCCTTCAGGGTGCGGTGCAGAAGGCCCGCAGTGTTTTCGAGACGCACGGCTCCCAGCATTTGGCTGCTTGAGCGGATGCTCAACAGCACAATGTCGGCATCCTCGAGGTCTGCTGTGGCCAAGGCGCGGCACAAGCGCAACTCCCGGTTGTGCCAGAGATCGAGAAAATCGTTCACGAACCGGTTTTGTATAGCGACGTCCCCGCCGAGATCTCTTCTCAGTCGCTGCAGTGTGGCTGGGTCGACCAGCGAACTCATGCCGAGCCTCCGCTGGTCAAGGTAGCAGAATGCATCGGCAAGGTCACGCCTATCACTCTGACAGATCTGGGTGCACTTCGGAGCTGCTTCGCGTCAAGATCTGATCAAGATCCGTCGTGGCCGGTCGCGGCGAGTTCGACGGCGATGTCGTTACCGCCGCGCTCCTTGACGGTCTCTATGGCCGTATTGACTGCGATGCTCAGCGCGGTCAGCGCATAGCCGTGGTCGAACGTGTCGGCAATACCAAAACTCGCGGTCAGTCGAATCAGGGAAGCCTCCTTCAACGGTTCGTCGACGAGGGTCGCCTGCATGCGTTCGGCGACCGCGCGGGCTTCGGCCGCAGACCCGGCGCCGACGAGCACTAGAAACCGCCCGCTGGCCGGGTGCCCGATGATCGAAAGCACCGGAGCACTCGCACGTAGTTTCGAGGCGAACGAGGCGATCGCCTCGTCGCCGGCCACCCGGCCGAAGGCAACGTTGATTTCCGGCAGATTGTCGATATCGGCACCGATCACGGCAAGCCCCACGCCCGCATTTCTCGCACGACTCAGATGGTCGGTGGCCGCCTGCCCAAAGGCGGCCGCCGACAGCACGCCCGCCGCCGAGTGGATGCCGTCGGTCAGGTCACCGACGGCACTGCCCGACATCTGCTGCGCGCGCAGGGCGGAAACGGCGATGGTCAGGAGCACCACGACACACAGGCTGAGCGCCGTGGCGTTGGCCGTGTTGAAATAGGTCAGGAACAGCGCCCCGGTCTCCCCATCCACGGTGAAGACGATGGAGCGAGCCGTAGCCGCCGCTGCAGTGACCCACAGAGCCACGGCCAGAATCTGTCCGCTCAGGTTGCGGCGCATACGCCCGCGCACGGCTTCAAGTGCACCGAGAAGGCACAGGACCGCCACAGCAATCCACAATTCTGCGGCGCCGGCCCAGCGGCCGGCGGATTCTCCGTGCAGCAGCGTTGCGGCGAGCACAAGAACGCTGATCGCGCCGATCACCCACAAGCAGCCACGGCTGCGCCGGTTGTACCGCCGGAGCCCGGCCCACAGCGACCCGACGGCGATCGTCAACGATACGTTCGCGACAACAGTGGCCCACCAGATCAGCTGGCCGGTCGCGGAAGCGTCGTGCGCGATGGTGACGACCATGGCGGCGATGAAGCCCACGCTCCAAATGCGGCCGACGGAATCCGTGCGATGGAACGCGGTGTTCAGGATGAAGGACATCCCACACAGCGCGACGATCACTCCGTTCATGACGAGCAGAGTCAGTGTGTCCAGGTTCATGCCCCTACCCCTTGATTGCCGTTCATGATGTGCGTGGTAACGTCGCGATCGCGGTGGTGCCCTTGCCAAGCTCCGATTCGAGCCTCAGGTCTCCCCCATGCTGGCGGCAAATGTCCCGGCTTATGCTCAGACCGAGTCCGGTGCCGTGGACGCTTGACCCGCGCACCGAATCGGCACGGTAGAACCGATCGAACAGGTTCAGCTGCTCGCCGGGGGACATCCCCCGGCCGGTGTCGGTCACGCGCAGCTCGATCTGGGTGTCGGAATCGAGCAGGGTCACGTCGATGCGTCCGGATGCGACATTGTACTTGATCGCGTTCGAGAACAGGTTGTCGATCACCTGGCGCAGGCGAAAGGCATCCGCGTGCAGTTGCACGGTTGGCAGCGCCGAGAGTACGAATGTGATGTCGCGCTCGGCGGCGACCGGCCGCAGCGATTCAATGGCGTCGGTGATGATCACCGACAGGTCACAGGGGGCCGGGATCATCGCCAGCTCGTGCTTGGCCGCGGCGGCCGTTGCGAGCAGGTCGGCGACGAGAGCCAGCAATCGGTCGGAGTTCTTCGACGCCACCTCGAGCATGCGCCGGGTCGACGGGTCGAGGGTGTCATCATCGAGGGCCAGCTCGAGATACCCCATGATCGAGGTCAACGGCGTACGCAATTCGTGCGAAACGGATGCCACCAGGTCATCGCGCGCCTTGATCGCGCGCAGTTCGGCGGTGACGTCCCGCACGACCAGGACACCGCCGTCGTAGTTGTTGTTTTCGTCGAGAATAGGGCGCGCGGAGACGAGCACGGCGGTCTGCTGCTTGCCTTGTTCCCCCAACCAAACCGTCACGCGGTCGACCGTTTCGCCGCGCATCGCTCGCCGGAACGGCCGATCCTGCTCGGCCCAGGGGGTGACCTGGTCCTCGTGGTACGCGTCGATAAAGCCGAGCTGGTCAGCTTTCGCCCCGAACCGGGAGAACATTTCACGCTGGGCGCGGTTGATGAGGTTCGGCTTGGCGTCGCGGTCGAATCCGACGACGCCGAAGTCGATGGCGTTGAAGATCTCGTCGAGGGTGCGCTCCTCCCGGCGAGAGCGACGCAGGGCCCCTTCGAATAAAACGGACTGCTGGGTGAGCAACACCCGCTGCGCCGCGGCACGTTTCGTGGTCGTGTGGGTCGTGGCGGCGACAAAGGCCAGCACGATGGTCACAATGGCCAGTCGCGGAATCTCACTGCCTTGCAGTGCCTCGGTCCGAAACAGGCCGGCCGCCCACAGCATCGCGGAAGTGAACACCACGCCACCAAGAGCACCCCGGCCACCGAAGTGCGTTGACAGCCAGATGATGGGAAAAACAAGGAGAAACGTCGTGCCGAGCAGCGGCTCGCCTTCCCGGGCGATCACCAGCCCGACCAGGTCGACGACCGGCAGAACGATGATCCATTTTTTGTCGAGACGCCGCCAGGGCACCCCCGCCGCGACCGCGGTCGCGACAAAGATAATGAGGATACCGGCCAGAAACAGCTGGTTGGTGAAAAAGACGATGTCGAGCATCCCCGACACCGCGACCAGGAGAAGGGTCGACGAACCGACCAGCAGCTGGGAGAGAAAGACGGAACGTTCGACCCGATAGCGAAGTGCCCGTCCGGGTCGTGGGCGGCTTTGGATTACGACGGTGTCACCGTCGCATGCGGCGTAATCGACGCGAGCGCGGGGCTTGCCGAGGTCGGCAGCACGGCCTGCGCCCCAAATTCATCGAGCCGGTCGACGGTTTCGGTGAACCCCTTCGGCACACCGAAGTGAAAACCCTGGGCGCTGCGAATGCCGAGCTGCGCCAGCTGCCCAGCCATGTGTTCGTTTTCAACACCTTCGACGATCATCGAATACTCGAGCTTGTCGCCGAAACTTTGCAGGGCGGTGAGCACTTCGCGCTGGCGCACGTCGGCAAGGTCATCGACCAGGCTGCGATCAATCTTGAGAATGTCCATCGGCACCCGAACGAGCGAATCGACCGAGGAATCTTCGGACCCGTAGTCATCGAGTGCGATCAGAATACCCACCTCGCGCAGCCGATCAGCCTGCTCTCGTATCTGCGCCGAGACCCGCGCCGCCGAACGTTCGTTAAGCTCGAGGCACAGCAAAATCTCGGGGTAGCGACTGTTCAGGTTTTCTGCGAACGCGCCGAGTCGTTCCGGCGCCAGCTGCCCGGCCTCAACGTTGACGGTAATGCAGATGATGCCGGGTTCGACAAGTCGAAATTCGGCGGCCGCGGCCATGGCCTTCTCGGCAACCTGCCGGGTCAGCTTGTCGAACCGGCCCAGGCTCTTGGCCTTTTCCACCAGCGACGGCGGTGAGATCGCGCCCAGCTCCGGGTCGACGTAGCGCAGCAACGCCTCAAACGCCCAAATGCGGCCAGTGACCAGGCTGACGATGGGTTGATAAGCCAATTGCAACTGGTTTTCGTCGATAGCACGAGCAACCGCGGCGTTGAACCGCGAGGAGCGGTGGCCAGACACGTTGATGCTCGCCACGCCGTCTGTGCTGCCACGGCGGCGCCTTTTCTTGACCATGAGCATGCTGTGGTCAGCGTCGCGAACGAGCGAGGCGATATCCGTTTCGATGACAGCGGAAAACGCCACGCCGATGCTGAGGCTCGGAGTGAAGGTGTCGGTGCCGACAACGAGCGGCGCCGCGGATGCTCTGAGGATCGTTTGAGCGATGGCCGTGGCTTCGTCGAGGGTGGCCAGGCGCGTGAGGATGATGACAAATTCGTCGCCGCCGACCCGGGCGACGACATCGTGCGGACGCACAGCCTGACGCAGTCGTTGGCCCAGAACCCGCAGCACCTCGTCACCTACCTGGTGCCCGCAGGTGTCGTTGAGGCGTTTGAACCCATCAAGGTCCATGAACAATACGGCGATGGCTTCGGTGTCGCTGCGGGTGCTGTTGATGGTGTTCAGGGCCTCCTGGAAGGCGCCATAGTTGGGCAGGCCGGTGAGCGGGTCGGTGTTGGCTTTCGCTGTGAGTCCGGCCACATTCTGCCGGGCTTTTCCGGCTAGTTCAGCGGTGGCAGCGAGGGCTTGCAACGTGTGCCGGTCGACGCCGGAGAACGCGCCATCCATCGCGTCACGACGGGCCACCAAAAACTGAGGTTCCCCGGGGGTGAACGTGACGGGGACACCGATGGCACCGGCCTCGGCGGGGCCGGGCTGCAGGGCGATCGACTGCACACCGACCGCGGCGGCCGCAGCCTGGCACAGGGCATCCGCGAGGCTATCCACGCTGCGTGTGTGGCTGAGGATGCTGCTGCCGACCACGATACCGTTCAGCCTCCGTCGCATATTCCACGCGGAGCGCACAACAATGACGATCGTGGCTACCGTAAAACTCCCCAGGAGCGTGCCGACCGCAGTTTGAATGCTGGTGCGACCTTCTCCAGGGGTGGGCAAGCCGACGCTGACCCAGTGGACCGAGAACATAGTCAACGCGGCAACGGTGCCCAGCAGCGCAGCCAGTCGCAGCGGCGAGACGAATAGACGGCCGCCCCGGTCTGCGGGAGTGTTGAGCAGGTGCATTCTGAGGACTTCGAGTGCCAATACGAACAACACATATCCAGCAGATGCCACGGCGGCGGCTGGCAGCGCGGCTGCACCGAACTGACCGAGAAGCCAATCGATCAGGAAGTAGACCATGCAGCCCACACCGGCGAGGCCCGAGCTGTAGACGGCCAATTTGATGCGACGGGATTTCAGCAACAGCACCACGAGAATTCCGAACATCACGACGCCGATGATGGCCTGCCCGGGCAGTACCGGAACGAGCGCGGGGACAGCGAGAATTGGCAGGCTGACAACGGGCGTTCGATGACGCACACTGCCCACTCGAATCCAAGCTAATTCGAGGGCGGCAACGCACAGGATTCCGCTCACCGCAGCGGCGATTCTAGTGCTGGGATCAGCCAGAACGGCGACGATTGCGCCCGTGATGAACGCCAAAGCCACGGCCGTGAGCACGCCAAAGGAGACGCGCTGCAGCACGCCAGACACCCCACTTCGACTCACGCAGTCAAAGCCTACGCGACTTGTCTTGGAACGCACGCGCGTGACCGGATTTGATCGCGGTCGTTTGGTGGGGCTGTGGTGACAAACGGCGTTCAAAGTTCGGGCGCACCAGCGAAAGCGGGCCCGCGCACGACGAGGTTAGGCTACGACGAGGTCGACCGCAATGAGCTCGGCGATCTGCACGGCATTCAAGGCTGCCCCCTTGCGGAGGTTGTCATTACTGATGAAGAGGGCGAGGCCGCGACCATCCGCTACGCCTTCGTCCTGGCGGATGCGACCGACGAAGCTGGCGTCCTGGCCGGCCGCCTGCAGCGGGGTGGGGATGTCGGTCAGTTCGACGCCAGGGGCGGATTTTAGTAATTCCTGGGCGCGGGCAACGCTGATCGGCTTGGCGAACTCGACGTTGATCGACAGGGAGTGGCCGGTGAACACGGGTACGCGCACGCAGGTGCCCGAAACGAGCAGCTCGGGCAACTCGAGAATCTTACGGCTCTCATTGCGCAGCTTCTTCTCTTCGTCGGTCTCGAACTGGCCGTCATCAACGATGGAGCCAGCCAGCGGAATCACGTCGAACGCGATCGGACGGGCGTAGATGGTGGGCTCGGGCAGGGCAACCGACCTGCCGTCGTGCACGAGCTGTAGAAGGTTTTCGTCTTGCGCGGCGACGCGTACCTGGCTGGCCAGCTCGAACGCGCCGGCCAGGCCGCTGCCAGACACCGCCTGGTAGGTACTGACGATGAGCCGTTCGAGGCCGGCCTCATCGTGCAGCACTTTGAGCACGGGCATAGCTGCCATGGTGGTGCAGTTCGGGTTGGCGATGATGCCCTTGACGGCTCGTTTGATGGCTTCGGGGTTGACCTCGCTGACGACCAGCGGAACGTCGGGGTCCATGCGCCAGCCCGAGGAGTTGTCAACGACGAGCACGCCGGCCGCGGCGAAGCGCGGGGCCTGGGCCTTCGAGAGGGTGGCGCCGGCCGAGAAGATGGCCACGTCGAGCCCGGCGGGGTCGGCGATCGACGCATCTTCGACCGTGATGGGCTCACCCTTGAAGGTGAGGGTACTGCCAGCCGAGCGGGCCGAGGCGAAGAAGCGGATGCTCTTGACCGGAAAATTGCGCTCCTCGAGCAGGCGCCGCACCACGGCGCCGACCTGTCCGGTGGCTCCGACGACGCCGATGTTGATACCGGCTGTGTTGGCTGAGGTGGTCACGTGTGTTTCCTAACGTCGTTCGCCCTCACGGGCACTTCATGCTGTCGAGGGGCTAGCGGCCGGAACCGCCGTGCACGACGGCCTCGATCTCGCCGTCGAGCCCGAACGCGGTGTGCACCACGCGGAGGGCTTCGTTGATGGTGTCGGCCCGGGTGACCACCGAGATGCGAATCTCGCTCGTGGAAATCATCTCAATGTTGATTCCGGACTCGTAGAGGGCCTCGAACAGTTTCGCCGATACACCGGTATTGGTGCGCATGCCACCGCCGACGAGGGCGAGCTTGGCGATCTGGTCGTCGTACTGCAGGCTCGCGAAACCGATGAGGTCCTTCTCGTTGGTCAGCGCGGTGAGTACCCGCTCCCCTTCCGACTTAGGCAGCGTAAACGAGATATCGGTGAGCCCGGTGGCGGCAGCCGACACGTTCTGCACGATCATGTCGACGTTGGCGTTGGTGCGCGCGACGATCTTGAAGATGAGCGCGGCCTTGCCCGGGATGTCGGGCACACCGACCACGGTGACCTTCGCCTCGCTCAGGTCAGCGGCGATTCCGGCGATGATTGGCTCTTCCACGATTTCTCCTTTTTCTCGCGCGGTCACGGCGTTGTACACGATGGTGCCGGTGTTGTTGTTGAACGAGGAGCGCACGTGGAGCGTGACGCCGTGGCGACGCGCATATTCCACAGCGCGAATATACAGAACCTTGGCCCCCGCAGCGGCGAGTTCCAGCATCTCTTCGCTCGTGACGCGCTCGAGTTTGCGAGCGCGGGGAACGACGCGCGGATCCGCTGTGAAGACGCCATCGACATCGGTGTAGATCTCGCAGATGTCGGCGCCGAGGGCAGCGGCGAGGGCGACGGCGGTGGTGTCGGAGCCCCCGCGTCCGAGGGTGGTGATGTCTTTGGTGTCGCGGTTGAAACCCTGGAAACCGGCAACGATGGCGACGGCGCCCTCGTCGAGCGCCGAGCGGATACGCCCCGGTGTGACGTCGACGATACGCGCGGAACCGTGCCGGGCATCCGTGATCATGCCGGCCTGGCTTCCGGTGAAGGAGCGTGCGTCGTAGCCGAGGCTTTTGATGGCCATCGCGAGCAGCGCCATCGAGATGCGTTCGCCGGCCGTGAGCAGCATGTCGAGTTCGCGCGGGGCGGGCAGCGGGGTGACCTGGTGGGCGAGGTCGAGCAGTTCGTCAGTGCTGTCGCCCATCGCCGAGACGGCGACGACGACCTCGTTGCCAGCCCTGCGGGTGTCGACGATGCGCTTGGCGACCCTCTTGATACTTTCGGCATCGGCGACGGATGACCCGCCGAACTTCTGCACGATCAAGCTCATGTGACTCCTGAGATGGGGGTTTGCGGGCCGATGATGCGCGCCCCGTCCAAGGTTCCATCCTAAATGCTGGCGCTCGGGGTCGGTGCCATGTGACGCTGCGCTGCAGGCTGGGGCGGGGTGGGAGTGGCTAGTGCGCGACCTCGCGGCGACCCTCGAAGGCGCGGCCGAGGGTGACCTCGTCGGCGTACTCAAGGTCGCCGCCCACCGGAAGACCGGAGGCGAGGCGGGTCACCTTGATCTCGAGGGTTGTGAGCAGGCGCGACAGGTAGGTCGCGGTAGCCTCCCCCTCGAGGTTCGGGTCGGTCGCGATGATAACCTCCTGCACCGTGTTATCGGCGAGACGCTGCATCAGCTGGCGAATGCGCAGGTCGTCGGGGCCGACGCCGTCGATCGGGCTGATGGCGCCGCCGAGCACGTGGTACAGCCCCTTGAACTCGCGGGTGCGTTCTATCGCTACGACGTCTTTGGCCTCTTCCACCACGCAGATCGACGTGGGGTCGCGACGTGGGTCGCGGCAGATGAGACAGGTCGGCTGTTCGGAAACATTGCCACAAATTTCACAGAATCGCACCTTGTCGCGCACCTCGAGCAGCACGTTCGCCAACCGGGTCACGTCGAACTTCTCGGTCTGCAGAATGTGGAATGCGATGCGCTGGGCGGACTTTGGTCCGATACCCGGAAGCTGGCCGAGCTCGTCGATCAGTTCTTGAACGATGCCTTCATACATGGTCTAGTAGTCGTTTCTGGTTCGGGGCGCCGCGGTGTACGGCTGCTCTTCGATGAAGGTGGCGCCGAGTATCTCGCGCACGACGGCCTCGCCGTAACGCTGCTTCGTCGCGAACGACGGCGCCCGCGACGGATCTTTTGGGGCGCCGCGCTGGCCGGCGTTCGGGTGCTGTCGCCCACGCTGCGCGCTGGGCTGGACGGCGTTTGTCTGCACGGCGTTTGTCTGGACAGCGTTTGTCTGCACGGCGTTTGTCTGGACAGCTGATGCCTCAGCCTGCCCCGCGTAGTTCGGCACACGTTCGTCGGCGGGTGCGTCCATCTCGGGGGGAACGTCGTCATCGAACGGCGGTGGTACGTCGTCAAACGGCGGCTCGTCGTGGCGCTGCGGCGCGGCAAACGGCGCAGCAAACGGCGCAGCGGCCGAGGCGTCGGGTACCGCGGAGTTCGCAGCCCCGGAAGTCGCAGCCTCGGAAGTGGCAACTGAGGTCGCGGACGAGAACGACGAAACCGGGACCGGGGCAGTCGTCGAAACCGGCGCAGCAGCGTCGGCCGTGGCGTCCGTTGTCTCGTCGGCGATGACGGGTATTGCCGGACCATTGGGCGAACCGGGAATGGCCACGGTGGCCCACCCACTGGTTGATGCGGCGACCGGTGACGCGCCTGCGCCCGGCGACGCTACCGCGCGCGCAGCAGCGGCCGGAACGGACGCTGTGCGCGGGGTAGCACCAGCCCCACGTGCAGTCGGTGTCGCTGCAGTCGGTGTCGCTGCAGTCGGTGTCGCTGCAGTCGGTATAGCTGCAGTCGGTACGGCTGACCGGGATGCCGCCGAAACCGCAGTCCCTGGATCTGGCTCGGCCGCTTCGAGCGCCTTAGCGGCAGGTGCTGCAATTGCGGTTGATTCGAGTGCGGGGTTCGCTGGCGCAGGCTCCGCGGCGACGGTCGGCGATGCCCCGGACGACGCGCTGGGCGAAGAGGTCTCACGGCTCGCTTCGACGCGCGCGATGAACTTGACCCGCAGGCCGAGCACAGCCACGATCGCCGTGCGCAGAAAATCGCTGGTTCCCATTCCGGGAACCTTTTGCTGCTTGAAGCTCTCGACGTCGGCTTGGCTCGGGAACGAGAGGGCGAGCACGTCGCCGTTCAGGCCGAGCACCTGAGCGGTGTAGACGACGAGCCACGCCGTGGTCTTCTCGTTTTTGACAGCTTCGAGAATCTCCGGCCAGGCGTCCTTGAGCTGCTGCAGAGTGACCGGGGCGCCGGGGGCGACAGCGGGGCGGTCAGCCTGCATTCCCGAAGTGGCGGACTCGGCCACCGGTTGTGGAGACACGACCGGTGGTTGTGGAGACAGGATCGGCACCGAGGCTGCGGGCGCGGAGGATGGCGACGTTTGAGAGACGGGCAGCATTCCCTGTGCGGCGGTCTTGGCGGGCTCGACCAGCGGTGCGGGCGCAAAGGAGGCGTGCACCACAAGAGGCGCGACAAGCACGCCCGAGGCCGGCGGCACAGATCCCGCGGAATTCGCCGAGCCACCAACGGCGGGCGCCGCAGCAACACCGTCGACGCCGATGCGACGCTCGAGGCGCTCGACCCGGGCCAAAGCGCCGCGCGTCGTGTCATCGGTCGCGGGAATCAGGGCGCGCGCGATCATGAGCTCGAGGTGCAGGCGCGGCGAGGTGGCCCCGCTCATCTCGGTGAGCGCGGCGTTGAGAATATCGGCGGTACGGGAGAGTTCGGCCGCCCCAAAAGCGGCGGCCTGCACGTTCATGCGCTCGAGTTCATCTTGCGGCACACCGCGCAGCACTGCCGCCGCCCCCGCGACGCTCGTCGCCGCGACGATAATGAGGTCGCGCATGCGTTCCAGCAGGTCTTCGACGAACCGGCGCGGATCTTGCCCGGTCTGGATGACCCGGTCGACCGCATCGAACGCGGCGGCTGGATCGCGGGCGCCGATGGCCTCAACGGCCTCGTCGAGTAGGGACGCACTCGTATAGCCCAGCAGTGCCACGGCGCGCTCATATTCAATGGACTGCCCGTCGGACCCGGCCATGAGCTGGTCTAGGAGCGAAAGAGTGTCGCGCGGCGAGCCGCCGCCGGCGCGCACCACGAGTGGCAGCACCCCGGGAGCGACGACCATCTTCTCGGTGTCACACATCTGCTGCACGTATTCGAGCATCGGTCCCGGCGGCACCAGCCGAAACGGATAGTGATGGGTGCGCGAACGGATGGTACCGATCACCTTTTCGGGTTCGGTGGTCGCAAAAATGAACTTCACGTGTTCCGGCGGCTCTTCGACGATCTTGAGCAGCGCGTTGAAGCCCTGCGGCGTAACCATGTGCGCCTCGTCGAGGATGAAGATCTTGTAGCGGTCGCGGGCCGGCGCAAAAATAGCGCGCTCACGAATGTCGCGGGCATCGTCGACACCGTTGTGGCTGGCCGCGTCGATTTCGACGACGTCGAGGGAGCCCCCGCCATCGCGGGCAAGTTCCACACAGCTCGGGCAGACACCGCAGGGGGTGTCGGTAGGACCCTCAGCACAGTTCAGGCAGCGGGCCAGGATGCGCGCCGACGTGGTCTTGCCACAGCCACGCGGACCACTGAACAGATAAGCGTGATTCACCCGGTTGGTGCGAAGCGCCGTCATCAGCGGATCGGTCACTTGGGACTGGCCGATCATCTCGGCAAAGGTCTCTGGCCGATAGCGGCGATACAGGGCGGTAACCACGTTCTCAATGGTACTTGCCTGCACCGATACTCGCCCGCGCTCGCGCCGCTTTACTGTTCTGTGCCTGCGTGTAAATCCGGTCGATCCGCGACACACCGGTCGAACGAGCTAACCCACCGTCGCCAGGGTCTGGCGGGCGATCTCAAGCTCTTCGTTGGTGGGAATCACCAGTACGGTGACCGCGGAATCGTCGGCGCTGATGACACGCGCGCCTCGTTCGGTGGCCGTGTTGCGCTCGGGATCGATGTGGATACCCAGCGCCTCCAGCCCGGCAAGCGACCGTTCGCGCACGAGCGGCGCGTTCTCCCCGACACCGGCCGTGAACGAGATCACATCGAGCCGGCCGAGCTGCGCGTAGTACGCCCCGATATAGCCCTTGATTCGGTGCACATACACGTCGATCGCGAGTTGCGACGGCCCGTCACCGGCGGTTGCGGCTTCCATGACATCGCGCAAGTCGCCGCGTCCGGTGAGGCCCAGCAGCCCGCTACCGCGGTTGAGCAGGGTGTCGAGGTCATCGAAGTCGAGTCCGGCCCTGCGGTGCAGGTGAAAAAGCACGCCGGGGTCGATGTCACCGGAGCGGGTGCCCATGACGAGTCCCTCGAGCGGCGTCATGCCCATGCTGGTCTCGACCGAACGGCCGCCGGCGACCGCGCAAACCGAGCCTCCGTTGCCGAGGTGCAGCACGATCTGGTTGAGCTCCGTCACCGGGCGCGCGAGAAAGTTGGCCGCCTCGCGGGCCACGAAGCCGTGGCTCGTGCCGTGAAAGCCATAGCGACGAATGCGAAAACGCTCCGCCAGATCGGCATTGATCGCGTAGGTGAACGCCTCCGGAGGCAACGTCTGGTGGAACGCCGTGTCGAAGATGGCCACATGCGGCACATCCGCGAAAGCTTCACCGGCCGCGACGATGCCCTGCAGCGCGCCCGGATTGTGCAGCGGCGCGAGCCCGGACAAATCATCGATGTCACGCTCGACCTGCGGCGTCACCAGGGTCGGCTCGTGAAAACGCGCTCCGCCGTGCACGACCCGGTGCCCGACCGCGACTGGCGCGTGGGCCGCGAGCGATGGCCCATGGGTCGCGAACGCCTCAAGCATCACGGCAAATCCGGCCGTGTGGTCGGCAATAGGCAGCTCACGCTGCCATTTCTGATCAGCGGATGCCGGACCTGGAGTTTTCGACGCGACGTCCGCCTCTGCGGTAGTCGCCGCCACCCCGGCGACAGAGTGTGCGGCCGCCCCCATGAGCTCGCCGATGCGCTCGACCAGACCGCTCGCCAACGTGGTCTCGGTATCCATTTCGATCAGCTGATATTTGAACGAGCTCGAGCCTGAGTTGACGACGAGAACCGCAGTCACCGAGTTGCCCCGGCGGGTGTGGCATCCACGACAAGACTGTTCCGCGCGCCGGTGTCCAAAGCGGAGGCAAGCCCGGCCGCCTGGATGGCCGTGATCGCGACGGTGTTGACAATGTCCTGCACCAGGGCACCGCGGGAGAGGTCGTTGATCGCCTTGCGCAGGCCCTGCAGCACGGGGCCGATCGCGACGGCGCCAGCGCTGCGCTGCACCGCCTTGTAGGTGTTGTTGCCGGTGTTGAGGTCGGGAAAGATGAACACCGTGGCGCGGCCAGCCACGCTGGAACCGGGCATCTTGGTGGCGGCGACCGCGGCATCCGCTGCCGCATCGTACTGAATCGGGCCTTCGACCAGCAGGTCGGGCCGGCGCTCGCGCACGAGGGCGGTGGCGGCGCGTACCTTCTCGACGTCGGCGCCCTCGCCGGAACTGCCGGTGGAGTACGACAGCATGGCGATGCGCGGCTCGATGCCGAACTGTACTGCCGTCGCCGCAGCGGAGATAGCGATGTCGGCGAGTTGCTCGGCCGTGGGCACCGGGATGACGGCGCAGTCGCCGTAGACCAGCACGCGGTCGGCGAGGGCCATGAGGAACACGCTCGACACGACTCCGACACCGACCTGGGTCTTGATGATCTCGAAGCTCGGCCGGATGGTGTGCGCGGTGGTGTGGGTGGCCCCGGAGACCATGCCGTCGGCGAGACCCTGCTGCACCATCATGGTTCCGAAGTAGCTCACGTCGGTGACGGTCTCGTTGGCCTGGTCGAGCGTGATGCCCTTGTGGGCGCGCAACTGCATATATTCGTGCGCGAACTTGATGCGCAGCAGGTCGTCATAGGGGCTCACGACGTGGGCCTTGGAGATGTCCAGCCCCAGGTCGATGGCGCGCGAGCGCACCTCGAATTCCTCGCCGAGGATGGTCAGTTCGACCACATCGCGGGCCAGCAGGGTGGCAGCGGCGCGCAGCACGCGGTCGTCCTCCCCTTCGGGCAGCACGATGTGCTGGCGGTTCTGCCGGGCCCGTTCAAGCAGCGTGTACTCGAACATGAGCGGGGTGACGACCTCGGCCCGGCTCACATCGAGCCGATCGAGCAGTGCGGCCGCGTCGACGTGCGTTTCGAACAGGGCCAGCGCCGTGTCGTGTTTGCGTTGCGAGTCGGCGGCGAGCCGCCCTCGGGTGCGGGTGATGCGCATGGTCGTGTCGTAGGAACCGAGCGACGTCCGAATGATCGGCAGCGATGGGGCGAGGCCCTCCATCAGCTGCTGGATAGCGTCGGGGAGTTCGAAGCCGCCATTGAGCACGATGCCGGCGATCGATGGGAACGTTGCGGAGGCGTTGGCGAGTAGCACGGCCAGCAGCACGTCTTCGCGGTCACCAGGCACGACGACGACAGCGCCTTCGATCAGTCGTGGCAGCACGTTGACCATCGACATGGCCGCCACGACAACGCCGAGCGCCTCACGGGCCAGTAGCGCCGGGTCGCCCTCGATCAGGGTGCCATCGGTCGCCTCCATGATGCTCTGCATGCTCGGTGCGACAAGGTAGGGGTCTTCGGGAATAGCCCAGATCGGCACGCCGAAGGCTCCGCCCGAGCGCGCCGGCTGGGCGTTGGTCGTGGCGCGCACCGACTGGATGATCTCGGCCAGGGCCATTTCGTCGGCGCGGTTGACAATGATCGCCAAAATGGATGCGTGTTCGTCGCGCAATTCCGCCAGCGCTACGTCGGTCTGCTGACCGATGTCCACGGCGGAGCGGGCGTCGCTCTGGCCGAGGCGTTCACCCTCGCCGGGGCCGACACGGCCGCCGAGCACGAGCAGTACCGGGGCGCCGAGGTTCGCGGCGATGCGGGCGTTGAAAGCGAGTTCGGTGGGGCTGCCGACGTCGGTGTAGTCACTTCCGATGACGACAACAGTGTCGCAGTTGGCTTCAATCGCCTTGTAGCGCGCGACGATACGGGCCAGGGCCGCGTCGGGGTCGGTGTTGACGTCGTCGTAACTGACCCCGATGCTCTGCTCGTAGGTCTGCCCGGCCGCAGCACCGGGTCCGGCGTTGGCCTGCAGGTGGCGAAGCAGGAGCTCGACGACGTAGTCGGGTTCGGTTGCGGTGCGGGCAACAGGGCGAAACACGCCCACCCGCTCCACCAGGTGGGTGAGCGTGTCGAGCACGCCGAGAGCGATTGAAGATTTGCCGGTATTGCCTTCGGCGCTGGTGATATAGATGCTTCGAGCCACGGTGTCCATTCAAGCGTATGTGGGGTGTGAGTTTGTTCTAGCTAGATGTTGTCGCTGCCGGTTTGGTCGATGCGCGGCGCGACATCCGTCTTCGACCAGGACCAGTCGGTGACCGCTGGCAGGTCCTCGCCGAAGTCCCGGGTGTACTGGCGCGCGGCCAGGCGGGCGTCCTGCATCTGCTGCCGGAGCAGGCCGGCGCGGGCAGCGAGACCGGGGGTGCGGTCGATGACGTCCATGACGAGGTGATACCGATCGAGGTCGTTGAGCATGACCATGTCGAATGGGGTCGTCGTGGTGCCGTTCTCCTTATAGCCGCGGGCATGCAGGTTCTCGTGGCCGTGGCGCTTGTAGGTGAGCCGATGAATGAGCCACGGGTAGCCGTGATAGGCGAAAATGATGGGCTTGTCTGGCGTGAACACGGCATCGAAGGCGCTGTCGCTCAGGCCGTGCGGATGGTCATCCTCGGACTGCAAGCGCATCAGGTCGACGACGTTCACGACCCGCAGCTTGAGATCCGGCAGGTTCTCGCGCAGAATCTCGGCGGCGGCGAGCACCTCCAGCGTCGGAACGTCGCCGGCCGCGGCGAGCACGACATCGGGCTCCTGACCGGCAATTTCGGTGCCCGCCCAGTCGAAGATGCCCAGTCCCCGGTTGCAGTGGGCGACGGCCTCGGTCATGGTGAGCAGGTTCGGCGCTGGCTGCTTGCCGGCCACGACCACGTTGACATAGTTGACGCTGCGCAGGCAGTGGTCGTAGGTGCTCAGCAGCGTGTTCGCGTCGAAGGGCAGGTAGACCCGCACCACGTCGGCGCTCTTGTTGACGACGTGGTCGATGAATCCGGGGTCCTGGTGGCTGAACCCGTTGTGATCCTGCCGCCAGACATGCGAGCTGAGCAGGTAGTTCAGGCTCGCGATCGGTGCCCGCCACGAAATATCGGCGGTCACCTTGAGCCATTTGGCGTGCTGGTTGAACATGGAATCGACGATGTGAATAAACGCTTCGTAGCAGTTGAACAGTCCGTGCCGCCCGGTGAGCAGGTAGCCCTCGAGCCAACCCTGGCACTGGTGCTCGCTCAGCACCTCCATGACGCGGCCAGCGCGCGCCAGGTTCGTGTCACCGGGCCGGATCTCGGCGTCCCACTGTTTGCTGGTCACCTCGTAGACCGGCGGAGCCAGCCGGTTGGAGGCGGTTTCATCCGGCCCGAAGATGCGAAAGTTGTCGGGATTCAAGCGGATGACTTCGGCCAGGTAGCCGCCCAGCACCCGCGTGGCCTCATCCGTCGTCGCAGCCGGCTCTGGCACGTCGACGGCGAAATTGCGAAAGTCGGGCAGGTGCAGGTCACGGCGCAGGAGTCCGCCGTTGACGACCGGGTTGGCGCTCATGCGCAGGGGGCCGACCGGGGCGAGAGCTCGGATGTGTGCGACGGGAGCACCGTTGGACTCGAACAGCTCTGCGGGACGGTAGGAGAGCATCCACTCTTCGAGCAGGGCCGTGTGCTCCGGGGTGTCACGGGCGTTGGCGAGCGGAACCTGGTGGGCGCGCCAGGTGTTCTCCACCTGCACGCCGTCGATGATGGCGGGACAGGTCCAGCCCTTGGGAGTGCGCAGGATGATCATCGGCCAGCGTGGACGGGCAAAATCCTCGTTGTTTTTATCGGCCTTCGCGGCCGCTGCCTTGATCTCGGCGATCTGGTTGAGCACCCGATCGAGGGTCTCGGCCATGCGGGCGTGTACGAGCAGCGGATCTTCGCCGTCGAAGCCGCCAGAGACGATGTACGGAGTGTGACCGTAGCCGCGCATGAGGTCGAGCAGCTCGTCTTCGGGGATGCGCGCGAGCACGGTGGGGTTGGCGATCTTGTACCCGTTGAGGTGCAAAATGGGCAGCACGACGCCGTCGTGAATCGGGTCGATGAACTTATTGGAGTGCCAGCTGGTGGCGAGCGGCCCGGTTTCAGCCTCGCCGTCGCCCACCACCGCGGCCACGAGCAGGTTGGGATTGTCGAATGCGGCCCCGTAGGCGTGGCTGAGGGCGTAGCCGAGTTCGCCACCCTCGTGGATGGATCCGGGGAGTTCGGGCGAGGCATGGCTGGGGATTCCGCCGGGAAAGGAGAACTGGCGAAACAGCTTCTGCACGCCGCGGGCGTTCTGTTCGATGTCGGCGTAGACCTCGGTGTAGGTGCCGTCAAGGTAGGCGTTGGCGACCATTCCGGGGCCGCCGTGGCCCGGGCCGGTGATGTAGATAGTGCTCTGGCTGCGTTCCTGGATGGCGCGGTTCAGGTGCGCGTAGAGAAAGTTGAGGCCGGGCGTTGTGCCCCAATGGCCGAGCAGGCGCGGTTTGACGTGGTCGCGGGTGAGGGGCTCGGTGAGCAGGGCGTTGCCGAGCAGATAGATCTGGCCGACGGTCAGGTAATTCGCGGCACGCCACCAGGCGTCGATACTCGCGAGGGCCTCCGGGCTAAGCGGTGCGGGTGCACGCGTAGGCCAGGTCATGGTGCCGGAATCATGGATCATCGGTCCTCCGCATCGTCTCGCGGCCACGCAGCCGCGCTTCCTCCATCCTATTGAGCCTTGGTCGTGCCTCAAGTGCCAAAGGTCCCGTTGGCCGCGGAGGCGTCCACCCCCGGGCTTCAGTCCAGTAGATTCACTTCTGAACGCGACCTGATCCAGTCATAGGATCGTTGAATGGAACTCCGTCAACTTGAACATTTCGTTACGGTCGCCGAGGAACGTCACTTCACCCATGCCGCCGACCTCTTACAGATCTCACAGTCCGGCCTCTCGGCTTCGATTCGTGCCCTCGAAGGTGAACTCGGGATGTCGCTTTTCGCCCGCAGTACTCGACGGGTAGAACTGACCGCGGCCGGACAGGCGCTTCTGGCGGACGCCCTGCGCACGCTGGCCAGCGCCGCCGCCGCGCAGAATGCGGTCGCGGCCGTTCGTGGTCTCATGCGCGGCCGGCTCACCGTCGGGGCCGAACCGTGCGCCGGCGCAATCGACCTGCCCGCCGAGCTGGCGCAGTTCCGCACGGTCAACCGTGGTGTCGAGGTCAGACTGCGCTACGCGGGTTCGGTCGAACTCATCGAGAGCGTCGCAAGCGGGCGAGCGGATATCGCGGTCGTCGTCGAGACCGGTCCCACCCCGCCAGGGGTTACCCTGCACGAGCTCGGTACGCAAAGGCTCGTTGTACTCGCTCACCCCGAGCATCCGCTGGCCGGCCGATCCTTGATCACTCTGGAGTCTTTGCGCACCGAGTCGCTGATCGGTTTTCAGTCCGGTTGGGCCGCGCACGTGCTCGCCCGACGGGCCTGTGCCGCAGCCGGATTCGACTATCGGGCGGCGATGGAGGTCAACGACGTGCATTCTCTACTGGATCTGGTGGGCTACAACCTCGGAGTCGCCATTGTTCCGGCGAGCTTCGCCGCCAAGCGTCCCGAAACCCTGCGCACGATCGAATTGCCCGGCGGCCTGCCGACGTGGAGTGTCGCGGTCGCCGTCGCCGACGAGCCGAGCCCGGCCGCCACGGCGTTCCTGGATCAGCTCTTGGCAAACGTGGCGGTTCAGGTTGCGGGCAACTCGGTCGACGCTACCTCCGCCGCCGCCACCTGAGCCGAAACGCTTTTTCCTGTTTGCTAACCCCTCGTCCTCGCCGCGTCAATGAGCGCCTCGAAGCTGCGCTCGAGGCCCGTGTCTCTGATTTGCGCGTCGGGGTGTGCGTCGTACCAGCGGATGGTGTCGCGCGCGCCGAGCGCGAGCGGGGTGGTGCAGACAAAATCGGGCACGAGCGCCTTGATCTTGCTGTTGTCGAAGATGACGGAATGCGCCTTGTCGCCGAGTAGTGCCGGGCCGAGATGCGGCACCGCAGCCGCGATGGTCTCCGACGCCACGTGCACCAGCTCGGGCAGTGGCACGCCCGCTGCCTCGGCGTAAAGCTCGTAGATTCTATTCCACGGCAGAAATTCGTCGGAGGTGATGGTGAAACTGTCGCCGATGGCCTGCGGCAGGCCGAACAGCCCGACAAAGGCCTTTGCGAAGTCTTGGCTGTGCGTGATCGTCCAGAGCGAGGTGCCGTCACCGTGCACCAGCACGGGGCGGCCGGCGCGCATGCTGACGATGTCACTCCACCCGCCGGTGAGTGGAATCGCCGTCTGGTCGTAGGTGTGCGAGGGGCGCACGATCGTGACCGGGAATCCCTGCTCACGGTAGGCCGCGACCAACAGGTCTTCGCAGGCAATCTTGTCTCTCGAATACTGCGAGTAGGGGTTTCGAAGCGGCGTGGATTCCAGAATGGGCAGTCGAGCCGGCGGCTTCTGGTAGGCCGACGCCGAGCTGATGAACACGAACTGGCCCGTATGCCCCGAGAACAGCTCGATATCTGCCGCCACGTGCTCAGCCGTGAACGCAACGAAGTCCACGACGACATCGAAGGTTCGCCGACCCACGGCAGCCCGGATCGAGGCCGGGTTGCGCCCGTCTGCCGTGAGCACCTCCACACCGGCGGGAACCGGCCGCTGGGTCGTCGTCGCCCGGTTCAGCACCGTGAGGCGGTGCCCGGTCGCGACCGCTCGTGCAGCGGCGGCAGCGCTGATCACGCCGGTACCGCCGATGAACAAGACGTCGAGCCCGCGCATCACCATGCGTAGTCTTCCGGAGCGCTCTTCTTGCCGGGGAAGATCTCGTCGAGGCGGGCCAGTACCGACGCGTCGAGTTTCACATCGAGTGCGCGGATGCCCGCAGCCAGCTGGTCCTGCGTGCGCGGACCGATGATCGGGGCGGTGACGCCGCCCTGGTGCAGCAGCCAGGCGAGCGCGACGTCGCCGGGTTCGTGGCCGAGTTCGGCGGCGAAGTCTTCGTACTTCTCGATGGCGTCGCGGTGAGTCGCGAGGGCTTGCACGGCATGGTCGGAGAGGCGACGCTTCCCGTCTCGCTGCTGGCGGAGAACTCCGCCGAGCAGTCCGCCCTGCAGAGGAGACCAGGCGATGACGCCGATACCGTTGGCCTGTGCGGCCGGCAGCACCTCGAGCTCGATATCACGGGTGATCAGGTTGTAGATGGACTGCTCGCTGACCAGTCCGGTGAAATTACGTCGACGCGCTTCGGCCTGGGCCGTGGCAATGTGCCAGCCGGCAAAGTTGCTGCTGCCGGCGTAGAGGATCTTCCCTTGCGCAACGGCCGTCTCCATGGCCTGCCAGATCTCATCCCACGGGGTGCTGCGGTCGATGTGGTGAAACTGGTACACGTCGATGTAGTCGGTCTTGAGCCGGGTGAGGCTCGCGTCGAGGGCGCGGCGGATGTTCAGGGCCGAGAGCTTGCCGTTGTTTGGCCAGTCGGTCATGTCACCGTAGAGCTTGGTGGCGAGCACGGTCTTATCGCGACGCTCGCCGCCCTGGGCGAACCAGTCGCCGACGATCTTCTCGGTCGCACCGTGCCCGAGGCGACCGCCGTAGACGTTCGCAGTGTCGACATAGTTGATTCCCGCGGCCTGGGCGGCGTCCAAAATGGCGAACGATTCGGACGGGTCCGTTTCCGGGCCGAAGTTCATGGTGCCGAGGCAGAGGCGAGAAACTTTGAGGCCGGAGCGGCCAAGCTGGGTGTATTCCATATCTTTAGGTTGGCCGCGCATCGGTCGGCTGTCCAACAGCACCCACGGATACCACTGTGCACCTGCGCTTCTCAATCGAGAACGCCTGCCCAGCCGTTTCGGCACAAGGGCGCAGCCCTGATTGCCCCCGCGCTTCCCCGTAGAGAAAAGACTCCTCGCGCACCCGCCAGAGCCCGGTTACCCTTGCTACGTTTCCGTCCTGGGGGAATTGGCCAAGGTGGCGCCACGCGAGGAGCCGAACCTCAGTTTAGGGTACGACGTGGGGCGTGGCCAACCGAGCGCGGTCTGGGCCGGTGGCGGCAGCATCCGCTGGAAACAGGTAAGATTCTCTGGTGCCGTTGCTTTACTGAAACGGCGGCCAGGAGAATTCGCCTAGTGGCCTATGGCGCACGCTTGGAAAGCGTGTTGGGTGAAAGCCCTCGGGGGTTCGAATCCCCCATTCTCCGCCAGATAAGCAAACCGCAGCGTGTTGGGTGACGCACAGCCCCACTTGCGGGGTTCGAATCCCCCATTCTCCGCCAGATAAGCAAACCGCAGCGTGTTGGGTGACGCACAGCCCCACTTGCGGGGTTCGAATCCCCCATTCTCCGCCAGATAAGCAAACCGCAGCGTGTTGGGTGACGCACAGCCCCACTTGCGGGGTTCGAATCCCCCATTCTCCGCCAGATAAGCAAACCGCAGCGTGTTGGGTGACGCACAGCCCCACTTGCGGGGTTCGAATCCCCCATTCTCCGCCAGATAAGCAAACCGCAGCGTGTTGGGTGACGCACAGCCCCACTTGCGGGGTTCGAATCCCCCATTCTCCGCCAGATAAGCAAACCGCAGCGTGTTGGGTGACGCACAGCCCCACTTGCGGGGTTCGAATCCCCCATTCTCCGCCAGATAAGCAAACCGCAGCGTGTTGGGTGACGCACAGCCCCACTTGCGGGGTTCGAATCCCCCATTCTCCGCCAAAACAACAAACGCAACGTGTTGGGTGACGCCCGCGGCTCAGGCGCCGGCGCGATCGGCGAGACCGCGCACGAAGGCGGCCTGACCGGCGTGCTGCAGGTCGTCGGAGAGCACACTAGCGAGGCGCACACCGACCGTGACGGCGGGGGTCCAGGACTCGTCGACGACCCGGTCCAGGTCCGCCGCGCTCAGACTGGCTAGATAGGCGAGGGTCACGGTGTGCACGGCGTCGTAGTAACCGCCAAGCAGGTCGGCGTCGGCGCGGACGTCGGCGACCTCGGCGGATGTGAAGCCATAGCCGATCCTCTTCGGCTCGAACGGCAGGTCGAATCGTTCGGCCCACCCCTGCTCGGTGTACACCTGCTCGGTGCCCGCCAGGTCGGCGATGTGGTCGTCCTGCAGGCGGGACAGGTGCCAGGTGAGCCAGGCAATGGTGTTGGCATCGGCATCCGCTCGATACGTGAGGGTGGCGACGGTCGCGTTTTTCAGGGTCGCACCTACGTATCCCTGGATACGGGAAAACTCTTCGATGAGCAGTTCGGACGGGGTCATGGCTCTCCTTAGTCGTTCTGCCACCGTACTCCCGCGCTGCGCCGCGATGCTGGCGATGTTATTGCTACGCTCCGACCAGACGTGTCCAGCCATGATGGTCACAATCCCGAAATCGCGCAGGCCATCGATTCCGGCCGAGCGCAGTCTTGTGTTGTTTACGTGGCGTAATCCTAAAACTTCGTGCCCCGATCAGCGGTGTGGCCCAACGAGCAAGCGTTGCCGCGTGAGCTCGAGCCCGAGGGCAACGACGCGCGCCGAAAGGCCCACGGGCCCTTCGGCGAGCACCCTCACCTCGAGCGCGTGCTGCAGCACCGACGCACTTCGGATGGGGAGCGCGCGCCAGATGTCAGCAACGGTGTGGCACAACAAGATCGAGCCCGTGGCGCTGGTCACCGACCATCCCGCGGCGAGCGCCGCGATGCGAGGTGCGCCGGGCACGCCGGCACAGACGGAGGACACCGTTCGCGCCACCAGAATGCGATTTCTGAGGGTGTGTTCGTTGCCCATCACCGGGTCGGGGTAGACCGTCGTGCCGCATGCTCCGCACATTTTTGGTTCCTGACTGACCTGACGGTCCGAGTTACTGCATCACGTCGCCGGAGTTGGGCCCGAGGGTCTGCCCCACATAGAGGTTTCCTCCCGGCTCACTCGCAAGCAGCAGCGCCGTCGGGGCGACTTCGGCCGCAACGCCGAACCGCCGAAGCGGCAATTCGGCGCGCTTGGCATTCTTCCAATCTTCGGAGATGCCCTGCACGAGCGGGGTCTCGATCGGGCCGGGAGCGATGCTGTTGACGAGCACGTTGTCGCTGGCAACTTCAAGCGCCAGCGATTTAGTCAGAGCCACGACCCCGGCCTTGGCCGCCGAATAGTGGCTCAGGCCGGTGCCACCCTTGATGGCGAGCTGGGAGGCGATATTGATGATGCGGCCCCATTTCTGTTGGCGCATCTCCCCCACCACCTCCCGGCAGCACAGGAACACCCCGGTGAGGTCGACCGAGAGAGTCTCGTTCCACATGGCGAGTGTCATGTCTTGCAGGGGCGACTCGGTGAGCAGGCCGGCACTGTTCACCAGAACGTCAATGGTGCCAAGTCGTTGGCGAGCGGTCGCGAAGGCCGCGCGCACGCTGTCTTCCTGCGACACGTCGACGTTGATCGCGTCAATGTCGGTGCCCGCGCGATCGAGGACGACCACGCGGTCACCGTTGGCGACAAATGCTTCAACGATCGCCCGGCCGATTCCGCTACTGCCGCCGGTGACGACGACTCCGCGGCCGGTGGACGCGCGATGGTGCAAGGTCATTTCTGTTCCATATCTAGGCGCGCATTTTCACGGTGAGTCCGCCGTCAACGATGAGGGACTGCCCGGTGACGTACCCGGCCTGCGAAGAAGTGAGAAACGCGATGACACTGGCCACTTCTGCCGGTGTACCCACGCGACCCCAGGGGATGTCCTTGCCGGCTCGGGCGAGTCCGTCCGGTCCCAGCGAATTGACCGGGTCGAGTGACTGCGGAGTTTCGATGAGTCCGGGAATGACCGCATTGGCCCGGATGCCCTGCGGCCCCAGTTCAACAGCCACACTGCGAATCAGACCGAGCACGCCGGCTTTCGCCGCAGCGTAGTGGGCATGACCCTCCCACCCGTAGACCGCGCCGGCGATCGAGGAGACCGCCACCATGGCGCCGCCCTCGGTCATGTGTTCGGCTCCGGCACGCAGCGTGCGCAGCACACCGGTGAGATCGACATCGAGCATGTCGGTCCACCGGGCATCCGTCATGTCAGCGAGGGATGAATGACGAAGAATGCCCGCGTTGGCGACGGCGTAGTCGAGGCGGCCGTACTCGTCGACCGCTCGTTGGGCGAAAGCGTCAACGGATGCCGTGCTGCGCACGTCAACTTCGTGCACGACGGCTTCGCCACCGGCATCTCGCACCAGCCGCAGTGTTTCCTGCGGGTCGTGCGGGTCGCCTGGGAAGGTGCCGATGACGCTGCGCACCCCCTCGCCGGCGTAATGCACGGCGAGGGCCCGACCGATGCCGCTAGCGGCTCCGGTGATGATGGCGACGCGGGCTTCAGACACGCTGGGCTTTCAGCTCGTTTTCCGGTGCGACAGCGAGGGGTGCTTCTGCCATGGGCTTGGCGGCGAACATGAGCACACCCGAGATGAGGGTGCCGAGGGCGCCGACCCAGAGCGCGGCGGTTCCCGTGTTGGATCCGGCGGCAACGGCGGTGAACAGCGCGCCACCAAGGACGATGCCGGGCTGGCTCATCGCGCCGATGAACGCGGTGCCGGTGGCGCGGCAGCTCACCGGGTAGCACTCGGCCATGAAGTACTGAATAGCTGCGTACGGGCCCACCAGAAAGAACAGGCCGGCGCCAAAGCTCGCCACGATGGTCACGGGGCTGTTCGCGAGGGGACTCAACATGATGGTGAAGGCGACCGATGCAAGGATCCAGCCGCTGATGATGGTGCGCTTGCGGCCGATCTTGTCGCCGAGCCACCCGTGGAAGACGTAGCCGAAGTAGGCCAGGGCGTTGATGATGATGAGCATCCAGAAGGCATCGGAGAGTTCGACGCCCTTGGCGTTCTTGAGAACGGAGCTGCCCAGAATGCTGAAGATCATGATGCCAAAGAAGTTGAAGATCCAGGCGAGCGAGAACACGATCGTGTTGCGGCGCAGCTTCGGCTCCCAGATGAGCTTGAGTGGTGCGGTCGAGGAATGCTCGACGCCGTACGACCCGGCGAGCAGGTGGGCTTCTTCGGTGCGCCCGGCCTTGTCGAGTCGGGTGAGTTCACTGTGCAGTTCGAACTGGGGAGTTTCTTTGAGCTTGCGTGCGATGGCCCAGACGATGAGGGCGGCGGGGATGGTGGCCATCAAATAGAGAGCACGCCAGCCGAAGGTCGGGAGAAAAGCCAGGGCGAGCGCACTGGCGAGCAGAAAGCCGAGCGGCCAGCCGCCCTGAATGAAGGAGTAGCTCAGGCCCGGGCGCTTGCGCTTCTTCTCGTCTTCGGTGACCTGGTAGACCTCGTTCATGTAGGTCGCGTTGACGGCCTGCTCGGAGAACCCGAGACCGCCAAAGGAACGCACGATCACGAGTAGGCCACTGCTCAGGAAGGCCATTCCGGTGGGGATGATAGCGGTGAGGCCGGACACGATGGCCGTGCCACCGACGGTGACCATCATGCCCTTGCGTCGTCCAAGGCGGTCGATGACCGGACCGACGCCGAAGCAGACGATCGCAGTTCCGACGGCGATCCAGGTGTTGATCGCGTAGGCTTCCGGCGCGGTCCAGCCAAAGGATTCCTGCATGGCGGGAAGGAGCGTGCCGAACAGTCCGTAGTCAAAGACGGCAACGGTCCAGGCCAACAGCGCCAGAATCGTGGCGGTGCGGGTCTGCTTCACGGTGAAGGCGGGAAAGCGACGTTTCTCGTTGACGGTCGCCGCCGTGAGATCGAGGGTGGGAGATTTCAGTTTCATGTGGAGGGAACCTTTCGGGGGGAACGGGCGAGGAACGAATCTGCAATCTGGTCGAAGGTGTTCCAGCTGACGCCTTCGTGGGAGTTGAAATGCTCGATGAGACGCTCGAGCATGAGGAGCACTTGCGGTCGTCCGGAGACGTCGGGGTGGATCGTCATCGTGAAGACGGCCTGATCCATTTCGCGGTAGACCCAGTCGAACTGGTCTTTCCACATCTGCTCGATATCGCGCGGATTCACGAAACCGTGTGAGTTGGGGGCGGCCTTGATGAACATCATCGGCGGCAGGTCATCGAGGTACCAGTTGGCGGGAATCTCCACCAGGTCGGTCTCGATGCCGCGCACGAGCGGCTCCATCCAGGTCTGGGCGTTCTGGGCGTAGTCGATCTTTTTCCAGCTGTCACCGACACGCACGTAGTAGGGCTCGAAGTCATTGTGCATGAGCGAGTGGTCGTACTTGATGCCGCGTTCGAGCAGAATTTCGTTCGTCACCGTCGAGAATTCCCACCACGGGGCGACATACCCGGTGGGGCGGCGGCCCGAGACGTTTTCGATCAGTTCGATGGATCGGTCCAGGATCGTGGTCTCCTGTTCGCGGGTCATCGCGATCGGGTTCTCGTGGGAGTAGCCGTGCACGCCCATTTCGTGGCCCGCGGCAACGATCATGCGGGTGAGCTCGGGAAAGGTCTCGATGGAGTGCCCTGGAACGAACCAGGTGGTGGGCAGGTCGTACTTGTCGAACAGGCGAATAAGACGCGGCCCACCGACCTCGCCGCTGAACATGCCGCGCGAGATGTCGCATGGGGAATCTTCGCCGCCGTAGGAACCGAGCATGCCGGCGACAGCGTCGACGTCTACTCCAAATGCAATCTGGATATCTTTTTTCATATCTGTGCCTTTCGTTGCACTAACAAATTTGGGTGGACTCGACGATGGCTGCCCCGTACAGGGCAAACGCGTCGGCGATCTCGTCATGATTGCGATCGAGCTGCAGCAGAAGGCTGAGCAGAATCAGCGATTGTGAGGGCCGCAGCAGGCCAGTGGGGATGGCACCGGCCGCGACGAGGTCTCGTCCTCCGCCGGCACCGTAGATCGGGAGGACCGGGCCGGCACCCACCCGGGTGCTCGTCACCACGACGGTGCCGGCCGCGGCGGCCGCGGTGACGGCGGCGCACAGGGCGGGGTTGCCGTTGCCGCTTCCCGTCGCTTGCAACACGATTCCGCTGGCCCCGGCAGCCACGGATGCCTGCAGCAAGATTCCGTCAGCCCCCGGATAGGCAGACACCACGTCGACGCGCCTGGCCTGGCGGGGAGGGATGGGCGGGAGCGGGAGCGGGGGCATCCGCTGGTTATGGCGGGTGATGACGACGTCACCGGTGGCGGTCAAAAAACCGGCCGAGCCAAAGTCGGGGTTGGTGAAGGCATGAAGCGCGAAGGTCTGTGCTTTGCGCACGCCGTGGGCGGGGAATATCTCGCCGGCGAAAACGATCAACACGCCGAGGTCTGCTGCCGCAGGTGATCCAGCGACCGCGATCGCATCGGCGAGGTTGCCGGGGCCGTCGGGGTCGGCGGCGTCGGCGGATTTTTGCGCCCCGGTAAAGACCACCGGGCTCACGTGGTCGTGGGTGAGGTCGGCCAGGTAGGCGGTCTCTTCCATCGTGTCAGTGCCGTGCGTGACGACGACCCCCCGCACCGATGGGTCGGCGAGGGCAATCTTGATCTGCGCGCAGATCGCGATCATGTCGACGAGAGTGAGCAGGTAGGACCCCTCACAGGCGACGTCGACGACCCGCACGGGGTAGGCCGGGGCTGTGGCCAGACCGCCGAGAACTTGGGCACCGGCGTCGGCGGCAACCGCGGCACCGCCTTCCGCAGAGTGGGCGCGCGACGAGATTGTTCCCCCGGTCGCCAGCAACACCACGTGGGTGCCGGCACGATCTGTCATTATTTTCTCCGAGGGTCGGTACCCAAACGATTGGGTTTCTTGATGAAAGAGTAGATACCCAATGTTTCGGCCGACTGCACGCGTCATTGCGGGTACGTAACGCTCACTACCCAATCGTTTGGGTAGTGAGGTTGTCAAACTATAGAATGAGATCGACAGGCAAGTCAAGCTTCGTATCCGGCTCTCTCGGATCACGGAAACTGGAGACAGCGACATGACAGGCATCGGACCGGGGTCCGTCACCCTAAAAGATCTGGCCGCCGAACTCGGCCTGCACCCGTCGACCGTGTCACGGATCCTGCACGGGAAAGCTGACACGGCACGCGGCGCGGCCGCGCCGGTGACGGCCCAACGTGTGCGTGACCTCGCCAAGAAGGTGGGCTACTCCCCCGACCCCCAGGCCACGAGCCTGCGCACGCGGCGCACGCATCTTCTCGGAGTTATCGTTCCGCGTCTTTCCGACCTCGTGCTTGCGGTTATGTACGAAGGGATCGACGAGGCAGCCGACGACGCGAACTATTCCACATTCGTCATGAACTCTCGTGACGATACATTGATACAGCGGCGCAAGATGGAAATCATGCTGTCTCGGCGGGTAGATGGCCTCATCATCGGTGACGCGCACCTTGACGGCAATATTCTCGACGATCTCACCGAACGCAAGGTGCCGTTCGTGCTCATGAACCGCGCCATTGCCGGCTTTGCATCAGCCACCTGCGATGACGTCCTTGGCGGAGCTCTGGTGGCACAGCACCTCTGGGACCAGGGCCACCGCGATGTTTCCATCATCGCTGGTGAACCCTACGCCAGCACTGGGGTCGATCGCACGCACGGTTTCGTCTCCCGGTTTCGCGCGCTCGGCGGAACAATCCCCGAGAGCGCCATCGTGTGGTCGCGCTTCGACACAACGGGCGGGCACACTGCGGCGGATAGCATTCTGCGAGGCACACATCGTCGCCCCAGTGCGATCTTCGCGGTCAACGACTTCGCGGCCATCGGCGCCATGGGCGCGGCAAATTCTCACGGATTGCACGTGGGCCGCGATCTGGCAATTGTCGGATTCAATGACACGTCGCTGGCCGCGCAACTGCCCATCGCGCTGTCGTCGGTGCGATCGCCGATGCACGACATCGGCCGGGTCGCCGTGAAGTTGCTCCTCGGCGTGCTGAACGGAGACGCCGTGGAGTCGGTCAAACTCCTTCCTGTTTTATGCGTGCGAGACAGCAGTGATTTCACGTGGGCGGCGGGGTAAGAGACGGTTCCTACCCGAAAACGGTGAGGCTCCCCCGGCTACTTGGATGGTGCCACGTCACAGGTGACGCTCTCCGGCACACCATCGTGAAATACCTTTTTTCTCAACGCTGACCCCGTCCCTGGTACCCGGAACGTAAACGTTAGCGACGGTAGGCACTCACATCGGTGGCCTTGACCGAAAGCCAAACCGTCGAGCCCACCTGCAGGCCGAGGTCGGCAACCGCGGCGGGGGTCAGCTCCGCGATGACCTCCGGGTCGCCGCTCGTGCGCAGGCGCACTCCGCCCGTGCCCGGCTCAATGCCTCTCACCCGGGCCGACCAGACGTTGCGGGAGCTCGCGTGATGGGGCCGTTCCGTGAGCACGACGACGGATGCCGGGCGAAAGACGGCCGCGGCGGGCGCGGGGGCTTCTGCTGCGGGGGCTGCGGGCGCGGGGGCTGCTGCGGCGGGGGCTGCTGCGGCAGGGGTCGCGGGCGACAGGGCCGCGGCATCCGCTGGGCGCACCCAGAACATGCGGCNGGGTCGCGGGCGACAGGGCCGCGGCATCCGCTGGGCGCACCCAGAACATGCGGCCGTCTGGGGCGACGACCGCGCCGTTCTGCGCGGTGCCCACCACGAGATTGACGCCGGCGAGGGCCGCGACGAAGGGGTTCTGCGGGGCCGCGAGCACCGCTGCGGTCGTGCCTTCGTCGATGAGCGCGCCGTGGTGCAGTACGGCGACGCGGTGGGCGAGCACGACGGCGTCGACGATATCGTGGGTGACGATGATGGCGCTGGTGCCGGTTTCGGCAAGCTGCTCGCGGATGAGTTGACGGATGAACGGTGCTGTTTCCGCGTCGAGGGCGGCCATCGGCTCGTCGAGCAGGAGAACACGAGGGCCGGCCGCGAGGGCTCGGGCGAGGGCGACGCGCTGCTGCTGCCCGCCGGAGAGGGCGCCCGGCAAGCTGTTGCCGAGGCCGGCCAGGCCGACCCGGTCGAGCCAGCGGTCAGCCTGCACCCGGGCCGAGGCGGCGTTCAGTCGCGCTTCGCCGACCCGGAGCGCGAAGGCCACGTTGGCGCGGGCACTCAGGTGCGGAAAGAGCAGGGGCTCTTGTCCGAGCAGGCCGATAGCGCGATTCTCGGGTGCCACGAGCCGACCGGGCGCGGTGAGGGTCGCGCCATCGAGGGTGATGGTTCCGGTATCGGGGGTGGCCAGTCCGGCGAGCAGGTCGAGCACGGTCGACTTGCCCGAGCCGTTCGGGCCCAGGAGGGCCAGCACCTCGCCGGGCGCGAGCGTGAGTTGCACGTCGAGGGTGAACCCGCCTCGGGTGAGTTGTAGGTTCGCAGCGAGAAGCGTGGTGGCGGCGTCCTGGCCGAGGGTGGCGGTCACGAGAGTACGCTCGCCCGGCGGGTTCCGACCAGCACGAGGATGATCACAGCGACCGCGATCAACAGCAGTGACAAGGCGACAGCCTGGTCGGTCGTCACGCCCGAACCGTTGAAGGCGGTGTAGATGGCAAGGGGCATGGTGCGGGTGACTCCCACCTGGTTGCCGGCGAATAGGGCGGTCGCACCGAATTCGCCGAGCGCGCGGGCGAAGCTCAAAACGGTGCCGGCGAGAAGTCCGGGGGCGACGAGCGGCAGCGTGATGCGCGCGAAGACCGTGCCGCGACCGGCGCCGAGGGTCGCGGCGACACGCTCGTAGCGGATGCCGGCTGTGCGCAGGGCGCCCTCGACCGCGATCACCAGGAACGGCAGGGCCACGAAGGTTTGTGCGATGACGACCGCCGCGGTCGTGAAGGGAAGGCGCAGCCCGGCAAGTTCGAGGGTGTTGCCGAGTACGCCACCGCGGCCGAGCAGGGAGAGCAGCGCGATGCCGCCGACGAGCGGCGGCAGCACGAGCGGCACGGTGACGAGCGCCCGCAGCAGACCGGCTGCACGCGGCTGCGACCGCGCGATGACGACGGCGAGCGGCACGCCGAGAAGCAGGCAGAGCAGCGTCGAAACGGATGCTGTCACCAGCGACAATCCCAGCGGCTGCAGGGCCTCAGGTGAGAGCAGCAGGGCGGGCAGGGCGGCCCAGTCGACCTTGAGCAAGAGCCCAGCGAGCGGCAGCACGAGCAGGGCGAGACCGATGCTCGCGGGCAGATAGAGCAGGCGCGGGATCACGCGCGACACCTCTTGGATTCGTTCGCGTTCGCGGCTCCGTTCCGGGTGTCGTTCCGGGTGTCGTTCCGGGCTCGGGCCCGGGCCCGGAACGTGGGCCCAGGTTCTAACCTGGGCCCACGGTCACAAGGTGGGCCCAGACGAACCAGAACCCTCACGGGGCAAGAAAGCCGTGGGCGGCGAGCACGGCCTGACCGGCTGGGGAGAGGACCAGGTCGACGAAGGCCTGGGCGGCCTCGGCGTGCGCGCTGTCAGCGACGACCGCGATCGGATAGTGCCCGACGACCGCATCCGCTCCAGCCGGCGTCACGCCCTGGATGCGGTCGGGATTGGCGGCGACGTCCGTGGCGTAGACGAGGCCGGCATCCGCTTCGCCGCCGGCGATCTTGGTGACGACGGCCGTCACATTCTGTTCCTCGCTGGCGGGTGTGAGGCTGACGCCCGCGTTGGCAAGCAAGGCAGCGGATGCCGCGCCGCACGGCACCTGCGCCGCGCACAGCACGGTGATCACGCCGGGGCGGGCGAGATCTTTCAGGGTCGCGATCTTGAGCGGGTTGCCGGGGGCGACCGCAATGCGCAGGGTGTTGCCGGCGAACAGCGTGGCGGGGCCGACCAGCGCTTCGTCGCCGAGCGGCTGCATATTCTTCTGGTCGGCACTGGCGAACACGTCGGCGGGGGCGCCGGCCGCGATCTGGGTAGCGAGGGTGGAGGATCCGTCGTAGGTGACCTGCACGTCGACGGCCGGATTCTCGTGTTCGAGCAGGGTGGCGAGCTCGTCGAAGGCGCCGGTCAGGGACGCGGCGGCGTAGACACTGAGGGTCTGGGACGCCAGCCCCTGACCGGTCGGCTCATCGGTGCTCGAGGTGTTCGAGGTGTTCGAGGTGTTCGAGGTGTTCGAGGGTGCACAGCCGGTGAGGGCCAGGGCGAGCACGGCCAGAACGGCCAAGGCCTGCGGGAGGCGGCTCACGGCATCCGTCCCGGAGTTTCGACGATCACGTTGGTGGCCTTGATCACGGCGACGCTGAGCGAGCCGACCTCGAGGCCGAGTTCGCGCACGGCCTCACTCGACATGAGCGAAACTACGCGGTGCGGGCCGCACTGCAGTTCGACCTGGGCCATGACCGTGTCCAGGGTGATGGCGGTGACGATGCCGACGAATCGATTGCGGGCACTGCGCCCCACGCTCGACGGGTCGGTCGGGGTGCTCGCCTGGTCGACCGCGAAGGCCGCGAGCGCGGTTCCGTCGACCGCGAGGCGACCGGTGGCGTCGGCATCCGCTGCGAGACGGCCACCGTCGACCCAGCGTCGTACGGTGTCGTCGCTGACGCCGAGCAGCTCGGCGGCCTCACTGATCCGATATTGCGTCATAAATGGCACGATAGCACCGCATGTGCGGTCTCAACCCATCCGGCGGTCCCGGAAACCACGCCTAGCTGGTCCCGGAAACCACGCCCAGCTGGCCCAGGAACCACGCCCAGCTAACCCGGAAACCACGGCGGGCTGTCCTGCGCCATGCGCATAACTCCTGCAAATTGCTCAGCCCGACCGGTACGAACCGCTCAGATAGGGGCAGAGTGACGGCGACGACGACAGATTGCAGGAGTTATGCCTCTGCGCAGGGCGGTTCGGCAACGCTCTTCCCCGAGCTGGTGGCCGCGGGGCCGCGCAGCGCCTAGCGTTAAGTCATGGCTATTCCTCCCCTTGTCGAGCCCGTTGATCGGCTCACCGCCTCCGAAACCGTGCGTACCGCCCGCCAGCGCCGCCTCCCCCAGCTCAATGAACTCGGTCAGCGCCGCCTCGCCAACGCCCGGGTGCTCGTGCTCGGCGCCGGTGGACTCGGCTCCCCCGCCCTGCTCTACCTCGCAGCGGCCGGCGTGGGCACCATCGGTATCGTCGACGATGACGACGTGGAACCGAGCAACCTGCAGCGCCAGATCGTTCACGGGCAAGCGGATGTCGGCCATCCCAAGGTAGACAGCGCCGCCGAGCGCGTCGCCGAGATCGCTCCGGAAACCACGGTCGTCCGGCACTCCGAGCGTCTCGTGGCGAGCAACGCGGCCGAGATCATCGGCGGCTACGACATCGTCATCGACGGCACCGACAACTTTCCCACCCGGTTCCTCGTCAACGACACCTGCGCGCGGCTGGGGCTGCCGCTGGTGTGGGCATCCGTTTTGCGGTTCGACGCCCAGCTCTCGGTATTCTGGGCCACTCCGCCGGCTGGCAGCGGCATCACCGGAGTGCACCTGCGCGACTTGTTCCCGACGCCACCGGCCGAGGGCGAGGTGCCCAACTGCGCCGACGCCGGTGTGCTTGGCGCGCTGTGCGGCCAGGTCGGATCGCTCATGGCGACCGAAACCATCAAGCTCATCACCGGAATCGGCTCGCCCCTGATCGGTCGGGTGCTCGTGATCGACGCGCTATCGGGTCGGTTCAACGAGATTCCCCTGCTCGGAACCGGCATTGCCGCGGAGCCGACCGCCGCCGAGATTGCCGCCGAGCGTTCAGCCGAGCTCGCCCAAGCGGCCCTGAAGAGCACCCCCGAGGTCTCGAGCGTGGAGCTTGTCAACCGCCTCGCCGCGCAGAGCGCCGGCACCGACAATTTTCTCGTCGTGGACGTGCGCGAGCCGAATGAATTCGCCGAAAGCTCGATTCCAACGGCCCGGCTTTTGCCCATCGGTGAGCTTCTCACCGATGGGGCGCTCTCAGACAGTGGCCGCGCCGCGCTGCCTCAAGACACGCCACTGATTTTGCATTGCCACGCCGGCGGCCGGGCCGCCCGCGCCGCGAACGCGCTGCGTGAGGCGGGATTCACCGATGTTTCGGTGCTCACCGGCGGGATCCTCGCCTGGGATGACCTCGTCACCGCCGGGGGCGCCTCGGGTATCGGCAGCCGCTGGGATTCACCAGAGCCCGTCCCCACCAGGCAGCACGCCTCGGCGGGCGACGACGGCACCACCGACCAGTCAGACAGTCTGGTCTAGCCGGTGACCGACACGGAACGCACACACGGGCACACGCACACCGAGCGGGCGGATGCCTGCGCACCCGCCGCATCCGCACGCAGCGTTGCCGAGCAGCTCGCGATCGTGCTCGGCAGTGTCGATCCCCTGCCGCCGGTGCGGGTCGAGCTCGACGAGGCCCGTGGGCTCGTATTGGCCGAAGACATACTCACGGTGACCGACACGCCTCCCTTCGACAACTCCGCGATGGACGGCTACGCCGTTATCCGCGCCGATCTGCTCGAAGCATCCGCTCAGAACCCGATCACCCTGCCCGTCGTGGCCGACCTCGCCGCCGGCACGGACCAGAACCCGCGCCTGGTCCCCGGGCAGGTCGCGCGGATCATGACGGGCGCGCCCATTCCCGACGGTGCCGATGCCGTCGTGCCGATCGAAGACACCGACCAGGGCACCGAGCAGGTCACCATCCTTCAGGCGCCCAAGCCCGCAGCGCACATACGCCGGGCTGGCGAAGACGCCCACGCCGGCGACCGGGTGCTGCGCGCGGGCAGCGTGCTCTGGCCCACCCGGGTCGCCGCAGCGGCGAGCGCCGGAACCAGCTCTGTTCTCGTGCACCCCGCTCCTCGGGTGGCCGTCATCTCCACCGGCAGCGAACTCGTCACTCCCGGCAGCCCGACGCGTCGCGGCCAGATTCCCGATTCCAACTCCTTTCTGCTATCGGCGGCCGTCGCCGAGGCCGGCGCGATTCCCGTACGGATCGGCGCCGTGCCCGACGACGACGATGTGCTGCGGGCGGTGTTGACCGAGCTGGCCGGCCAGGTCGACGTGATCGTGCTCTCCGGCGGGGTGAGCGTTGGAGCGTACGACGTGGTCAAAGCCGTGCTGAAGCCGCTCGGCACCGTCGACTTCGGACCAGTCAAGATGCAACCCGGTAAGCCGCAGGGGTTCGGACGCTGGCCCGCCACCGACAGTGTGCCCGGACCGCTGATCTTCGCCCTGCCCGGCAACCCGGTCAGCGCCTACGTGTCCTTCGAGGTGTTCGTGCGACCCGCGCTGCGGCGTCTGCTCGGCCAGGAGACCCTGCATCGGCGCACCGTCACCGCTACGGTCGTCGATGGCTGGCGTTCCCCGCCCGGACGTGCCCAGTACATGCCCGTCATCCTCACGCGCCGCACCATTGACGCCGACAGCACAGACGGCAGCACAGACGGCAGCACAGACGGCAGCACAGACGGCAGCCCAGACAACATCGAGGCACGCCCAGCTTCTCGCGGCGGGTCGGGTTCGCACCTCGTCGCCGGCCTCGCGCAGGCTAACGGGCTCGCCATCGTTCTCGAAGACACGACTCACATTCGCGGCGGCGACCTCATCACTGTCATGCTGACATCATGACGCACACCACCGACACGACCGGAGCGACTATGGCCGCACAGCTGTTCACCCACCTCGACTCGGCCGGACAGGCTCGTATGGTCGACGTAACCAACAAGGTTCCGACCGTGCGCAGCGCCACCGCCGCCGGTTTCGTGCGCTGCGGCGCGACAGTGATCGCCGCCCTCCGTGACGGCACCGCGCCCAAGGGCGACGTGCTCGCCGTGGCCCGTATCGCCGGAATCCAGGGCGCCAAGAAAACCGCCGACCTGCTCCCCCTGGCCCATGTGATCGGCGTACACGGCGCCGTCGTCGACCTCGTCGTTGACGATGACGGCGTCAGCATCACCGCCACCGTGCGCACCGCCGACCGCACCGGCGTCGAAATGGAAGCGTTCACCGCCGTCACGGTCGCTGCCCTCGCGGTCGTCGATATGGTCAAGGGCCTCGATAAATCCGTCACGATCGAAAACGTGCGCCTCCTCGCCAAGAGCGGCGGCAAGAGCGGCGACTGGCTGCGCGCTTGACCCGGCGCGATTCCGGCACATCCTTCGCTCCAAACGGATGCCCCGCCATCATCACGGGCGCGCCCCGTTTCGGTAGCCGCTATACCGGTTACCGGAGCGCGCACCGAAATCGGGCGCTCCCCTCCGCTGGGCAGGCGACATGAGTGCACCTGCAGGCGCCACTGTCGATTTACTCGTGCTCGCCGGCGGCCGCGGCCGCCGACTCGGCGGCGCACTCAAGCCCGCGGTCGAAGTGGCCGGGCGCACCCTGCTCTCCCGGGTTCTCGACGCCCGCCCGGCCGCCCGGAACGCCGTCGTCGTCGGCCCGCCCGCCGCCCGGCCCGCCGCCGGCGACCTACCGGACGACGCCCTGGTCTGGGCCCTGGAGGATCCTCCGTTCGGCGGCCCGGTGGCCGGCATCGCGGCTGGCCTCACAGCCCTTGCGGCGAACGCCGATGCACCCGCCGATTGGGTGCTCGTACTCGCCTGCGATCTGCCCTGGGGAGCGGATGCCGCCCGCCTGCTCGTCGCGGCAGCATCCGCTGCCGAGACCATCGGTGAACAGACCGAGGGCGTGCATCTCACCGACGACACCGGCCACGCCCAATGGCTTGCCGGGATTTACCGGGCACCCGCCCTGCGCGCCGCCGTGGACCGACTGGGCACTCACGTGAATGGTGCCAGCATGCGTGAGCTGCTCGCGCGACTCAACCTCACGGGGCTGCTGGACGAATCCGAAGCCGGCGCTGACGTGGACACGTGGGAAGATGTTGAGAGCAGCACCGCTCGCTTGACCGGTGCTCCGACAATTCAGCCCGACCAAAGGAGTGACCCCGAATGAGCTCTACACCGTTGCCTCCCGAAGCGCTCGACGAGTGGCTCACGGCCCTCGCCGATCGGCTGCAGCTCGACCCGGCCGACGTGCCGGTGGGCGACCTGCTCGACGCAGCCCGCGACATTGCCCACAACGTGGCCCGGCCGGCCGCTCCCCTGAGCACCTTTCTGATCGGCCTCGCCGCCGCGAAGAACGGTGGAACGGGCACCGATATTGAAGCTGCCTGCGCCGCCGCGAGCGAACTCGCCCGCGACTGGGCACCCGAGAAGCTCTGATGGCGACCCTGCGATTCTTTGCCGGCGCAGCCGAGGCCGCCCAGACCGACACGGCCACGCTCAACGCGGGCACGATCGGCGAGTTGCGCGCCGAGCTCGCTGAGCGCTACGGCACCGAGTTCATGCGCGTACTCGAGCTGTGTTCCCTGCTGGTGAACGGCGCCCGCGCCGGTGATGACGCGGTCACGCTCGCACCCACCGACGCGGTCGACGTGCTCCCACCCTTCGCCGGCGGCTGACCACCCGGTTTTCCGTACGCGACTTCCAAGATGTACCCCGTCGCTTCGGCCCTCGTAGTTCCTGACCGGTCGAAGCTATAAACCGACCCAGGAATGCGTTCCGTCAACCTCGTACTGCTTCTTCCAGATCGGCACCTCTGCCTTCACGGCCTCGACGAGACTCTCACAGGCCGCGAAGGCGTCGCCGCGGTGCGCGCTCGCCACGACCGCCACGAGGGCGAGGTCACCGACCTCAAGGTGTCCGATGCGATGGCTGACCGCCAGTACCACCAGCGGATGCTTCCCCCGCACCCGGTCAGCGATCTCACCGATGATGCGCCCCGCGTCGGGATGCGCACTGTAGTCGAGGCCCGTGACGCGGCCGGAAGCATCCGGATCATGATCGCGCACCTGCCCGATAAACGTCACCACTGCCCCGTGGGTCGCATCGGACACCGCCGACAGGTGTTCACTTACGTCGAGCAGCGACTCGGTGACCAGGGCGAAGCCAGCAGCCATCAGTGGTCCCCCCCGTCGAGCTGGTCGATGATGTGCCGCACGAGCGGCGCAAGGATGGCCACACCGTCGCGCACCGCGCCGGTGGAACCGGGCAGGTTCACGACCAACGCACCGTTGTTGCCGACCGAATCGGCGATGCCGGCGATACCGCGGGACAGCACCGCGGTGGGGATCGTCGCGGCGCTCAGCGCGCGCATCCGCTCGGAGATTCCCGGCAGAATAGTGTGGATCACGGTCGTCGTGCCCTCGGGTGTGAGGTCGCGCGCCGACACGCCGGTGCCACCGGTCGTCACGACGAGGCGAGCGCCATCGCCGAGCGCTGCCAAGATCGCTCCCGCCACACTCTCGATGCCGTCGGGCACCACCCGCGGTGGCCCGCACGGAATGCCGACCTCCGCAAGCGCATCGACGGTGGCCGGTCCCGACCGGTCTTCGCGCTCCCCGCGCGACGAGCGATCAGACACGGTGATCACGACGGCCCCGAGTTCGGCACCAAGCTTGAGCTGAGTTTTCACCGTTCTACACTACCGCGACGCAGCCCGAGCGGTCCGGTACCGGCATCCGCTCTGGGCCGAATTCATTTATCACGGTGTTTGCGCGGTGCACGCCGATCGGCAAACGAACAGGCTGGTTACGCAGCGGGCCGTATGCCCGACAACCATCCGAGGAAGCCCATGTCAACCGTCTTACCACCACGCGTTACGTCCACGCTGAAGCCGGACCTCTCCAATTGGGATCCGGAACACGACGAAACGTGGGATTCGCGCCTTGCCTGGCGCACCCTGTGGATCACGACTTTCAGCATGACCCTGGGCTTCGCGGCCTGGTACCTGGTCAGCGCTATCGCCCCACGGCTCAACGACATCGGCTTCGACCTCGGCACCAGCCAGCTGTACTGGCTGGTCGCGCTGCCAGGCCTCGCCGCCGGCCTGTTGCGACTCATCTTCATGTTTTTACCGCCGATTCTCGGCACCCGCGTACTCGTCGCCCTGTCGAGCGCCCTGCTGCTGCTGCCGATGATCGGCTGGACCCTCGTCGCCCGCGACGCATCCACCCCCTACTGGGTGCTGCTGGCACTCTCGTTCGCCGCGGGTATCGGCGGCGGCAGCTTCTCGGGGTTCATGGCGTCGACGAGCTATTTCTTTCCCAAGCGCCTGGCCGGAACGGCCCTCGGCCTGCAGGCGGGGCTCGGCAACTTCGGCATCGGTCTCATTCAGCTGCTCACTCCGTGGGTGGTCGGTTTCGGCCTGCTCGGCACTGCCGCCCTCACCCCGGAGAGCGACTCGAACGGTGAACTGGTCTGGCTGCACAACGGCGGGCTCGTGCTCATCCCCTGGGTGATCTTCGCGATCGTCCTCGCCCTCCTCTGTCTCAAGCGTGTGCCGATCAAGGCCAACTTCACCGAGCAGCTCGACATCTTCACGGTCAAGCACACCTGGATCATGACCGCCATCTACCTCATGAGCTTCGGCGCATTCAGCGGCCTGGCCGCGCAGATGGGCCTGATCATTCTCAACGTGTACGGCGATTTTCCGGATGCTCCCAACCCGCTCGCTTTTGCCTTCATCGGCCCCGTCGTCGGCGCCCTCGTGCGCGCGGCCTCTGGCCCGCTCTGCGACCGGTTCGGCGGCGCCATCTTCACCTTCATCGGCGGCGCAGGCATGGCCGTCGGCACCACCGTCACGGTATTCTTTCTCACCCCGACGAGCGTCGACGAGTTCGACGGCTTTCTCACCGGCATGATCATCATCTTCTTCTTCTCCGGGCTGGCCAATGCCGGAACGTTCAAACAGATGCCGATGATCTTTCCCAAGCGGCAGGCCGGCGGAGCGATCGGCTGGACAGCGGCGATCGCCGCCTTCGGACCGTTCATCGTCGGTATGGCCCTCACCGGCATGAGCCCGACCACCTTCTTCATCGGCTGCTCCGCCTTCTGCGTGCTCTGCACCGGGCTCGCCTGGTTCTATTACGCGCGTCCCGGTGCCCCCAACCCGAGCTGACGCTCCCTCCATCGACCCGAAGCCTCCTCCTCCTCCAGCGGGGGGCTTCGGGTTTTTCCTGCCAGCAGGGGGTCATACTGAAATGAGGAGGTCACCGATGACCAAAAATGAAGAACCAGTAGGCGGTGACCCGGTCTGCTGGCTCGAACAGGTTTGCCCGGAGTGCGGCGCCTACGTCTCCGGCGAGTTACCGGCCACCTGTTGGCGGTGCAACACGGTGGTCTCGCCGTCCTGACGGCGTGAACCGGGCATCCGTCAGCCATTGTGTGAAGCGGATGCCGGGCCGCGCCTGAATGCGTTGTACTCGGTACGGTTAGACGCGCGTCTCGGACAGCTCAGACGGCGCGGGCTCCGCTACGTCGTCCGTAAAGGGCTGCGAGGTTCGCGGCGCGTTGTACAGCGTCTCGTCGAGGATTCCCTGGCGCTTGGCCACGATCGTGGGCACGAGCGCCTGACCGGCCACGTTCACGGCGGTGCGGCCCATGTCGATGAGCGGATCAATAGCCAGCAGAAGGCCGACCCCGGCCAGCGGCAGACCCAGCGTTGACAGGGTCAGCGTCAGCATGACGACGGCGCCCGTGGTGCCGGCCGTGGCTGCCGAACCCAGTACGGATACGAGAACGATGAGCAGGTACTGGGTGAGGTCCAGCTGAATTCCAAAGAACTGTGCCACAAAGATGGCGGCGACGGCGGGGTAGATAGCCGCGCAACCATCCATCTTGGTCGTCGCCCCGAGCGGAACAGCGAAGGATGCATATCCGCGCGGTACGCCCATGCTGCGTTCCGTGACGCGCTGCGTCAGCGGAAGGGTGCCAATGGATGAGCGCGACACGAAGCCCAGCTGAACAGCCGGCCAGACACCCGAGTAGTACTGCTTGACGGAGAGACCGTGAGACTTGATCAGTACCGGGTAGACCACGAACAGTACCAGGATCAGGCCAACGTAGATCGTGGCTGCGAACTTGCCCAGCGAACCCATCGTGTCCCACCCGTAGACCGCGACGGCATTACCGATCAGGCCGATCGTGCCGAGCGGCGCGATGCGAATAATCCACCACAGCACCTTTTGAATGACCGCCAGAGCTGACGCGTTGAGGTTCAGGAATGGCTCGGCAGCTTTGCCCACCTTCAACGCGGCAATGCCTACCGCGATGGCGATGACGAGAATCTGCAGCACGTTGAAGCTGACGGTGGTACTTGCGACGCCATCGACGACAGAGGTATTGGCGCCGAGTCCGAGGAAGTTCTTCGGGAAGAGCCCGGTCAAAAATGCCCACCAGTCCCCGGTCTTGCCGGTGTATTCGGCATTTTCGATAATGCCCGTTCCGGCTCCCGGTCGCACCAGCACGCCCAGTCCGATGCCGATCAGAACGGCAATCAACGCGGTGATGGCAAACCACAGCAGAGTGTTCCAGGCCAGCTTCGCCGCGTTGGACACTGCGCGCAGGTTCGCGATGGAGCTGACCACGGCCGTGAAGATGAGCGGTACGACGGCAGCTTGCAGCAGCGAGACGTAGCTCGACCCGATAATTTTCAGGGTCGCACCGAGACCGTTGGGGTTCGCTTCGGTACTGCCGGTGTATTTGGCCATCAGCCCGAGGCCAAGACCGATGATGAGCGCGGCGATGATCTGAACGCTGAACGAGCGCACCCATTTGGGAAATCTGCTGCCGTGGGTACTGACGGGAACTACTGAAGTCACTGGTTCGACACTTCCTATTGTCATTCGTGAGTCACACTGGCGCCCCTGTCCCGCGCAGCGGGAGCCCCTCGAGAGTCCACGGCCGCGTGCAGGCGCCTTTATTCCCAAGGCTGAAAGGGGGCGCAGTATTCCTTCACGTGGTACGTGACCTTCTGCGGCTACTTCTCCTGCAGGTATTCGGCGAGCACCCGCGCATGGTTCACCCGTGGGTCCTTTGCTCCATAGACCAAAGTGGTCACGCCGGCCGCGGCGAGCGCGCGAAGCTGCACGACGGCCGCCTGGGTCTCGGTAGTGCCGTCGAGTTCGGCGCGGTAGCGCACGGTGAACTCGTCCATGCGCTTCGGGTCGTGCTTCCACCAGGTGCGGAGCTGGGGTGACGGCGCGATCTCTTTCAGCCACTCATCGAGGTCGGCGCTCTCCTTGGAGACACCGCGCGGCCAGAGTCGATCAACCAGCACCCGGCATCCATCAGAAGCGGATGCCGCCTCATACGCCCTCTTGATCCGCACCATGAAAACAGACTACTTTCTGGAGCGTTCCAGCGGGCGCTCGCTTTTCTCCCAGCCCCGGTGGGGCGCCCGCGAACCGGCGCCCCGAGGGTCGTCGCGGGAACGGTAGACAACGTAGGGGCGCACGAGGTAGCCGAGTGGCGCCGAGAACACGTGCACCAGTCGGGTGAACGGCCAGAGCAGGAACAGCGTCGTGGCCGTCAGCACGTGCAGTTGAAAGAAGAACGGCACGTCGCTCATCAGCGACGGATCGGGCTGCAGGCTATACAACGAGCGGATCCAGGGCGAAATCGACCCGCGATAGTCGTAGCCGCCGCCGAAGATTTGATACAGCACGGTCGCCGTGGTGCCGAACGTAATCGTACTGGCCAGGAACACGTACATGACTTTGTCCATTACCGTTGTGACCAGCAGCACCCGTTTGGTCAGGCGGCGGCGGTAGATCAAAATGGCGAGCCCGGCAACGGTGAGTACGGCGGCGAAGCTGCCCAGCCAGGTCGCACCGAGGTGATACATGTGCTCGGTCACGCCGAAGAATTCCAGCCACGGCTTGGGAATGAACAAGCCGACGACATGCCCGCCGATCACCATGAGAATGCCATAGTGAAACATGGGGGAACCCCAGCGCAGCAGGCGGTTCTCGTAGGTCTGACTGGACCGCGAGGTCCAGCCGAACTGGTCATAGCGGTAGCGCAACAGGTGGCCCACCACGAACACGCCCGTCGCGGCGTAGGGAAAAGCGACCCAGAGCAGGTAATCCCAGGCGGTCATACTCTCACATCTTCATTCGCGTGCGCGGAAAACGGCTTCAAATTGCCGAGGTAGGTCATGCCGACCGTCTCGGTCGGCGGCCCCTCATTGACCAGGTTGAGGTAGCGTTCGCGGGTCTCGTCGTCGATCACGGGCAACGACAGGCACACCGCCTCAACCAGGTGGGCGTAGGGACTGTTGAATTTCTCGAGCGCCGAGCGCAAAACCTCGATGCCGTCGCGGTGCGCGGCGAGCAGTTCCTGCGCGATCGGCGAATCGGAAAGCGCTGAGAATTCCAGCACCATCGGCAGGTAGTCGGGCAGTTCGTCGGCATCCACCTGCCAGCCCGCCGCCCGGTAGGCCTCGACGAACCGCACGAGTGCCATACCGCGGCGGCGGGTATCGCCGGCGGCGTAGTAGGTGAGGTACGGGCAGCATTTGCGTTTCAGGTCGAAGGTCGCGGTGAAGTGCGTTTCGAGCTCCTGCTGGCTGAGCGCGTTGACCGCCGTGAAAAAAGCCTGGAAGCTGCGGCGCAGCTCACCGGGCAGATCCGCAACGGATTCCTCCACCAGCGAAAACTGCGCCCGCCGTTCCGGCGCGGGGTAGTCGAGCAGAATCGACGCCGCCATGTGCGCGATCACTCCTTGCTCGGGCGTCAGTGGAACTGCCGCAATCGCTCGCGGAGCCGTCTTGGGCGCCCGAAAGCCGAAGTTCATCCGTGCGCCGAGGGTGCCGACGTTCACGCGGGGCTCCCGGCATCCGCGATCGGCGGGAACATGCCCTGGGGCGCTCCGTTACCGTTCCAGTTGAGCAGGTTGACCCGGCCCGGGGTGGTCGGCGCGGTCGCACTCGGGCGCCCGGTCATCTGGTTGTAGTTGTCGACCGTGGCACCGAGCGGCATACCCACGGTGTTGCCGTATGGGCCACTGTGCCCGGCGGATCCGGGCCCACCCATGCCGGGGCCGCCGTCGGTGTCGAGCGAGCAACCGAGCTCTTCAAGCTCACGCGCGGTCTCGACGTGGGCCTTGGGAATGACATAGCGGTCTTCGTACTTGGCGATTGCGAGCAGCCGATACATGGCCTGAATCGTCTCACCGGTCATGCCGACCGCGTTCGGAATGCGCTCGTCGGGCTCGTTGCCGAGGTTGATATCGCGCATATAGGCGCGCATCGCGGCGAGCTTGCGCAGCGACAGCTCCACCGGAACCACGTCTCCGGCCGAGAACAGCCCGGCGAGGTATTCCACCGGGATGCGCAGCTTGTCGATCGCGGCGAACAGGGTGCGGGCGTCTTCCCCGTCGCTGCCCGAGTTGCTGACGACATCGACCACGGGCGAGAGCGGGGGGATGTACCAGACCATGGGCATGGTGCGGTATTCCGGGTGCAGCGGCAGGGCGATCTCGTACTCGGAGATGAGCTTGTAAATAGGGCTGTTCTGGGCCGCTTCGATCCAGTCGTCAGCCATGCCCTCCGCCTGGGCAGCGGCGATGACGTCGGGGTCGAACGGGTCGAGAAAGCAGGCGCGCTGGGCGTCAAGCAGGTCCTGATCGTTTTCGATCGAGGCCGCGGCAAGCACCGCGTCGGCGTCATAGAGCATGAGGCCGAGGTAACGCAGGCGTCCGACACAGGTTTCGGAGCAGATGGTGGGCTTACCCTGCTCGATCAGTGGGTAGCAGAGCGTGCACTTCTCGGCCTTGCCCGTTTTGTGGTTGAAGTACACCTTCTTATAGGGGCAGGCGGAGACGCACATGCGCCAGCCGCGGCATCCGTCTTCATCCACGAGCACGATGCCGTCTTCTTCACGCTTGTACATGGCGCCGGAGGGGCAGGCCGCGACACAGGCGGGGTTGAGGCAGTGCTCGCAGATGCGCGGCAGGTAGAACATGAAGGTCTCTTCGAACTCCATCTTCACGTGCTCGCTCATCGTGGCGAGAATCGGGTCCTGCGCGGCGGTTTCCTGCGAGCCGCCCAGGTTGTCGTCCCAGTTGCCCGACCATTTGATGTCCATGTCCTGGCCGGTCAAAAGCGATTTCGGGCGGGCGACCGGGCTTTGCGTGCCGGCCGGGGCGGTGGTGAGCATGTCGTAGTCGTAGGTCCACGGCTCGTAGTAGTCGTCGATTTGCGGCAGGTTGGGGTTGTTGAAGATCTGCGAGAGCTTCTTCAGCCTCCCGCCGGCCTTCAGCTGCAGCCGGCCGCGCTTGTTGCGTACCCAGCCGCCCTTCCACTTCTCCTGGTTTTCGTACTCGCGCGGGTAGCCGATGCCGGGCCGCGTCTCCACGTTGTTGAACCAGGCGTACTCCACACCGGTGCGGTTGGTCCACACCTGCTTGCAGGTGACGGAGCAGGTGTGACACCCGATGCACTTGTCGAGGTTCATAATCATCGACATCTGGGCCATGACACGCATTAGTAGTCCACTTTCTGGCTGCGACGACGAATCACGGTGACCTCGTCGCGTTGGTTGCCGGTCGGGCCGAGGTAGTTGAAGGCGAAGGACAGCTGGGCGTAGCCGCCGATCAGGTGGCTGGGTTTCAAGAGGATGCGGGTCAGCGCGTTGTTGGTGCCGCCGCGCATACCGCTGGTTTCGGCGACCGGCACGTTGATGGTGCGGTCCTTCGCGTGGTACATGTACACCGTGCCTTCCGGCATGCGGTGAGAGACGATCGCCCGCGCCACGACGACGCCGTTGCGGTTGTACGACTCGATCCACTCGTTGTCGCGCACTCCGATCTTGTCGGCGTCCTGCGGGCTCATCCAGATCGTCGGCCCGCCGCGGGAGAGCGAGAGCATGAGCAGGTTGTCCTGGTATTCGGAGTGGATCGACCACTTCGAGTGCGGGGTCAGATAGCGCACGGCGACCTCCGCGTGACCTGCGGCCCCGGTCACCCCGGCACTGGAGACGCTCGTCGCGCCGACGATCGAATCGTCGAACAGGCGGTGCATGTCCAGCGGCGGCCGAAAGATGGGGAGCTGCTCGCCGAGCTCGATCATCCAGTCGTGGTCGAGGTAGAAATGCTGGCGACCGGTGAGGGTGTGCCAGGGCTTCAGGTGCTCGACGTTGATGGTGAAAGCACTGTAGCGGCGACCACCGTGCTCGGAACCCGACCACTCCGGGGAGGTAAGCACCGGAACGGGCGCTCCCTGCACATCCGGGTAGCTGAATCGGCGGCCCTCGTTGTCGCTGGCCAGTTGGGCGAGCTTGACGCCCGTGCGTTCCTCGAGCTGGCGAAAACCCTGGGTGCCGAGGCGGCCGTTGGTGGTGCCGGAGAGGGCGAGCACCATTTCGCAGGCGTGGATCGCCGTCGACAGGCGCGGGCGGCCGGCGGCTGGCCCGCTGGGCACCAGGCCGTTCTTCTTGCCGAGGTAGGCGACCTCCACGTCGGGGTTGAATTTCACCCCCTTGGTGACCATGCCTTCCGCGGCGGTGAGCGGCCCGAGCGCGCCGAGCTGTGCGGCGAAGGCCGGGTAGTCGCGTTCGACAACGACGAGCCTTGGCATGGTGACCCCGGGAATGAGCGGCTGGTCGTTCAGCACAATGCCGTGCGGCGTGGCCATGCCGTCCGGGGTGTCGTGTTGCAGCGGAGCGGCGACGAGGTCTTTCCGCACGCCGAGGTGCTTCACCGACATTTCGGAGATTTTCGCGGCGAGCACGTGAAAGATGTCGAAGTCGGTCTTGGCCTGCCATGGCGGCGCGATCGCCGGATTGAACGAGTGAATGAACGGATGCATGTCCGTCGTGGAGAGATCATTCTTCTCGTACCAGGTGGCCGGGGGCAACACCACGTCACTGTAGATAGTCGTCGACGTCATGCGGAAGTCGCTCGTGACCATCAGGTCGAGCTTGCCCTCCGGCGCGCTCTCATGCCATTTCATGGTCTTCGGCCGGCGAGCCGGCATCGATTCGACGGCGCGCACAGCGGAGGGCGCCCCGAGCAGGTGCTTGAGAAAATACTCGTTGCCCTTGCCGGAGGAGCCGAGCACGTTGGCCCGCCACACTACGAGCACGCGGGGAAAGTTCTCGGGGGCGTCGGGGTCTTCGCAGGAGAACTCGAGCGAGCCGTCCCGGAGCGAATCGACCACGTATTCCGCTGGCTCCTGGCCCGCGGCTGCGGCGTCGTCGACGAGGTCGAGCGAGTTGCGGTTGAACGTGGGGTAGCTGGGCATCCAGCCGCGTTTGGACGAATCGACCATGGTGTCCGCGGTGGTGCGTCCCGTGAATATGCCGGCACCGAGCGGGCTTGCCAGGGTGTCGGCGCTGAGTCCGTCGTAGCGCCACTGGTCGGTGGCGAGGTAGAAGAAACCGGTGCCGATCATCTGGCGCGGCGGCCGCACCCAGTCCAGGCCGAAGGCGTATTGACCGTATCCGGTGAGCGGGCGCACCTTCTCCTGGCCGACATAGTGGGCCCAGCCGCCGCCGTTGACGCCCTGGCAGCCGGTCATGGTGGTGAGCGCGAGAAAGGCGCGGTAGATGGTGTCGGAGTGGAACCAGTGGTTGGTACCGGCGCCCATCAGAATCATCGAACGACCCTGTGAATCCTCGGCATTCTGCGCGAACTCGCGACCGATGCGCGCGGCGGCCTGCCACGGCACCGAGGTGATCTCTTCCTGCCAGGCGGGGGTGCCGGGCGTCGACGCGTCGTCGTACCCGGTGGGCCACACGCCCGGCAGGCCGGGACGACCGACGGCGTACTGGGCGAGCAGCAGGTCGAACACGGTCGTCACGAGCACGCCGGCGACGAGGCGTACCGGTACGCCGCGGCGCACGATGCCGGCCGCTCCGGCGTGCTGTTCACCGGCATTGTCCGCGCCCGGCGTGACGTCGAAGCGGGGCAGGTCGATTGCGACGGTGGCACCGTCGTAATCGGGGGCATCCGCTATCGAGAGCAGCGGATCGCGACCCTCGAGGTCGAGGTTCCAGGTGCCCTTGTCGGCCTCGCTGAACCGGTGGCCGATCGAACCGTTCGGCACGAACGGTTCGGCGTTTTCATCGAGCATGACGGTTTTGAAGGCAGCACTCGACACCGATGCGTCGGTGCCGGGCAGCGCGTCGGCCGTCAAAAACTTGCCGGGGACCCAGGCGTCCTGGCGCGGGGTGAGCGCGATCAGGTAGGAGGAGTCGCTGAACTTCTTCATATAGTCAACGAAACGCGGAGTGCGGCGGTCGACCAGGAATTCCTTCAGTACGACGTGCCCCATGGCGAGCGCGAGGGCTCCGTCGGTGCCGGGGTGCACGGCGAGCCACTCGTCGGCGAACTTGGAGTTGTCGGCATAGTCGGGCGAGACCGTGATGACTTTCTGGCCGCGGTAACGGGCTTCCACCATGAAATGGGCATCCGGGGTGCGGGTAACGGGAACGTTGGAGCCCCACATGATCAGGTAGCTCGAGTTCCACCAGTCGGCCGATTCGGGGACGTCGGTCTGGTCACCGAACACCTGTGGGCTCGCTACCGGCAGGTCGGCGTACCAGTCGTAGAACGAGAGCATGGTGCCGCCGAGCAGCGAGATGAAGCGGTTGCCAACGCCCTGGGACACGATCGACATGGCCGGGATCGGGCTGAAACCGGCGACCCGGTCCGGGCCGTATTTCTTGATGGTGTGTACGTGTGCGGCGGCGACGATTTCGGCGGCCTCATCCCAGCTGGCACGCACCAGTCCGCCCTGCCCGCGGGCACTCTTATACTGGCGGGCGGTCTCGGGGTTACCGGTGATCTCCGCCCAGGCGAGCACCGGGTCGCCCAGTCGCGCCTTCGCTTCGCGATAGAGGTTCAGCAGCACACCGCGCACGTAGGGGTAGCGCACCCGGGTGGGCGAGTAGGTGTACCAGCTGAAGGCGGCGCCGCGGGGGCAGCCGCGGGGCTCGTATTCGGGGCTGTCCGGGCCGACACTGGGATAGTCGGTCTGTTGGGTTTCCCAGGTGATGATGCCGTCTTTGACGTACACCTTCCAGGAGCAGCTGCCGGTGCAGTTCACGCCGTGGGTGCTGCGCACTTCCTTGTCGTGCGTCCAGCGGTCACGGTAGAACGTGTCGGCGCCGCGACCGCCATCCTTGAAGACGCTGCGCAGGTCTTCGCTGGTTTCGCCGCGGCGCAGAAAACGGCCGAGCTTGATCAAAGAGTCGGCGACCGGGCCGTCGGTGCCGGGCTTGGTCGCGGCGCTGGTGGAAACTCTGGTGCTGGTGTTTGTGCGCTTTTTCACGGCTGTCCCTTACCTGCCGGGGAATGCCGCTGCGGCACTCACCCTCGAAATAAGCTTTGCCGCTGGGTAAAACGGCTACAACCGCGAAATACCGTGAATAATGCTTTGCCCCAGCTCACACGAGCCTGCCTCCGCTTTTTGGGCACTCTTTTCGCTCTCGCGGGCATCGGAAATGGCCACTACGTCGATCACGCAGAGGTGCGGGGCATCGATGAGGTTCAAGCCGACCGCTCGGAGTGGGCCGTCGGCCTGCTCCAGCACACCCTGAATCAAGCGGTAGTGCACGCCGCAGACCTCGGGATGGTCCTTGACCATTTCCGAGTACGGGCAGTCACGCAGGTTGAGTTGTTCACGGTTCGCGGCGATGCTCGCGTCGAAACCGGCCTGGTCGAGGTGGTCGTCGAGCGCATCGAGCTGCCGTTGCGCAGCCGCACCGGAGCAACCGGCGAACCCCTGGCCGGCGGGCAGCAGCGGCAGAATCCGTCGCAGCTGGTCGGCACGCTCCTGCGCGGCCGCGATTTTGCGGCTGCGGATCGACCCGAGCTCGGTACTGACCCCGTCCGCAGCGCTATAGAGCATTTTGGGACGACCCTTACTGTCGCGCGACTCGGGCGCGCAGGTGACGAAGCCCTCGTTGATCAGGCGGTCAAGGTGTTCGCGTGCGGTGTTGTGATGCAGGCCCGCGGCTTCGGCGAGGTCGTTCACGGTCATTGTTCCGCGGCTTTGCAACTGGTACAGCAGGTTCATGCGGCTGAGACTGGCGAGCGTTTTGTAACTCGGGGGTTGGGCGGCCATGATTCCATTATGGCCGCCAATCATGTGCGGCAGCAGAATCGGTCAGTTTCTCTCTTTCTTCCCGCAGATCCTTCCGCTGCACGGTGGAAAAAGAAAATATTCAGCACACAGCATTAGTCTGGTCAAACGAAGCACGCAGGAAGTGGGATCACATGGCGGCAAAAGCCCGCACGCGACCGGAGTCAACAGTTGAGTCCACGGGTGGTGAGCCCGCCGACACCCTGCGTGAGTATTACGAACAGATGTCGTTGGTGCGTGCCTTCGAGTTGCGCTCCAGCGAGATGTATGCCCGGGCCAAAATCGGTGGCTACTGCCACCTGAACCTCGGCGAAGAAGCTACGGTGGTCGGCCTGATGGCCGCCATCGAGGCCCGTGATTATCTGTTCACCGGCTACCGCGACCACGGCTATGCACTGCTGCGCGGACTCTCGCCCGAGCGGGTAATGGCCGAACTGTTCGGCAAAGTTACCGGCGTCTCGGGCGGACGCGGCGGTTCCATGCACCTGTTCGACGCCGAAACGCGCCTGTTTGGCGGCTACGGCATCGTCGGCGGGCAGATTCCCCCGGCGACCGGCGCCGCACTCGCTTTGAAAAATCAGGAAGTGGCCGGCCCCGACGCTGCGGCAGTGATGTGTCTGCTCGGTGACGGCACCACCAACATCGGCGCGTTCCACGAATCGCTCAACCTGGCCGGGCTGTGGAAACTTCCGATCGTCTACGTGATCGTCAACAACGGGCTGGGTATGGGCACAACGGTGGAGAAAGCATCCGCTGAGCCGGACCTGTATAAGCGCGGCGCGTCGTACCGTATGCCCGGAGTACGGGTCGACGGCGACGACGTTCTTGCCGTGCGCGACGCCGCCCGCGATGCACTGCGGCAGGCCCGCGAGTCGCGCCAACCGGTGCTGCTCGAGGTCATGTGTTACCGGTTGCGCGGCCATTCCGTGGTCGACCCGGCCCGCTACCGCTCGAGCGAAGACACGACCATCGCCCAGCAGTCCGACCCGGTACCGAGCTTTCGTGCCAAGCTGATCAGCGCCGGAGTGCTCAGCGAAACGGATGCCGCCGCCATCGACGAGGCCGCCGACGTGCGCGTGTCCGAGGCGGTCGTTTTCGCCGATGAGAGCCCCGAGCCCGACGTTGACGACCTGTTCAAATATGTATACGCGACCGCGGTGGCAAATATGCCAACCGCTTTGCCCGGAGAACCCGTTATGGACGCACTGTGAACACCGAAGTAGCAACCACCCGCACGATCACCTACCGCCAGGCGCTCAACGAGACTCTGCGCGCTGAGCTCGAGCGTGACGACAAGGTCTTCCTCATCGGTGAAGAGATCGGCGTCTTCGAGGGGTCGTATAAGATTACCGCCGGACTGCTTGAAGACTTCGGACCCGACCGGGTGATCGACGCCCCGATCGCCGAAGAGGGTTTCGTGGGGGCAGCCCTCGGGGCCGCGATGCTCGGAATGCGCCCGGTGGTCGAGATCATGACCATCAACTTCAGCCTCATCGCGATCGACCAGATCGTGAACCACGCAGCCAAGATGCGGTCGATGTTCGCCGGTCAGGTTTCCATTCCCCTGGTCATTCGCATGCCCGGCGGCGGTGGCCAGCAGCTGGCCGCGACCCACTCGCAGAACCTCGAGGTCTGGTACGCGCACATTCCGGGGCTCAAGGTCGTCGCCCCGTCGACCCCGGCCGATGCCAAGGCGCTCCTCACCGCTGCCATTCGCGATGACGACCCGGTGATTTTTCTGGAGAACCTTTCCCTCTACAGCGCCAAGGGGGAAGTTCCCACCGACGAGCAGGTCGCCGAGATCGGCAAGGCTGCCGTTGTCAAGACCGGCACCGACCTCACTATCGTGAGCTACTCGCGCGGCACCACGACGGCTCTCGAAGTGGCTCGCCAGCTCGAGACCGAGGGCCTGTCGATCGAGGTCGTCGACCTGCGCAGCCTGCGGCCGCTCGACCGCGACACCATTTGCGCCTCGGTGAAGAAGACCGGCCACGCCGTCGTCTTCGAAGACGACTGGCTCAGCTACGGCATCGGCGCCGAGATATCGGCGACCATCGGCGAGGGAGTCTTCGACTTTCTCGACGCCCCGGTGCGTCGCGTCGCCGCCGCCGAGGTGCCGTTACCCTACGCCAAATCCCTCGAGAAGGCTGCGCTGCCCAGCGCCGCCGATCTCGCCAGGGTCGTGCGCGAGGTACTCAATATTTCATCTACCCCGAACGACAAGTAGGAGCCGGCCATGCCCGACGTCATTATGCCCCGTCTCTCCGACACCATGGAGGAGGGTGAACTCAGCCGCTGGATGAAGCAGGTCGGCGATGAGATTCACAAGGGTGATGTGCTCGCCGAAATCGAGACCGATAAGGCCACGATGGACCTGGAAGCCTTCGACAACGGCATACTCGAGCAGCTGCTCGTCGTCGCCGGCGCGCTCGTACCGATCGGTGAACCGGTTGCGCGCATCGGCGACGGGAGCAACATCGTCACGGAAGGCGCTGCCCCGGCAACCCCGGCAGCACCAGCCGCGGCTGCCCCGGCAGCACCAGCCGCGGCTGCCCCGGCAGCACCAGCCGCGGCTGCCCCGGCAGCTCCAGTCGCGGTCGCTGCAGCAGCAACTCCCATAGTCATCCCCCCGGCGGATACGCCCACGCCAGCCACGCCCACGGCAACCCAGACGGGCGAACTGCGCACCTCGCCGCTGGCTCGCAAAATCGGCCGAGAGCACGGCATCGACCTGCACACCGTCGCGGGCACCGGGCCGCAGGGCCGTATCACGCGCACCGACGTCGACAGGGCGATCCTGGCCCAAGAGGCGGCAGCATCCGCTGTCCCGACGGCGCCTCCAGCCGCAGCACCAGCGGCGGCCGCACCGGTCGCAGCAGCACCGGCCGCGGCAGCACCGGCCGTCGTTTCGGCCGATTCCGTCTCCGTGCCGGTCAGCCGTATTCGCGCCGTCACGGCCCGCCGACTCACCGAGAGTCAGGCCGTTCCGCACTTCTTCCTCACCAGCGTCGTCAACGTTGAACGCCTGGTCGCGTTCCGCGCCGACGTCAATGAGTCGCTCGCCGCCCTCGGCACCAAGATCAGTCTGAACGACCTGTTCGTGCGCGCCAGCGCGGTCGCGCTGCGCGCGCACCCCGAAGTCAACGCGTCCTGGGGCGACGGCGTCATTCTGCGCCATAACCATGTCAACGTCGGCGTGGCCGTCGCGACCGACGATGGACTCCTCGTTCCCGTCGTCGTCGATGCCGATCAGAAGTCGCTCGGTGCCATCGCCGCCGAAACCCGCGCCCTGGCCGGCCTCGCCCGCGCCGGCAGCCTGTCCCTCGCCCAGATGTCGGGGGGAACTTTCACCATCAGCAACCTCGGCATGTTCGGCATCGACTCCTTCACCGCCGTATTGAACCCACCAGAGGCCGGCATCCTGGCAATCGGCGCGGCGAGCGACGTTCCCGCGGTACGGGACGGCGTTCTCGTGACGGTACCAACGGTGAAGATCACCCTGACCGTCGACCATCGAGTACTCGACGGCGCCGTCGCGGCGGCGTTCCTGCGCGATCTCACTAGCCTGCTTGAAGAACCGCTGCGCATCGTTCTCTAGCTTGCCCGCCCGCAAGATTAAAAGTACGAGACTACTCATAATTCCGGGTTAGTCTTATACGGTGGATTTCGACGAACGCACTCCCGCCTGGCATGCCGCGCTGGCGTCGCCGATTCGGCGCAGCGTGCTCCAGCTTCTGGTCGCCTCCAGCGAACCGCTCGATGCGGCCGCCGTCGCCGACCGGATGAACCTGCACGTCACCACGGCCAGGTTTCACCTCGACCAGCTTCTGGCCGCCAGGCTCATCGAACGAGAGGCCGTACGGTCCGGCCAGCGGGGCCGGCCGCGCATCCGCTTTTGTGCCGTGGCCGCCACGCGCACCGACACGCGCGACCAGCTCAGCCACGCGCTCGCCAGCGTGCTTGCCGAAGACGACGACGGCGGCCGGGCCCGGGCTATTCGGGCCGGTGAGAAGTGGTCGGAGGCCTTCACCGGCGGCCTCGCAGCATCGACCGAAGCGGGCGCCGCCCCGCTGGTCGAATTACTCGACCAGCTCGAATTCGCCCCCGAACTCGATGAGTCCACGCAATCGATCGCGCTCACGGCCTGCCCGTTTCGCGAAGCCGCCCGTGAAAACCCGGGCGTGGTCTGCGCCGTGCACCTCGGGCTCATCCAGCGGGTGGCGCGCACACTCGGCCACGACGACAGTGTGATCGAGCTGCGCCCCTTCGTCGGCCCGCACCTCTGCGTCGTCAACCTCGGCAGCAACTGGAATGCCGTTCCGGTCGAGTTGAGTTAGTCGCGGCTCGATCGCGGCTCAGTCGTCGACGGGGGTACGGACTGTTCCCCGCTTAACCTGGATCCACCGCGCACGTGGGATAGCACGCCCTCACAGCGCGGCCGCCCCCAGTCCCGCGCCCTCCGGTGCAGGGGCGTTCACCCGGTCGAGGTGGTCGATTCCGTCGGCCGTGATCCAGATCACCCGCGCCGTGGAGAGGTCGTAGAAGACGCCGGCAAGATGCACGCGCCCGCTCGCGACCGCCGGGCCAACAAGCGGATGCCGCCGCAAATTCTGCAGCTGAACGGCCACGTTCACCATGCCCAGCTGGTCGACCTCGCTGAAACCAGCATCTCGTGCCGCCCGCCCAACGGGATGTCCGTTGCGAAGGGCTTCGCGGCTGGGGCGCACATGATCGAGCCAGGCATCGAGGGCTCCCCGTTCGCGGCCGGCGCTCTCCTCGGCAGCCGCATCCGTAGCATCCGTAGCGTCCGTAGCGTCCGAATCATCCGTCGCGTCCGTCGCGTCCCTCGCCTGCTCATTGTGCGCGGCCGCCATGGCACCGCAGCCGGAATGGCCACACACCACAATTGAATTTACCGAGAGTTCGTCAAGACCGAAAGCGAGCGCCGCGTCGATGGAGGGTTCTGTACCGTGCGCGCATACGACGTTGCCAATGTTGCGCACCGTGAACAGGTCACCGGGGCCGCTGCTCGTGATCAGGTTGGGAATGATGCGGGAGTCCGCGCAGGTCAGAAACAAGGTGTCGGGATTCTGGGAGTCGGCCACCTCCTGCATGTGCGCTCGCACGCGAGCCGCATGGCGACGGTGATAGTCGTCGATGCCGTGGATCACCGGGTTCAGCGGATGCGGGTGCGCGTAGCTGTTGACTCCGCCGCGGTCACGGCCCTGCCAGGCCTTCCAGGGCGCGAAACCGAGGCGCGTCGTGGACGGTGCCGAGTTTCTGCGGGGCGGGAGTGCCGCCGCCAATTCGAGGGTTGCGGCGCCGCCCTCGTCGATCTGCACCGTGCCGCCGGTGCTCTCGTGTTGACGCTGCCAGGCGCTGAGCGTCTCGTAGGCCGGATGATCGAAGAAATCGACCTCCAGATCGATCGTGACGTGGGAGCCCGCTGGCACGGAGCTCAGAACGGAATTCAAGCGCGGGAGCGACATGAAACTGCACGACCCCTCGATCACGACCCGCCACAATTTTGATTCCGGAGGACCCGCTGGTTCGGCGTGGATGGAGGCCCGGACCACGCGCCACAAAACGAGGGCGGCTGCCAAGGCGAGTCCGATCATGACCCCCTCAAGCAGGTTGAGAAACACGACCCCGATCAGAGTGACGCAGTACACCAGCAGGTCGCCGGTGCGTCGGGCGGTCTTGAAGTTGGCCAGGCTCGCTAGCCGCACGCCCACGACGATCAGAAGTCCCGCGAGCACCGCCTGCGGAATCTGCTGGATCAGACCGGCGAACAGCAACGAGAAGACCAAAATCCACACGCCGTGCAAAATGGTGGACGTGCGCGACCGTGCACCCGCTTCCACGTTGGTAGCACTGCGCACGATGACCCCGGTGACGGGCAAACCGCCGATCGCACCGGAGACCATGTTCGCCGCCCCCTGCCCCAGAAGTTCGCGGTTGAAGTTGGTGCGCGGGCCGGTGTGCATCTTGTCGAGTGCCACCGCAGAAAGCAACGATTCGATGCTCGCGATCAGGGCGATAGACAGAACGCCCATCATGATCGCCTGCCAATTTCCCTCGGGAACCTCGGGAAAAGACAGGGCGTCGAGAATTGACCCGTCGAAGGTAACGCGTTCCACGTTGGCACCGAGCAGGACCGACAGGATCGTGACGCCGACCACGGCAACGAGCTGTCCTGGAACCCGGCGCACGGCTGGCGGAAGTCGTTTCCAGAGCACCAGGATGGCGATAACCAGGGCACCGAGGAGTATGGCCGGAAGATTCGCGGCCGCGAGCGCTGCGGGGAGGCTGGTCATGTTCGCGAGGGCTGAGCTGCTCGATTCGGAGCCGATCATGACGTGCAACTGTTGCAGCACGATGGTGATTCCGATGCCAGCGAGCATGGCGTGCACGACCACCGGGGAGACGGCCAGTGCCGCTCGGCCGATGCGACAGGAGCCAAAGAGAATCTGCACAAACCCGGCGGCGACGGTGATCGCGCCGGTCGCCTGCCACCCGAACTGGTCGATGAGGCCGGCGACGATCACGGTCAGCCCAGCGGCGGGGCCGCTGACCTGCAGCGGAGAACCGCCGAGGCTGCCCGCGACGATCCCGCCGACGGCGGCGGCAATCAGACCGGCCATGACCGGCGCCCCCGACGCCGCTGCGATGCCCAGCGAGAGGGGTACGGCTACGAGAAAGACGACGAACGACGCGGGAAAATTGAAACGCAGGTCGTTCGTCAGGAAACCGCGGATGCGCCCGCTGCGCGAAGTTCCGGGGGGCGAGGACGCTGAATGGGTGAAGTGTGTGGTCATGAAATAGTCCTTCGTTCGGAGAATATGCGTGCTGCATGGGTCCGGAGACAAACCATCGCGCCAGGCGCCGAGTCTTGGGGCGCCGATAGGCGGGTGTCGATAGGTCTCCGTGGACGCGCTGGTCTCAGTGAGCGCGCAACCAACCCGCTCTTGGGGGGCACGTGACAGGCGTGCACTGTTTTTGGGCAGGAATTGCGTCGCGGGGTGCTCTGCCGTGGGGATCTGCTCGACTTCTAGGTCTGGCTAATGCACAGTGCGGTAAGCGTGACCGGGCGAGGTGGGGCCTCCGGGTAGCGTATTGCTACCGACTGGCGAATGCGCGGCGCGAAAGACAACACTGTGAGGGCGCTGGTCTGGCGAATCAGCGCCCGAGGCAGAACGATGCCTCGCCCGTGCTCTGCCGCCGCGCAGGGATCCGCGTCGTTGACCTGGAGTGCCGGCGCGGCCGACTCTGTTCCGACGACCTGCACGGAGCTGATCGCCGAAGTGGCAGCGCTGTTACCCGAATCGGCCAGGAGCGCCCCGTCGAGGGAGTGTCCGAAGATCAACGAGATGGTCGCGCCGATAATGGCCAGCATCATCGTCATAATGCGGCGCAGGTCACCCGCCGCCTGAAGCGCAGGGGTCATCGGGTACCTCCTTATCGGCACCTCAGGTCGTTGACGACCCGCGACCGCGAGCCTTCCGACCGCTGAAAACTCAGGTGATCTGGAAGGTAAAAAGTAGCAAGGCAATCTCTGTTTAACCTGACTAGACGGTAAATCAGCGCTAGATGTTCACGCACTCGTCACGAAACCTTCAGGAGGCACGTCGCACGCGCCACACACCTGATGGACGGGCCTGACGAAGGCTCAGCGCGGCCAGAAAAGCGCAGCGCGGCCAGAAAAGCGCAGCGTGGCCAGAAAAGCGCAGCGCGGTAGGCGTCGGGAGCGTCGTGGGCGCACGTTCTGGTTCAGATCCTCACGTCGACCGGTGGTTTCAGGCCCGGGCCCGGCGCGGTCTTTGTTCGGGCGCCGGCGGCACGAACTTCGCGGCCACCACGTCGGCCATCGCGAGTGTGACCAGTCCCCGCTTGGTCTCCACCGAAACGGATGCCGCGCTGCGGCTCCGCAGAAAGCCCAGCGCGTCCGTGTACCCACCCGGAATTCTGGTGCGCACGACGACCCGAGTGCCGAGCGGTGCATCCGCGAGAAAAACGAAGGGGGAACTCATCGCATCAGGCTGTATTCTTCGACTCGCGCAGATTCTCCGGCGATGAGAATGATGTCGCCATCTTCGATCACGGTGTCGAGCGAGGTGTAGCTCCAGCCTGCGCCGGGGCGGTGAAACGCGGTGACGGTGATGCCGTAGCGGGCACGCACCTTGGCCTGGCCGAGGGGTACGCCGATGAGCGCCCGCGGCGGTGCAGTCTTGACCAGCGCAAAATTCTCGCCGATCTCGATATAGTCCTGCATGGCGCCGCGCACCAGATGCGCAACCCGCTTGCCCATATCTTTCTCCGGGTAGATGACATGGTTGACGCCGAGCTGGGTGAGGATCTCGCCGTGCGGGTCGCTGACCGCTTTGGCCCAGATGTTCGCGATGCCCAGCTTGAGCAGCAGCGAAGCGGTGAGAATGTTTGCCTGGATATCGCCGCCGATCGCCACGACCACGCTGGAGAAGTCGGGTACCGAGAGCTCCCGCAGGGTCGCCTCCTTGGTGGAGTCGGCACGCACCACGTGGGTGAGCAGTCTGTTGTGCATCTGTACCACCTCTTCGTCCCCGTCGATGCCGAGCACCTCGGTGCCACTGTTCATGAGTTCGATAGCGAGCGCGCTGCCAAACCGGCCGAGACCGATGACGACGACCGATTCAGCTTCGGCGAGGCGGGCGGGGTCGCGGTGCCCGAACAGTGAATATTTAGCCAATGATCGGCCTTTCCTTGGGAAGTTCGTAGGTGGTGCGGCGTTCGCGCAGGGCAATGGCCGACGCGAAGGTGATCGGGCCGAGGCGGCCGATGAACATAAGCAGAATCAGGATGACCTGCCCTCCCCATGGCAGCCCCGCGGTGATCCCGGTCGACAGTCCCACCGTCGCAAAAGCGGAGATCGCCTCGAACAGCAGCGCGTCCAGAGAGATGTCGGTCAGGAGCATGAGCGCCGCCGTCGCGGCAATGATGACGCCGACGGCGAGCAGGGAGATCGTGATCGCCTCACGGTGCACCGCCCGGGAAAGCCGCTTGCCGAACACGTTGACGGCGACCTGGCCGCGCACCTCGGTCCAGATAATGAAGAACAGGACGGCGAACGTCGTGATTTTAATGCCTCCGGCGGTTCCGGCGGGGCCGCCACCGATCAGCATCAGAACGTCCATCCCGAGCAGGGTGGCGGAGTCGAGCTGGCCGATGTCGATGCTATTGAAACCGGCGGTGCGGGTCTGCACCGATTGAAAGAAACCGACCAGGAGTTTGCCCGACCAGTCCAACGGACCGAGAGTATTCGGATTCGACCATTCAACGGCGGTGATATATGCCGTTCCGAGAATGAGTAGCGCGAGCGTACCCGAGACCACGATGCGGGTATTCATGGTCCAGGTTCGAATCGACCAGGCCTGCTGTAACCAGTGCCGCGGATCCCGCCCCTGCCGCCGCAGCTGACGCCGTAGCTGCACGATCACCGGAAAGCCGAGTCCACCGAGAATGACGGCGGCGGCAATCGGCAGGCAGATCCAGGCATCCGTTGCATACCCCATGAGATTGTCGCTGAACAGGGCGAACCCGGCATTGTTGAAGCTCGATACCGAGTGGAATACCCCCAGCCAGATGGCCCGGCCAACGGGCTCGCCGTAGCCGAGCATAAAGCGCAGCGCGAGCATCATCGCCACGGTGACCTCGATCGCGAGCGAGATACGCACGACACCGACCACCAGCCCCTTCACGTCAGCGAGACCGACGCTTTTGGTTTCGGCTGCGGCTGTGATGCGCGAGCGCAGGGAGAGCTTGCGAGCGATCGCGAGCCCGACGACCGAGGCAAAAGACATGATCCCGAACCCGCCGATTTGAATCAGCATCAGAATCACGACCTGACCGAACGGTGTCCAGTACACCGCCGTATCGACGACGGTCAGCCCGGTGACGCACACCGCGCTCGTCGCGGTGAACAGCGCCTCCAGAAACGATGCGCCGCCCGGCCCGACCCGGGCGTTCGGCAGCATCAACAGCGCTGTGCCGCCGAAAATGGTCAGGGCGAATCCGGAAACGACGACCTGCGCCGGATGCAGCCGGTGCCGCTTCGTTGTGTTGCCGCGTTCGCGGATGGCCCGTGAGTGCACGGACCAACTCTACGCTGGGCGCACTCCCCGCGGGGTACCCCTGATTCCGCGATGACGGACGGTACTCGCTTCAGGCGACTTCGTCTACCCCCCTGAAATAGCAACGAGATACTGGGCTGATGTGCGGGATACTCACTTTGAGGGGTGAAACGGAACACATGATGCGCGAGGGGTTCGAGCCGGCAGTCAGGCACGTTTTGCGGCCGCGTCGCAAGCTGGTCAAGCGGTCGATTATCGCTGCACTGTCGTTGCTGGTCCCCGTTCTGATCGTGCTGTACTGGCTCACCATCCCGCGCAATACCTGGATCTTTGTCGCCGCCGTTCAGTTCGGCCTGACCCTTCTCGGCGTGATCGCTGTATTCGGGGCCCGCAGAGTGTGCGTGACCGTTGCGGCTGGGCGCTTGGAAAGCCGCAACCTGCTGGGCCGGGTGACCAACTTTGGCACGGCCGAAATTGCCAGCGTCGTGCTCGTCGAGCTGTATCAGAGCGAGATGGTCGAGACCCTCTCGCACCTGTACCTGCTGGACTCCGCCGGTGACGTGCTGCTTCGCCTGCGGGGCCAGGTATGGCCCCGCTCCGGGCTGGAGAACATTAGCGACGCACTCGGGGTGAGAGTCGTGCGGCCGCCCGACCCGCTCACCGTGTCCGAGCTGGGGCGACTCCGCCCACGGCTGGTGCACCGCTGGACTCGACACGCCGCTCGGCTGGGAAACTCATCCCCTCGCGCGTCTGCGCGGCGAGTGCCGGCTCCGTTCGGCCGTCTAGTGCCCCCGGTCGGACACGATGTCGGCCATGCGCGCAAACGGTGACGTGGTGCGACGCCCGGCAAGCTCGGCTCGATCGGCCAGTGAATAGGCACGGTAGAGGGCGGTGACGGCGAGCCAACGCAACGGCTCGGGTTCCTAGTCTCGTGCCCGATGGTTGACCCACGGCAGATCCAGGAAACCGCTGTCGCACGAATGACGAACGAGGCGTCGAACGAGACCTTGCCGTTCTACCGGAGCTCCTGTGCCGCGTTGGTCATGACGTGAGGGTTTTCTGCCGCTTCCGCTGCCGTTCGAGTCGGCGGCGGGCGGCGAGTGCACGTTCGCCATCGAGTTTGGCGGCGACCGGAGCCCACAGCACGATAGCGACACCGGCGCCGAGTAATAAGCCACCGATGGTGTCCGTGAGCCAGTGCGCACCGAGATAGGTGCGGCTGAGCAGCATCACGATCGTATACACGGCGCCGGCGAGCACCACCCAGAGGCGCGGAAAGATGATGGCGAGGCACACCGCCATAGTTGCCGCATTGGCGACATGGCCGGAAGGAAACGACCCAAAATCGGAGGTGACCAGTATGTCTTCAGGGCGGGCCCGGCCAAAGACCTGTTTGAGCAGTTGCACGCCGACCGCACTCAGCACCGTGGCCCCGAGGTAGTACCCGGCCGCCCAGGGCCGCTTGATCAGCACGAGCACGAGGATTATGACCAGCGGCACGACGAAGACGCCGAATAGGCCGCCGCCGAGCGTGTTCATGAACAGCGACGGAACCTCCCAGACCGTCATGCGATGCTCGATGATCTCGCTCATCCACTCGGCGTCAACCTCGAGGGCGGCGCCGTTTGCCCGCACGACCACGACGAGACCGAGCAGGGCGGCCAACACCATAGCGGAGATGCCGCTGACGACGGGCCAGCGACGGGAAATGTGGCGAGCTGCGGGGTCTGCAGCGCGTTCCGGGTTAGTCATTCCGCCATCGTAGGTCAGCAGCCCGTTACCGCGCCCCCCATTTTGGACGGGGCCCGGGCCCGGGCCGTGGGCCCAGTTTATAAACTGGGCCCACGGTCACACCATGGGCCCGAGCGGCTAAGACTCGAAGGGACCCAAGACTCGAAGGGGCCCGAGCGAGCGCCTCGGGCTAGCGTTCGAGTGCTGGCACGCTTCTCGGGCGCACGATCAGCCAGAGCGCAAGAATTGAGATCACGGCGGTGACGCCCATGACGGATGCCATCGGTATCGCCGTGCCCACTCCGAGCAGTCCCACAATCGGCGAGATCAGTCCGGCCACACCGAAGTTCGCGGCGCCGAGCAACGACGCGGCGGTTCCGGCTTCGTGTCCGTGGGCGTTGAGCGCGATGACCTGCACGCTCGGCAGGGTGAAGCCACAGGCCGCGATGAAGAACCAGAGCGGCACCAGGATACCCCACAGCCCAATGCCGCCGAGGTCGAGCAGCACGATCGCACCAGCGGTGATCACCAGCACAACCGTGGAGACGGAAAGAATCCACTGCGGCCCGATGTTGGACCGGTGCATCAGGCGCGAGCTCAGCTGCACCCCGGTGACCACACCGAGGGAGTTGATGGCGAACAGCAGACCGTACTCCTGCGGACTGAACGCGTACACGTCTTGGAACAGAAACGGTGAGGCCGACAGGTAGGAGAACAACCCGGTGAAGGTCATCGCCCCGATGATCGCGACGCCCACGAAGGTGCGGTCGCTCAGTACCGCTTTGTAGCGTTGGCCGAGGGTGCTGTGGCCCGTCGCGTTGCGTTCGCTTTCGGGCAGGGTTTCAACGATCCAGAAGGCGACGGCCAGAATCACGATGACGCCGTAGGCGGCCAGTACCCAGAAGATTCCCCGCCAGCTCATGACGAGCAGCAGCTGCGATCCGATCACCGGTGCCAGCACCGGCGCGAGGCCGCTGACCAGCGCGAGACGGGAGAGCATCTTGACGAGCGGCTTGCCGCCGAACAGGTCCCGCACCATGGCCATGGCAACGACGGCGCCGGCCGCGGCGCCGAAGCCCTGCAGCACGCGGAAGATGGCGAGCACGATGATGTCGTTCGATAGGGCGGCGCCGACGCAGGCGAGAATGTGCACACCGGTAGCGAGCATGAGCGGGAGTCGCCGCCCGACCTTATCGCTCCAGGGGCCGACGACCAGCTGCCCGAAACCGAAACCGATCATGGTGCCGGTCAGGGTGAGCTGGATGACCGACGGCAGCACGCCGAATTCGTTTTCCAGGGTCGGAAAGGCCGGCAGATACAGGTCGATGGTAAACGGGCCGAGCGCCGTGAGCGCCCCGAGAATGAGTATGTAGACGATGCGCTGGCGCCGAGTCAGTTTGTCCCCGGGATGCGCGGCGGTGGAGGCAAGTTGCGCGGCGCTAATCACGGGGATGCTGGCAGTAATCACGAAAACGAATGTCCTTGGCTGGTCTAGAGAGGCTGGATGGCGGCGGGCGGCGCGATTTCGGGCGACACGGCCGCAGTGGCACTTCCGGCCGCCCTTACGCTAAGCGGGGACAGACCCGAACTATTCCCACTTTCGGACTGTGGATCGAGAAGCAGCGTTTCGAACGCCAGTTCGGCGGCACCGATCAGGAGCAGATTCGAGCCGAGAAGCGCGGGGGCGATCTGCACCTCGTCGAATGCAGTCCCCAGCGCCAGTGCGGCCACCGCGCCCGTCAGGCGCCCGGGGTCGACCACATAGAGCGCGGCGAGGAAGCCGCCCAGCACGATGAGTTCTGGGTTGAGGATGTTGACGGCGCCGGCTAAGGCCACGGCCAAGAAATCGACCTGCCGGTTCACTTCGGCGCGTACCGCGGGCGCGGTGGAGGCGAGCAGTGCGCCTTCGAGGTCGTCGGCATCCGTTTCCCCAGCGGGCAGGCCGAGCACGTCAAGGAGCGCGCCGCGGGTGACCTCGGCTTCGAGAGTGCCGGCGATACCGGCCGAGTCGGTGCGGCAGCCCGCGCTCACCCTGGTATGCCCGAATTCCCCCGCGTAGCCCGCCCGTCCGCCGGCCGCCACTCCCCCGACGACGAGGCCGCCACCGATGCCGCTCGAGCCGCCGTTGAGGTAGATGAGATCGGTCATTCCCTGCCCCGCACCGAAATAGCGTTCCGCCGTGACGCCGAGGCTCGCGTCGTTGGCGGCCACGACGGGCAGACCGGTGACCTCGGCGAGCAGGTCGCAGAGTGGTTCGTCGACCCAGCCGAGATGTGGAGCGTTGCGAACCAGACCGTCGTGTGCACGCACCAGGCCCGGCACAGCCACACCCATTCCGATTATGGAATACTCTCCGAACTCGCGCCGCAGGTCGGTGACAATACTCGCCGTGATAGCGACCGCCTCGGCGACCGTCGGCGTGGTTGGCGTGGCGAAGCGGATGCTCCGGTGCACGACTCCGCTGAGGGCGACCACTCCCACGGTGATCGCGTCGATTTCAGGATTCACCGCGATGGCCACAACGCGGTCGCTCGCCGCCACGATCGGGCTCGGGCGCCCGGCAAGTTTGGTGGGGTCGGGAGTGCGTTCCTCGACCAGGCCGCGTTCGACCAACTCTGCGACCAGCGCGCCGATGGTCGACCGGTTCAAACCGGTCAGGCGGGTCAGCTGGGCGCGCGACGCCGCGCCACCGCGGTGTACGAGGCGCAGAATGATCGACAGGTTATGCCTGCGCACATCATCATGGTTGTTACCCTGCATGGCGTCCATTGCTCTCGGCTTCCCGCTCGCTTTTTCGGTCAGAAGTCAGGTTACTGCGCCGGATGAGCTCGATGGATGATACGTTGCCAATGTCAACAAATCATCGAGGGCGCTGGCAGATACGAGGCGCCAGACAGGGACGTCATGGAGTTTCGATACCTCGGCAACAGCGGATTGAAAGTTTCGGAGATTACCTACGGCAACTGGCTCACCCACGGGTCCCAGATCGAGAATGACACGGCAACGGCCTGCGTGCGAGCGGCCCTGGATGCCGGAATCAGCTCGTTCGACACCGCAGACGTCTACGCGAACACCATCGCCGAGCAGGTATTGGGCGATGCCCTGCGCGGCGAACGCCGCCAGTCCCTCGAAATCTTCACCAAGGTCTTCGGGCCGACCGGTCCCAAGGGACACAACGACACCGGCCTCTCTCGTAAGCACATCCTCGAGTCGATCGATGGCTCGCTCACGCGGCTGCAAACGGAGTACGTCGACCTCTACCAGGCACACCGGTACGACGTGGAAACCCCGCTCGAAGAGACGATGCAGGCCTTCGCCGACGTCGTACGCCAGGGCAAGGCCCTGTACATCGGAGTGAGCGAGTGGAACGCCGAGCAGTTGCGCGCCGGCCACGCCCTCGCCACTGACCTCGGCATTCAGCTCATCTCCAACCAGCCGCAGTATTCGATGCTGTGGCGTGTGATTGAATCCGAAGTGGTTCCGGCCTCCGAAGAACTCGGCGTCTCGCAGATCGTCTGGTCCCCGGTGGCTCAGGGCGTGCTCACCGGCAAGTACCTGCCGGGTCAGGCTCCCTTGGAAGGCAGCCGGGCAACGGATGCCCAGGGCGGCGCCAACATGATCAAACGTTGGATGGATGAGCCGGTGCTCACCGGCGTGCAGAAATTGCGCCCGATCGCCGACGAACTCGGACTGAGCATGGCGCAACTCGCTCTCGCCTGGGTGCTGGCGAATAAGAACGTTGCATCCGCCATCATGGGCGCGTCCCGCCCCGAGCAGGTCGCCGACAACGCGAAGGCCGCCGGTGTGCACCTCGACGCTGATGTGCTCACAAGGATCGATGCGGCCGTTCGCGACCTGGCCGAGTTCGACCCGCGCAAGACCACCTCGCCGGAGCAGCGCGAGGTATGAGCCAGCCGCATCCGCTTGTGAGACTGAGGGAGTGTTCATGAGAATTGCCGTCACCGGTGGTAGTGGCAAGCTCGGCCGTAGCGTGGTTACGCGCCTGGCGAGCGAGGGGCATGAGGTCACCAATCTCGACCAGTCGGGAGTTCGCGGTTCCGGATTCACCCGGATCGACCTGACCGATTATGGCCAGGTCGTCGACGTGATGTTCGGCATCGACGACCGCACAGACGGGTTTGACGCGCTCGTGCATCTGGGCGCAATCCCGGCCCCCGGCCTGTTGCCCGACGTGGCCACGTTCCACAACAACATGCTCGCAACCTTCAACGTCTTCCAGGCCGCCCGCCGGGCCGGAATCAAGACGATCGTCTATGCCTCGAGTGAGACGACCCTCGGACTGCCATTCGACATCGACCCGCCCTACATTCCCGTCGACGAGGAGTACCCGGCCCGCCCGGAGAGCACGTATTCGCTGGTCAAGCATCTCGAGGAGCAGATGGCTATCCAGCTCGTGCGCTGGGATCCGCGGCTGAGCATCACGGCGCTGCGCTTCTCCAATGTGATGGACGAAGACGACTACGCGGCATTCCCCGCATTCGACGATGACGCCACCCTGCGCAAGTGGAACCTGTGGGGCTACATCGACGGTCGCGACGGCGCCCAAGCCGTGCTGCGCGCGCTCGAACAGGCCCAGCCGGGTTTCGAGACGTTCATCATCGCCGCCGCCGACACGGTGATGAGCCGGTCGAGCGCGAGCCTGGCCGCCGAGGTCTTCCCGAACGTCACCGTGACGAAGACGGTGGGCGAACACGAGACCCTGCTGTCGATCGACAAGGCGAAACGGATGCTCGGCTTCGCCCCCGAGCACAGCTGGCGCGACCACGCGTAGTTCGCCGCGGCAGCAACGCGACCTACCAGTTGCTCGGCACAGCGCCTTCGGGAACGAGATCCGGCCGCTCGACCGTGCTGGCCAACTCAATGACCGTGTGGTCGTGGCCAGCCCGCACTACGGCGCTCATGATCTCCACGACGTGAAAAACCCCCCGGGTACCAGAGCTCATGCCCGGCGTGGTCCAGAAAGCCGATGCCGCCACCGGCATTCCGATGCGGCCACCGTCGAGCAGTGCCCGGGCGATCTGCACGCCCGTGCCCAGCACGGTATCGGGAGCCGATCCCACCCGCAGCCCGCATTCGTCGGCGAGCGTGAGCACCGGGGCAGCTTGGCCGGGATTGAGCGCCAGGGGCTTCTCTCCGTAGACGTGCTTGCCGGCGGCCGGCGCTCGCAAGGCGACCGCTGCATGGACCGCGGGAATGGTGGATGACGGTAGCGCCGATGACGGTCTTCATCTCCCAGCCGTCGTCATTTGAGGGCGATCGCTGACCAAGAGACCGGGGGCAGTGTCACGGTCAGCGCACCGTCCGTGAGAACAGCACCGGCGAGCGAGCGCAAGCCGACCCGCGTCTGATCAGCCAGCGTGTTCTTGGCATACGCATCTGCATCGTGCAGGCTGACCGCCTCATCGATAACGGATGCGCCCAGCTCGGCCACATCGATGGTCACCTGCAGCGACTCGGTCTGGCTGCGGTTCACCAGGAACACCGCAGCCCGGCCGCTTTCCTCGTCAAAGGTCGCCACGGAATCCACCAGCGGAGCCGCGCCGTAAACGGCAGTCTCATATATGCCGACGTCGATTCGGGGCCGCAACACCTCGCCGCGGGCCAGCCGCGACGTGACCGAAAATGGGAAGAACGTGGTTTGACGCCAGGATGCCCCACCCGGTTCCGTCATGATCGGCGCAATCACGTTCACCAGTTGAGCCAGCGATGCCGACCCGACCCGGTCGTGATTCTTCAGCAACGTGATCAGCAGGTTGCCCAGCACCACGGCATCCGCTACCGAATAGGTGTCTTCGAGCTGACGCGGCGCAACGCGCCACTCATCGTTGACTTCCTCAGAGGCCCGGTGTTCGTCGAGGTACCAGATGTTCCACTCGTCGAACGAGATCTTGATCGTCTTGTTGCTGTGCAGCTTGTTCTTCACGTGATCGCCCGTCGACACGACGGTGTCGATGAAATACTGCATATCCAGCGACGACGCGAGATACGAACCCAGGTCCCCATTGCGCTCCTGATAGTAGGCGTGCGCGGAGATATAGTCGACGTGCTCGTAGCTGTGCTCGAGGACGGTGCGCTCCCAGTCACCAAAAGTCGGCATCGTTGACCCCGAGGACCCACAAACCACGAGCTCCAGGTTCTTGTCGGCGGCCTTCAGCGCCTGCGCCGTGCGGGCGGCCAACTTGCCGTAATCATCGGCCGACAGATAGCCGGTCTGCCACGGGCCATCCATCTCATTGCCCAGGCACCACATACGAATGTCGTGCGGTTCGCTCGTACCGTTGACAATGCGCTGGTCGCTGAGCGCGGTGCCAGACGGATGATTGGCGTACTCCAGCAGATCCAGCGCATTTTCGATGCCCCGCGTGCCGAGATTGACGGCCATCATGAGCTCGGAGCCCGTCAGCTTGCACCAACGCGCGAACTCGTCCAGGCCGACCTGATTGGTTTCGAGTGAATGCCAGGCCAGGTCCCGGCGCACCGGGCGCTCGTCCTTGGGCCCGACGCCGTCTTCCCAGCGGTAGCCGGAGACGAAATTCCCGCCGGGATAGCGCATGGTCGATGACCCCAGCTCCTTGACCAAATCAATCACATCCAGCCGAAACCCATCGTCATTGGCGCTTGCGTGACCGGGCTCGTAGATGCCGTCATAGACACACCGGCCCAGGTGCTCGACAAAGGAGCCGAAGATGCGGCGATTGATCGGGGCGACGAGCATCGTGCGGTCGATGGCAATCCGTGCCTGGGGCATTGGTGCGTACTGCCTTGATTCGTGAGGTGGATGGAGGGGAGCTTTTTCGTCGTTCATGTTCAGGCCGACACCGATGATCGCACCAGCGCGTCTTGACGAACATCCACCATGCGCAGATCCGCCGCGGTGACCTCATGAACATCGCCGGTGATCGCAACGGTGGCCCGGGCCGTTGACACGCCGGGGATGCGTCGCACCCGTGCTGTTTTCTCGCTGACGATCGCGCCGTTGGTGGCCTCTTCTGCCCGCGCACCATCCGAGGCGGCCGAGTGCGAAGCGAACCACACCTCGACATCGCCGGGTTCGACGACCTTGACCATGCGCCGGTCGCTGAAAGCGAATCGACTCGCCGGGACCGAGAAAGTCAACCGCACGGACTCCCCCGCATCGAGTTCCACGCGGGAGTAGCCGAGCATTTGCACCACCGGCCGGGCTACCGTGCCGTGCACGTCGTGCCCGTACAGCTGCACTGTCTCGGAGCCACAAACGGCGCCGGTGTTGGACACCGTCACCGCAGCCGTGAAGACGCCGCCGGCCGCCACGGCAGTATCGACGTCGAGGTCAAAATAGTCGAAGGAAGTGTACGACAGACCGAATCCGAAGGGGAATAGCGGCGTCGAATCGGTCGCGGTGACGTCGGACGGCCCGCCCAGAATCGGGTGCAGATATGAATACGGCTGCGCGCCGACCGAGCGCGGCATCGAAACCGGCAGGCGCCCCGACGGATTCACCCGGCCCATGATGATGTCGGTAATTGCCAGACCGCCGCCCTCACCGGGAAAGAATGCCTGGAGTACGGCAGCCGGGGCTGTGCTCGCACCCTCGACAGCCCACCCGATCGCGTACGGCCGCCCGGTCAAAAGCACCATGATGACCGGTGTTCCGGTCGCGATCACGGCCTCGACCAGTTGGCGTTGAAGGCCGGGCAGCTCCAGAGATTCGGAGTCATTGCCCTCGCCGACGGTGCCACGACCAAAGAGGCCCGCCTGGTCGCCCACGACGACGATGGCCAGTTCGCACGACGACGCAGCGTCCACGGAGGCAGCGAAGCCGGAGTCGTCGTCGCCCTCGACGGCGCAACCTGCAGCGTAGACGAATTCCGGCACGGCGAGGCCGGCCGTTTCGAACGCACCGGGGAGCGAGTCCAGAACCGTCGGGATCTCGAAGCCGAGTGGCAGATCGGGATAGCCGGAGAGCACATGGTTCGCAAAGGAGTAACAACCCTGAAGGGCCTCGGCCCGGTGGGCGTTGGGACCGATGACCGCTACCTTCGAGAGCGGTCGTGCCCGCCGTTCCAGCGGCAGTACGCCGTCGTTCGACAGCAGCACGACGGATTCCTCGGCGAGTCTGCGGGCCAGCTCTTTATGGCGCGGCGAGTCAAGGTCGATGTCCGTCGGCGGCTCACCCTCGAAGGCGTCCTCATCGAGAAGCCCCAATTCTTCCTTCTGCGCGAGAGCACGCAACACCGCGCGGTCGACATAGGCCACATCGAACTTTCCCGCACGGATGCGATCAGCCAGGGGCTGCAGGTAGGCGTCGCCGGTTGGCAGTTCGATGTCGATGCCCGCTTCGAGCGCCAGCGCCGCTGCTTCGCCCCGATCGGCCGCGACGGCATGCATGACCTCAAGGAAAGCCACTGCGAAGTAGTCGGCGACGACAACGCCGTTGAATCCGATTTTGTGGCGAAGTACACCGGTGAGGTAGTCGGCATTGGCCGCCATCGGAATTCCATCGACGTTGGTATACGAATTCATGACGGACTTCGCGCCGCCGTCGAGGATCGCCATCTCGAACGGCGGCAGGAAGACGTCTGCGATCTCTCGTGGGCCGGCGTGTACCGGCGCATGATTACGACCGGCGCGCGATGCGGAGTATCCGAGGAAGTGTTTCAACGTCGCGTGCACCCCAGCTCCCTGAAGGCCGCGCACGTACGCCGTACCGACGGTGCCGACGAGATACGGGTCCTCTCCGATGCACTCATCGACCCGACCCCAGCGGGGATCACGGATCACGTCGAGCACGGGGGCGAGACCCTGGTGAATGCCCAGTTCTTTCATCGAGTCGCCGATGACGCCGGCCATCTCCTGCACCAGCGCTGGGTCGAACGAGGCGCCCCAGGCGAGCGGCGTCGGGAAGGTGGCCGCCTTCCATGCGGCGAGTCCGGTCAGGCATTCTTCGTGCACGAGCGCGGGGATTCCCAGTCGCGTCTCACGCTTGAGGCGGCGCTGCTCACCCCACAGCCAGGCGGCGCGTTCCGCCGGCTCAACGGGGCGTGTGCCATAGACGCGGGTGTAGTGCCCGATGCCATGCCTGGTCACCTCGGCGAGGTCGGTAGACGCCTTCTGCCCCGCAGCCATCTCGCCCTGCATGGGCGCGACGACGCCGCTCTGGTCCAGCCAGTAGCCAACGATCTGGGCGAGCTTCTCTTCGAGGGTCATCCGAGCATGGAGCGCGCGTACGCGTTCAGACACGTCGGGCATAGCTAAGACTGTTTCAGTCACGAATTCATCACTTTCATTCAGGGTCAAATATGCGGTTAGTCCACCGCGCGCAAGCAGCACTTCACGGCCCGCACTGCGCGTACGGCTCAGCCCTTGACCGCCCCGGTCAATCCGCCGACGATGCGGCGCTCGAACAGTGTGAAGAAAATGAGCGCCGGGATCATAGAGAGGGAGGTGAAAGCCAGGACGCTCGCCGTGTCCACCGAATACTGCGAGGCGAACGCCTGCACACCCAGCGGCAGGGTGTACGTCGATTGGTCGCTCAGGATGAACAACGGCAGTAAGTAGCTGTTCCAGCTGGCGACGAAGGCGAGGATACCGGTGGTCACGACGCCAGGAATCGACAATGGCACGACCATGCGAAAGAAGAAGCCGAGGCGGCTCGCACCGTCGATCGACGCGGCCTCCTCAATCTCATCTGGAATCGCTTTGAGGAACGGCACCAGGATAATGACGGTCACTGGCAGGCCGAACGCAATTTGCGGCAGGATCACACCGGCCAGGCTGTTCATCAGTCCCAGGTCCTTGACCAGGATGTAAAGCGGCGTGATTGCAACGGTCATCGGAAACATAAGCCCGGCCGCGAACAGGGAGTACATCGCCGCGCGCCCCTGGAAGTGGTAGCGAGCAAGTACAAAGCTGACCATCACACCGAGTACCACTACGCCGATCGTCGTCGTGATGCCGACGATGGCCGAGTTGCCGATCTGCTGCCAGAAGGTCGTACTCGACAAGACGTTGAGATAGTTATCGAAACGCCACGGGGTCGGAAACCCTGCGGGCGACGAGGTGATCTGGGAATTGTCGCGGAAGCCCCCGGTCACGATGTAGAGAACCGGACCCAGGCTCAGGGCAATGAACAGGAAGGCGATGAAGTAGGTGACGGGGTTGCCCCACTTCTGGCGTTCGCGAGTGCCGCGTACCTCGGGCAGTTCCTCCTCGAGCATTGGCCTCACACTCGACGTTGCGGACATTATTTCTGCCTCTCGGTGAGCGCGCCAGCCGTGTCGCGTCGCAATACGAAGCGCTGATAGGTCAGCGCAATGACGAGTGAGATCAGGAACATGACGACCGCGACGGCGCTGCCGTAGCCGAAGTTGCCCGACGTGCGACCATTCGCGACCATATATGTCGCCATGGTGGATGTTCCCGCTGTCGAAGCGACGTACTGGCCCCAGATGATGAAGACGAGATCGAATAACTGGAGCGACCCGATGATCGAAAGGAATGCCCAGATTCGCAGTGTCGGGCCGAGCAGTGGCAGGGTGATGTGGCGCTGCACCTGCCAGTAGGTCGCCCCGTCAATCGACGCCGCCTCAAAAAGCTCCTCGGGGATGCTCTGAAGTCCGGCGAGGAACAGGATGACCGCAAAGCCGACGTACTTCCAGGTGATGATGACCATCAGCGACCAAATGGCGATCTTGGGATCCGAGAGCCAGTCGACCCTGAACGTACCCAGCCCGACAGCGGCCAGGAGGTCGTTCACCGCGCCATTGGTCTGGAGCATCAGTCCCCACCCGATGCCGACGATAACCTCCGAGATGATGTACGGCACGAAGATCAGAACTCGTATAAGGGATCGTCCTCGGATCTTCTGGTTGAGCAGCAGTGCAAGGAAGATCGCGATCGGCAGCTGGAAAACCAGTGACAGCACGACGATGATGCCGTTGTGGAGCACCACTTCGTGGAATGCGCTGTCTGCGAAGATGATGAGGTAGTTGCCCCAGCCGACGAAGTCGGTTGCCGGCCCATAGCCCTTCCAGCGAAAGAAGCCATAGTAAGCGGCCAGGATGACGGGAAAAATCACGAAGCCGACGAAGACGATGATTGCCGGCCCGGAGAGGATCGTGATCTCCAGGCGCTTACGCCAGTCTGCCGTTTTTCGCGTAGGGCGCGGTGTGGCCGGGGACGACGCACGAGGTGCGCCATCCCCAACCTTCCCCGTGCCCGGCATCGGCCGCTCGTCGGTCAACGACGCGGCGCCTGCGGACTCTTTTCTCATGGGTTCGAGTTATCCCTTGGCTGCTGCCGCGTTGACGCCTGAGACGAGGTCCGCTGCCCCACCCTTGCCGGCAAGCATGTCGACGACGCCGGTGTTCAGCGCGGTACCGACATTCTGGCCGAACAGGGTATCCAGCCATACCGTCACGTACGGTGCATCGTTGTAGGCCTTCAGAATGGATTGCAATGCGGGATCAGCCACGACGCTCTGGGCATCCGTATTAGCCGGAAGCGTGTGGAATGCGTTTGCGTACCCTTCCTGCTGTTGCTTCTGCATGAAGAAGTTGAGGAAATCGGTGCACTCCTGCTTGGGAGCTTGTGCTGAGCAGGTGAATCCGTCCACGCCGCCCATCATCGCGCCCGGCGTACCGTCGCCGCCTGTCACCTCGGGGAAGGGGAACCAGCCGAGGTCGGGTAGCGGCTTCTGGTCAGGGGTCAGGCTGGCGATCACACCCGGGTTCCAGGCACCCATGAGTTCCATCGCTGCCTCATGATTGGCCAGGAGGCCAGCCGAGCTGCCCGCTCCCTGCTGCGCCGAGGTGGTGAGGAAGCCTTGGTTGAACGGCTCGGTCTTCACAAATGTTTGCATGTTCTCACTTGCCTGCAGCCAGCACGAGTCGTCGAACGTCTTGGTCTTGGCGGCCTCGTTCATGGCGTCCTGCGAGCACGCTCGCTGGGCGAAGAAGTAGTACCAGTGCGCAGCGGGCCAGGCGTCCTTCGCGCCCACGGCGATCGGCGCAACACCGGTGGCCTTGAGCTTGTCCACCGCAGCATCAAGCTCATCCAACGTCGTTGGCACGGCATCGATGCCGGCCTCCGCGAAGAGGTCTTTGCTGTAGAAGATGCCACCAGGGAGCACCGCGGTCGGCATGCCGTAGATCTTGCCGTCAACCGCGAACGCGCTGAGCACGCCTTCGGGGACTGCCGCTTTGGTGACGTCGTCAATGGAATCGGTGATGTCCATGGCCTGTCCGGCCGCTACAACGTCTGCCAGCTTGCCGCCGCCGCGTGCCATGAAGATGTCCGGGGCATCGCCGGAGTTCAGCGCGGTCTGGAGCTTTCCATCCATCTCCTCGTTCTGGACGGACTGCATCTCGATAGTGACCTTCGGGTTCGCCGCTTCGAACTCGCTGATCGTCTTTTCCCAGTAGGCCTTGCCTTCTCCGGTCGTTGAGTTCTGCCAGAAAGTCAGGGCGACGCTGTCCCCCTGACCGCTGTCGCCGCCACTGGCGCAACCGGAGGCGAGTAGTGCGGTACTCGCGGCCAGCGCGAGAATACCCGCGAATCGGTTTTTCCTCTTCATTGTGGAATCTCCTTAATAGTGATGACCGACATACGTTACTTACCTGCTGCATACAGCGCTTCTCAGGATGGATCCGGCGTTGTCAATCGATATCGATATCGATTTCGATAACGTTTTTTACTTCGACGACAGCCCTCAAAGAGACTCTGCCGAAAGTGACTTTGCGGCCGGGCCGATGTCCATCGGCGACCACGATCACCTTGGGACCGCGACAGTCCTGGGCGGCAAAGCCACCAGGTACACGCCCGGATGGATGTGCCCCGTGCGTTCCGAATCGAGTGCTGCTGAACGTGAACTGCTGCCTTATGAGGTATTCAAGCGGCGTTCCGCAGTACCTCGCGCAGCGCCTCGTACTGCGGCTTGGGATTGGAATGCAAGTCGAATATCAGCCCGGCACCCTGCCCGGTGAACCAGCCTGGGATCCACGAGTTCGCGTCCGAGACGCCCCACGCTGTAAAGGAGTTGCACGCCTCGACGGCCAGGCAGGCCTCAAGGGTGCGCGCCCAATAGTCCACCTGCTGGGCGCCCTCCGCGGCGTCCGCCGGTGTGTTGGTGTAGGTACCGTTCGGCTTCTGGGTCACGAAGGTGCGCACATCCACCTCGGTCAGTGCGACCTCGATGCCCTGGTCAGCGAACCGCTGCAGGTTGCTCTGCAGGTCGGGGAAGCCGTACTGGGTGTCCAGGTGGCCCTGGAAGCCAACGCCCTGGATCGGCACGTCGTCGGCCAGCAGTTCCTGGACGAACGCGTACGCGGCGTTGCTCTTGGGACCCGTGAACTCGAGGTTGTAGTCGTTGTAGAACAGGAGGGCCGCGGAGTCGGCCTCGTGCGCCCAGCGGAACACGTCGGCGACGTACTGCTCGCCGGGCAGGCCCAGCTCCTCGTACGCCTGGTACCAAAGCGTCTCGCGGAAGCTCCCCGCGGCATCGTCGTTGAAGATTTCGTTGACGACGTCCCACTGCTGGATGTCGCCGGCGAAGTGCTCGGCGACGGTCCGGACATGGTTTTCAAGAATCGCGCGCAACTCCTCAGGGCTGAAGTGGCCGGTCGTGAGCCAGGTCGGCAGCTGGTTGTGCCATACGAGCGTGTGCCCGCGGACGACCTGGCCGTTGGCCTCAGCGTTGGCGATGAGCGCCTCCGCCGCCGCCCAGTCGTACACGCCGGGTGCCGGGTTGATGGCCTCCCACTTCATGACATTCTCGGCCGTCACGCTGGAATACTGGGTGTTGACGATGTTGCGATACTTGCCGTTCTTCGCCAGCAGGTCCGCGTTCACGGCGACGCCGAACTCAATGCCGGCCTCTTCGGCGAGGCCACGCAGGGTGTCCTGACCGATGACGCCCGAGTGCTGCGACGCACTCGGGTCCGCCGGCGGCGCGGGGGCAGCGAACGCCCCGGTGGGGACGACCACCAGCGAAGCCAGTGCCAGGGCGGCGACGGTGATGAGATGGGTAGTGCGCACTATATGCTCCTTTGCATAGGCAGCCGGTGGCACTGTTTGGATATCGTTATCCACCGGTCAGGTGAAGGCTAGCAGGGTATGTTTTGCGGGTCAACAAATTCTCACGGCGGCAGTGAGTCGGGTGTGTCACACCGCGCTGTACCCTGAGCATTATGAACAGCGATGTCAACCGATCCCCCCCGCTCGGGCGAGTAACAATCGCCGACGTCGCTCGCGAAGCCGGCGTTTCCGTGCCGACGGTGTCAAAGGTTGTCAATGGGCGCTACGGCGTCGCGCCCGCGACCTTCAAGCGAGTGACCGAAGTCGTCGCCGCACTCGGCTATGAGACCTCGCTCGTGGCGGCGAGTTTGCGGCGACAGCGCACCAACGTGATCGGAATCCTCGTCCCCGAATTCGAGTCGTTCTCGGCCGAACTCCTCAAGGGCATCTCGACGGCTGCCACCGGGACCGGCTATGAGTTGCTCGCGTATTCGGCCCTCGCTCCGGGCGGTATCAGTGCTGGCTGGGAACGCCGATCCCTATCCCGCCTGGCCGGCACGCTCATCGACGGCGCCATCATCGTCACGCCGACGTTGCTCATGCCGACGACCTCGATCCCTGTCGTTGCTATTGACCCGCATGACGGGCCGGGCGGACCTTCCACGATCGACTCGGACAATATCGGTGGCGCCCGGGTCGCCACCGGACACCTCATCGAGTTGGGACACCGCCGCATTGCCCATATCCGCGGGCGCAGCGACCTCGCATCGGCCCAGTTGCGTGAGGCCGGCTACCGCGAGTCTCTGGAGAACGCCGGCATACCGTTCGACTCAACGCTTGTCTGCGACGGTGAATACCAGGCTGCCTTGACAGCCACGGCGGCCCGCGAATTACTGATGCGTCCGGATCGACCGACCGCGGTGTTCGCCGCCAACGATATGTCCGCGCTCGGCGTGCTGGACGCGGCACGCGAACTCGGACTTCGGGTACCGGAGGACGTTTCCGTCATCGGGTTCGACGACGTTCCCGAAGCCGCGAGCTCGAAGCCGCCGCTGACGACCATGGCCCAGCCGCTGCTCGACATGGGAGCACAGGCCCTGCGCATGCTCGTGAAGTTGCTCGACGGCGAGGACATACCCAACCATGTCCAGCTGCCCGCTGAACTCGTGGTCCGGGCGAGCACTGGCCCCGCGCCAATCGGATTCTAACTTTTCATTGGACACATAGCTAGATATGTTCGGCGGGACAACATTCGATTCCAGAAAGTGACTCTGCAATGATGCGCTCCACTGCTTTCTCGGCGACCTCGGCACCCACCCATCGGATCTGCCAATCCGTCGTGACCGTGACGGATGCCTCGGGTGCTCCCCTGGCGCACGCCGAGGTCGTCGTCTCGCAGGTAAGCCACGCCTTTGGTTTTGGCAATATCGGATTCGATTTTCTCGGCCTTGCAAACGGCGAGCCCGACGAGATCGGCACCGAGAGCCTGGCCGAGCTGTATGCCGACCTCTTCAACACGGCAACACTCCCGTTTTACTGGGGCCGCTTCGAGCCCGTGCGCGGGGCACCGGACACCGCTCGGCTGCAACAAGCCGCTCGTTGGTTCCGCCAGCGTGGCGTGACCCTCAAGGGGCATCCGCTCGTCTGGCACACGGTGCAACCCGACTGGCTGCTCGGCCTGACCCTGCAGGAGGTCGAGCGGCTGCAGCGCGAACGCATCCGCCGCGATGTTGCCGACTTCGAGGGGCTCATCGACACCTGGGACGCCATCAACGAAGTCCTCATCATGCCCGTGTTCGCTAACGGCGACAACGGCATCACGCCGCTGGCTCGCGCCCGGGGGCGCGTTGCGATGATCCGCATGGCGTTCGAAGAGGCGCGGGCGGCCAATCCCCATGCCAGGCTGCTGCTCAATGACTTCGATCTCTCAAGCGCCTATGAGGACCTCATTGAGGAGGTTTTGGAAGCCGGCATCGAGATCGATGCCCTCGGGCTGCAGACCCACATGCATCAGGGGTATTGGGGCGAGGACGTCATGCTCGAGATGGTCGACCGCTTCGCCCGGTTCGGTCTGCCGCTGCACCTGACCGAGTCATCGCTTGTCTCAGGCCACCTCATGCCGGCCGACATCGTGGACCTGAACGACTACGAGATTCCCGAGTGGCCATCCACTCCCGAGGGCGAAGCGCGTCAAGCGGACGAGCTCGTACAACACTACCGCTCGCTCGTGTCGCACCCCTCTGTCGAGGCCATCACCTACTGGGGCATCACCGACGCGGGCGCCTGGCTCGGCGCACCGATCGGGCTGGTGCGTGCCGACGGCACTCCAAAGCCGTCATACCAAGCGTTGCACGGGCTGGTCAAGGGCGAGTGGTGGTTGGCTCCCACGACCGTGGTGACCGACGCGGAGGGTAGGGTTACGGTCAAGGGATTCTCCGGCGAATACCAGCTCAGTTCTGGTGTCAGCTTCGCTGCTGGGGCACAGCCCACCCGGTTCACTCTCCGTTCACAGGAACAACAAATTCGCGTCACCCGTCCATCGATCGGCTAATCTCTCGGCGCTGGTCCGGCTGCGATCGGACCAATCACGTCCTTCACTATGAGGGGTTCCGAGTGCGTGGATCCATGTAGTCTGCGGAATCGTGTTTTCGTGAATTGGCCACGCTCGCAGACGCGCGATCAGCCCCCGAACACCGTTCGCTCCAGAAAGTCGTTACGAAACTTGCCCGTCGGGTCGAGCCGATCAGCAAGGGCTCGAAAATCGTCGAGCCGGGGGAAGCTGGCCGCGAGCGTCTCGGCATCCGTCTGAAAGAGCTTGCCCCAGTGCGGCCGAACGGCAAACGGGGCCAGTGCTGCTTCGAGCGCTGGCAGCAGCGCTTCAACGGCGGCCTGCTCGGGCTTCCAGGTGAAGTGCAGTGCCACGCCGGCCCGTTCGAAGTTCGGGCTGAGCCAGAGGTCGTCGGCCGCGATGCTGCGAATCTCGCTGACCAGCAGCAGCGGCGCGATCCGGTCGGAGAGAGTGCGCATCGCCTCGATTGCTGCGACGGCATGCTCGCGCGGCACGTGGTATTCGCTCTGCAACTCCTCGCCATTGCTCGGGGTGAAGGCCAGGCGAAAGTGCGCGAGTCGCTCCGACCACGGCCCGGCGACGCCGAGCTGCTCCGTGCAGTTGACCGCTGAAATACCGGGCAGCGGATGCCGCCCCAGAGTCGCCGCCGTTCCCCCGAAGAACTCGCCCGCGCCCGTAAAGTCGCCGCCGCGGCTTTTCACCCAGGCCTGATCCACATTTTCGCCGAGCCAGTTGGTGAACAGGCTCACGCTGTAGGCGCTGCCCATCACGGCATCGAAATGCTGCAGCACCGCGCTCCACGGCAGGTTCTCGTAGACGAACTGTTGCACCTCAAACGTCGGCTGAATATCGAGCGTGACCCGGGTGACGATGCCGAGGGCGCCGAGCGCCACCACCATGCCGGCGAAGTCGGGAGTCGACCGATCAACCCGCAGCAGCTCCCCGGAGCCCGTGACGATCTCCAGGGCCGACACCGCGGTTGCGAGGCTGCCGTTGTAGTCGCCCGAGCCGTGCGTGCCGGTAGCGATAGCACCGGCCACGCTGATATGCGGCAACGACGCGAGGTTGTGCAGGGCGTAGCCCTGCCGCTGCAGCTCGACGGCGAGCGTGCCGTAGGTCGTGCCGCCGGAAACCTCGACGCTCAGCCGGGTCGGGTCGATGAAAATGGCATCGTCGACGCGGTCGAGTGCGACCAGCATGCCGGGGGAATCCGCGATCGCATTGAAGGAGTGGCGCGAACCGAGGGCACGCACCCGGGTGGCCGCGGCGACGAGTTGCTGCACCTCGTCGATGCTCTTCGGGTGCGCGACGGGTGCCGCGTAGCGGTAGTTACCGGCCCAATTGCGTTCGCTTACCTGGTTCATTCGAACCACCTCATCGTATTTGGTGTTCAGGACAACATACCAGTCCAGTCAGGTCACCTTGGCACCATTGCACTCGAATTCTGGAGCTGCGTGGCTGCGGCGAATTCAATGTCCGGCTATTGACGACTTCATCCATCCCCGGTATATGTTTGAGTAATCAACAAATCATCGACGAAGCTGAATCGGAAGCAGTGATATGACCCTGAGTGACGTGAGCCTGACCCCCACCCGCGACGACAAGTTCTCCTTCGGCCTCTGGACCGTCGGCTATAACGGCAGTGATCCGTTCGGTGGCCCGACGCGTCCCAAGCTCGACGTCGTCGATGCCGTCACCAACCTGGCCGAGCTCGGTGCCTACGGCCTGACTTTTCACGACGACGACCTGTTCGACTTCGGCTCGACGGATGCCGCGCGCCAGTCCCAGATCGACCGCCTCAAGCAGGCGCTCGCCGACACCGGCCTGATCGTGCCGATGGTCACCACCAACCTGTTCAGCGCACCGGTCTTCAAGGACGGCGGCTTCACCTCCAACGACCGCGCGGTCCGCCGGTTCGCCCTCCGCAAGGTGCTCCGCAACATCGACCTTGCTGCCGAGCTCGGCGCCAAGACCTTCGTCATGTGGGGCGGCCGCGAGGGCGCCGAGTATGACGCGGCCAAGGACATCCGTTCGGCGCTCGAGCGGTACCGCGAAGCCGTGAACCTGCTCGGTGACTACGTCACCGACAAGGGCTACGACATCCGCTTCGCCATTGAGCCCAAGCCCAACGAACCGCGCGGCGATATTCTGCTGCCGACGGTCGGCCACGCGATGGCGTTCATTGAAACCCTCGAGCGTCCCGAAATGGTCGGAGTGAACCCCGAGGTCGGGCACGAGCAGATGGCGGGGCTCAACTTCGCCGCCGGCATCGCCCAGGCGCTGTACCAGGGCAAGCTGTTCCACATCGACCTCAACGGTCAGCGCGGCATCAAGTATGACCAGGACCTCGTCTTCGGCCACGGCGACCTGCAGAACGCCTTCGCGCTCGTCGACCTGCTCGAAAACGGCGGCCCGAGCGGCGGCCAGGCCTATACCGGGCCGCGCCACTTCGACTACAAGCCGAGCCGTACCGAAGACGTCGCGGGGGTGTGGACGTCGGCCGCGGCCAACATGCGCACCTACCTGCTGCTCAAGCAGCGCGCGGCGGCGTTCCGCGCCGATCCCGAGGTGCAGGCGGCCCTCGCCGCGTCGAAGGTGCCTGACCTGTCGAACAACACCCTCGCATCCGGCGAAAGCTACGACGACCTGCTCGCCGACCGCAGTGCCTACGAAGACTTCGACACCGACGCGTACTTCGGTGGCAAGGGCTTCGGCTTCGTGCATCTGCAGCAGCTCGCCCTCGAACACCTGCTCGGCGCGCGCTAGCCCCACCGCACCCAAGCAGCTCATTCAGGCGATCCGCACGCATTCACCCCGCCCAGCCCCGAAAAATCGGGGCTGGGCAGCACTGGCACCCCCACTTTCCTGAATCAGCCGCCTGCGCGGCGCATAACTCCTGCAAATCGGCGACAGACCGCCCAGTCACCCGCGCGAATACGCGGAAGTCGGTCGGTGGTCGCTCATATTGCAGGAGTTATGCCTCGTGACCCCTGCACGGGACGGGTCAGAACGCTGGCGTCAGAGGGCGAGTGACACGACCATGGCCTCGATGCGCTCGGGCGAGAGCGCGTGGTGGATGGCCAGCATGCTCGCACCCAGGATGGCGGCATTGGGCCCGGCGCTGGACTGGGTAATCTGCAGGTGCTGGGTAGCGAGCGGGTTGGAGCGCGAGTAAACGATCTCCCGCACGCCCGCGATCAGGTGTTCGCCGGCCTGTGCCATCGACCCGCCGAGCACGATGACCGAGGGATTGATCAGGTTGACACACATGGTGAGCACCTCCCCCATATCCCGTCCGGCCTGACGCACGGCCCGAATAGCCTCGAGGTTGCCCTGCTTCACGAGGTCGACCACGTGCTGGCTCGTTGTCACCGGCAGCCCCTGGGCGACCAGCAATCGCGTGAGCGCCGCCCCGGAGGCCACGGCTTCGAGGCAGCCATCATTGCCGCAGCGGCACGGCACGCCCACGCCGCGGGCGATCTGCACGTGCCCGAGGTCGCCGGCAATGCCCTGCGCGCCGCGCTGCAGGTAGCCGCCCGAGATGACGCCGGCGCCAATGCCGGTGGCGACCTTCATGAAGATGAGGTGGTCCGTGCCCGACCAGGCGAATTCTCGTTCGCCGAGCGCCATGAGGTTCACGTCGTTGTCGACGAGCACGGGAACCTGAAAGTGCTGTTGCAGCCAGCCGGGAACATCGAAGCGGTCCCAGCCCGGCATGATCGGCGGGTTGATCGGCCGGCCGCTGGTGTGCTCAACCGGGCCGGGCAGGCCCACGCCGATCGCGAGCAGGTCGGCCGTTGACCGCCTGCTGTCGCTGAACAGTCGCGCACCGGCCTCGATGACCCAGTTCAACACGATCTCGGGCCCGTCCGAGATTTCCAGAAAGGTCGAGTCCTGCACGAGGCTTCTTCCACCCAGGTCGCTCAGGGCGATCCGAATATGGCTCGCGCCGATGTCCACGGCCAGCACGAACTTGTTGCCCGATTGCAGGGCAAACTGCGATGAGGGTCGGCCACCAGTGGAGGTGGCGTTGCCGGCCGGGCCGACGAGACCGAGGCGCGTGAGCGCGTCGACGCGCAGGGCAACGGTGGAGCGGGCCAGTCCGGAGAGGTCGGCTAGTTCCGTGCGCGTTCGCGGCTGACCATCGCGCAACACCTGAAAAAGGTCACTCGCGCCGGCCGGACCGAGGGCGTTGACGTGACTTATGTCGACCATCAGGCAATTCAATCATACTAATCATTCGAACTTCGATACTTTCCGAGCGGATGCCGCCGCGGCGGCCTCGCAGGTCACCGCAGCACTACGACGGCTCCGTTCACCGCGGGTCAGCGCCAGGGCAGCGCCGGGGACCCCGATCGGGGTGCCGGGTACGGCACGCCGGCCGCTGGCCGGGTGCGCCCTGTCTTCAGCAGCGACTGGTAGGTCACCGGCTGTCCGGCCACGGCGTACCCCAACAGGGCGTGGAAAAGCTGACCGCGACTAGTGGAGTGACGGCGATTAAACCGAAACACCCACTCGTCGACGTAGGCGGGCAAGTGCTCGGCGCTGACGGCGCCCTGCCGCGGCCCCATCAACCAGTGATTCGCCTGGAACACCACCCGGCGCACGGCGGGAAGCACCTCGCGAGTGGCGAAACCCGGCGCCACGGTCGGTCGGGCCAGGTGCAGGTACCGGTCCCGAATGAGCGCCGGAAAGGCCGACCAGTCGTGGGTCACGACGCGGCTGCCGGGCTCGATGGAATCCAGCATGAAGGCGGCCAGCTGCGCGGTCCCGGCGCTCGGGATTCGCGCTACATGGGTACGACCCAGACCGTCGGCACCTACTTCGACAGCAACCGCGAACAGCACACGGCCCAGGGAACCGCGACCGGGGACCGACCCGCCAAGGTAGGACACGTCGACCTCCACGTTGCCGCGCAGGCGTTCCCGGCCCGGTTGCACCATGACCGAACGGAAGCGGTGCAGCATGGCCCAGGCGGTCTGCAACGAGCCGAGCTCGGACTCCCGGTGCAGCTGGGTCGCCGACAGCCCGGCCTTGCTGTTCACGAGCAGCCACGCGGCGCTGAACCACACCATGAGCTCGGTGCGGGTGCCGTGAAAAATAGTTCCAGCCGTCACGGAAATTCGTTTGCCGCAGCCCGCGCACCGCCATCGCTGGTGCGCCTCCCGCCAGCCGTGCTGGTGCGCACAGTTCGGGCACTGGAATCCGTGCGGCCATCGCAACCAGTCGAGATAGTCGAGGCACTTCCACTGTTCATCGAACCACAGGCGCAGGTCGGCATACGAGTTCGGGTAGGCAGGTTGTGCCGGCTTTGGCATACCCCCCACACTAGGGCACCCAACGCGAAACCCCATGAGGTCAAAAATAAGGGGGTTTGTAGTTCGGTGCCGTCGGGTGTTCCCCCGGTGCAGCCTCCCGAGCCGGACATGAATTTCTGTGACGGCACCGAGCGGTAAATAGATGCTGGTTCTTCCGGTTATTCAAACACCGAAGTATTCCCATACCGTGGCGACACCGGCCCGCTCACCTGAGAGTTGCGCCCTGATCTCAACGAGGAGAACCAGATATGCGAACGAAGCACGGACTTCGACTGACTGCAGGGGCGGCGATGGCCACCCTTGTAGTCGCTGCCCTCACCGCGACGCCGGCACTAGCGGCCCCGGGGGACCAAGCGCCCCCGGGTACACCCGGCACCCCCACCCCGGCAGCTCCCGCGGACTCGAGCTTTCAGAAGGTCACCCTCGACGCCACGCCGGGCGAGCCGCTCGACCTGGCTGTGCTGCCCAATAACGACGTGCTGCACACCACCCGCGCCGGTGACATCTGGCTCAACGACGCGCAAACCGGACTCAACACCCTCGCCGCGTCACTCGAGGTGTACCAGCACGACGAAGAGGGGCTGCAGAGCATCGCCCTGGACCCGAAGTTCGGCACGACAGGAAATAACTGGATCTACCTGTACTACTCCGCACCGCTGAATACTCCGGTCGACGACCCCGCAACCGTTGGCGTGAACGAGGGCGACGCCCCGATCACCGGCTCGGCGCAGGACTTCGCCCCGTTCAAGGGATCGATCACCCTGTCGCGGTTCCAGTTCGACGGTGCCGTCTTCGACCTTGCGAGCGAGCAGAAGATCCTCGATGTCGACGTGGATCGCGGCATCTGCTGCCACGTGGGCGGAGACATCGTCTTCGACGCGGCCGGCAACCTCTACCTCTCCACCGGCGACGATTCGAACCCGTTCTCCTCCGACGGCTTCGTACCGATCGACGAGCGAATTGAGAGCAATCCCGCATTCGACGCCCAGCGCAGTGCAGCCAACACGAATGACCTGCGCGGCAAGATTCTGCGCATCACCCCGGGTGCCGAGGGCGGCTACACGATACCAAACGGCAACCTGTTCGCCCCGGGCACCGATCTCACCCGCCCGGAAATCTACGTGATGGGCATGCGCAACCCGTTCCGCATCGAGCTCAACCAGAAGACCGGCGAGCTGTACGTTGGCGACTACTCCCCGGATTCCCGGACCGCCGATCCCCTGCGCGGCCCGGCCGGTACTGGCAAGTGGACGAGTATCACCGAAGCGGCAAACTACGGCTGGCCATACTGCGCCACCGCCGAGCTGCCGTATGTGGACTTCGACTTCGCCACCGGCGTCTCCGGCGAAACATTTGACTGCGCAGCTCCCGTGAACGACTCGCCACGCAACACCGGCCTGCGGGAGTTGCCTCCCGTTGCCCAGCCCGAAGTTTGGTACGGCTACGGGTTGTCCGCCGAGTTCCCGGAGCTCGAGACCGGTGGTATCGGTCCGATGGCCGGCCCCGCGTATGACTTCGACAAAAAGGCGTCGAAGGGTAAGGCATCCGTTGCCTGGCCCGAGTACTACGACGGCATGTCGATGATGTACGAGTGGACTCGCGACTACATCAAGGGTATGACCCTCACCGACGGTGAGCTGACGAAGATCGAAGCCGTCGTGGATTCGATCATCGTCGACAACCCGATCGACATGGAGTTCGGCCCCAACGGCGCACTCTACGTTCTCGAATACGGCGACGGGTACTTCGCGCAGAACCCCGACGCGCAGCTCTCGCGCATCGACTTCGTCGGCGAAATGGGCAACCGCTCGCCCCTCCCTATGGCCTCGGCCACGCCGACCACTGGCGCCTCACCGCTCACCGTGGAGTTCTCCAGTGCAGGCACCACCGATCCCGAAGGCGACAAGCTCAGCTACGCCTGGGACTTCGAGTCCGACGGGGTCGTCGACTCCCTCGAGCAGCACCCCACCCATACCTACGAGACGGATGGCGCCTTCACGGCTTCACTGCAGGTGACGGATTCCGGTGGCAAGGATCGAGGACGCTACGCCTCAGCAGAGGTGGAGATCGAGGTGGGCAACCAGGCTCCGGTCGTGACCTTCGTCACCCCCGCAGTGGGCCAGGACTTCCAATTCGGCGACACGGTGGCCTACGAAGTCCTGGTCACCGATGACCAGCCGGTGGACTGCTCGCTCGTGACCGTGACCTACATTCTGGGCCACGACTCGCACGGCCACCCGATCACCACCGCAGGCGGCTGCTCGGGAACCATCACCACCACGGTCCCCTCCGGCCACAACCCGGAGACCGATGACCTGTCCGGGGTCTTCAACGCCTCATACACGGATGCCGGCGGCGACTCCTCAGGACCGCTCACCGGCAGCGCCGAGGTTGCGCTGCGCTCGAACTAGTTCTGCCTCAGAAAAAACTACCCACGAAAGGTACTCACATGTGTTTTGGATTTGACGGAGCGAACGAACTCAACAAATCGCTCGACGGCAGGAAGAATCTCAACCGCCGCAACTTTTTGCGCGGCGCACTGACGGCGGGAGCGGGTGCCGGCCTCGCCGTCGCCGGCGCAAGCTCGGCCATGGCGGCCCCGGGCCTGAGCTCTGCCACAGCGGGCCCGGGAGGCAAGCCGGGTCAGGGGCGCAAGGTTCCGCCGGGGCTGATCAGCATCCAGCTGTACACGCTTCGGTCGATCATGAGGGGCGACGGCGTTGATGCTACCTTCGAAGCGCTCGCGGACTACGGGTATACCAAGGTAGAACTTGCCGGTCTTTACGGCCGCACCCCGGCGGCCATGCGCGCCTACCTCGACGAACTCGGCATCACGCCGAGCTCAAGCCACGACGGTATCAGCAGCTCGCCGGCGGCGTTGCAGTCCAAGATCGCCGGCGCAGTGACGCTGGGGCAGACATACCTGAATGTTCCCTATTTGGCCTCGAGCGTGGCCGACGACTGGCGCCTGTGGGCTGACCAGATGAACGCCGAGGCATCCGTTGCCCAGGCTGCGGGGATCAAGTACGGGTACCACAACCACGCCCACGAGTTCACGACCGACCTCGGTGGCGGGCTCACCCCGTGGGACATCTTAACGACCCGGCTCGACCCGAAACTCGTGCACCTCGAGGTGGACCTGTATTGGGCCGTGACGGGTGGTGTCGGTGTCGGAGCTGCTGACCCGGTGCAGTTCGCGATCGACGTGATCAAGGATGCCCCGCAGAAGGTGCTCGAATACCACGTGAAGGACCGCGATGTGGCCGGTGGATTCGCCGACCTCGGCACCGGCACGATCGACTTCGCCCGCATCTTCGACGCCCACCCGGTGAAGCTGTATGCGGTCGAGAACGACCAGCCTGACGTGACCCCGCTGCAGAGCGCAGAAGTGGGTTACAACTACCTGCGGAACGTGCGCTTCTAGCCGCCACACACGACAACGGCGCCCCTGCGAGGGGGCGCCGTTGTCGTGTGTGCTCGGCGTTAATACGTGCTCGGTGGGTCAGCCGTTCACCGGGGCGCCCTGTTTCAGGCCGGCGAGCTGCAGGAGAAGGTCACGCACCTCGGTGGCGGCGATGCTGCCCCTGGCGGCCGCCGGGTCGGAGCAGAGCAGCACGGGACCGTCGGCAGCACGCTCCGGCAGGCGCCCGTGAGAACCGCGTACGCAGGAGGGATCCAGCGGCACGACGTCCATGGCGTAGCGCAACCCCACCTTCTTTTTTGCGAGGTTACGGGCGGCGCGCAGTTTGACGAAACGGTCGTCGGGGTCGAAAAACAGTTCGGCGGGGTCGTAGCCGGGCTTCTTGTGAATCTCCACTCCCCGCGCGAAGTCGGGCGCCAGGGCGTCGTCGAGCCAGTAATAGTAGGTGAACCAGGCCTGTTTCTGCGCGATGGCCACGAGCTCGCCGCTCCGCTCGTGGTCGAGGCCGTAGCGGGCCTGTCCTTCAGTGTCGAGTACCTCATCCACGCCCGGCAGCGCTTCGAGCAGCACGCGCACGCGCGGCACATCGGCGACGTCCTGCACGTAGACGTGCGCGAGCTGGTGGTCGGCGACCGCGAAGGCGCGGGAAGTCCAGGGGTCGAGCAGCTCACCGCTCGCATTGGTGTGCACCTCGAGCAGGCCTTCGCGGCGCAGCATGCGGTTCACGTCGACCGGCTGGTCGACGTTCGTGATGCCGTATTCGCTGAGTACCACGATGGTCACGCCGAGCCGGGTGGCGTCGTCGAGCAGCGGCGCCAGCACCGAGTCGAGTTCGCGCGCAGCTTCTACGGAACGCGGGTCGTCGGGGCCGAAGCGTTGCAGGTCGTAGTCGAGGTGCGGCACGTAGACGAGGGTGAGGTCGTGGTCGGGCAGCACGTGGCGGGCCGCGCCCACGATCCAGCGCGAGGAGGCCAGGCCCGCGGTCGGCCCCCAGTAAGTGAAGAGTGGAAACGCTCCGAGCTTGGCCACGAGTGCGTCGTGCAGTTCGGGTGGACGGATGTAGGCATCCGGGCTCTTGCGTCCGTCGGCGTGATAGACGGGGCGCGGGGTGATCGTGACGTCGGTTGTGGCGCCCATGGCGTACCACCAGCACACGTTCGCCACCCGGTAGCCGGGATTCGTGCGGCGGGCCGTCTCCCAGACCTTCTCGCCACCGACCAGCCGATTGTGCTGGCGCCAGAGGTTGACCTCACCGATATCGCGCAGGTACCAGCCGTTGCCCACGATCCCGTGTTCGGCCGGCGTGAGCCCGGTGAGAAAGGTGGACTGCGCCGAGCACGTCACGGCTGGCAGTACAGTGCCGAGCTCGGCCGAAAAGCCGCTGGCCGCGACGCCCTGCAGGTGCGGCATCACCATGAGCAGCCGCGGGGTGAGCCCGGCGACATCGATGACGAGCACCGGAGTGGGCCCGTTCGGCGTCTCGGCTGGAGGGCTGGTCATGCGCGGGCGCCCCGCATGATGGAGTTGCCGGCGAATTCGGCCGGCACCGCAGCATCCGTGGTGTCGCTTTGTTCATCGAGGTCGAGGCGACCACTCTGACCGAAGAACTCCACCGGATTGCGCCAGAGGATGCGGTCGACGTCATCGTCGTCGAAACCGGCGGCGAGCATGGCCTCACCCGTGCGGCGCGTGGTGAGGGGGTCGCTGCGCCCCCAGTCGGCGGCCGAGTTGACGAGCACGCGGTCGAGTCCTACGTCTTTCAGCACGGCGACCATGCGGGTGGGATCCATCTTGGTGTCGGGGTAGATACTGAAGCCCATCCAGCAGCCGGAATCGACGACCTCGTGCACGGTGACCTCGTTGAGGTGGTCGACGACGACCATGCCGGGTGCAATGCCACTCTCCCGCACCACATCGAGGGTGCGGCGGGTGCCGGCAACCTTGTCGCGATGCGGGGTGTGCACGAGCGCGGGGAGTTCGTGGGCCACGGCGAGCGCGAGCTGGGCGGCGAAGGCACGGTCTTCCTGCGGGGTCATCGAGTCATACCCGAGTTCGCCGACGGCAACGACGCCGTCTTTCTCGAGGTAGCGCGGCAAGATGTCGAGCACGCCGGCCAGGCGCGGGTCACCGGCCTCCTTGGGGTTGAGCCCGATCGTGCAGAAGTGGCGGATACCGAACTGGCTGGCTCGGAACGGTTCCCAGCCGACAAGAGCGTCGAAGTAATCGATGAACGACGCGACACTCGACCGCGGCTGGCCGAGCCAGAAGGCCGGCTCGACGACCGCGCGCACCCCCGCCGCGTACATGGCCTCGTAGTCGGTGGTCGTGCGGGAACTCATGTGAATGTGCGGGTCCATGATGCGCATGTGTGGTCCTTATTCCTTATGGATGTGGTTGGCGGTCAGCAGTTCGCTGAGCAGGGCCATCGGGAGGTCCGTACGGTCCAGGCACTCGGGAAACGCGGCGACCACGGCGGCGATATCGGCGGGAATATCGCGACCGGCTGCGTTGCGTTCGTGGGCGAGGTCGACGAGCATCCGGGCGAGTTCGGCATCCTGGCGTGTGGTGAGATTCGCGATCACGAGCAAGGGAATACCCATGAAGACGCACTTGACGACGGCGTGGCGGTACGCCTCGAGGCCGAGGTGGTGCGCGCCATACGGTTGCAGGGCAGCGGCGATCAGGCGCACATCATTGGTACGGAGCGCGTCTTCGACGAGTGTCAGGAGTTTCGAACCGATGCCAGTGCCAGTGCCAGTGCCAGTGCCAGTGCCAGTGCCAGTGCCAGTGCCAGTGCCAGTGC
>NZ_PJJW01000038.1:0-360017 GCF_002929675.1 Cryobacterium sp. M15
ATCCATTGCTGGTCAGCCTGCCCGATTCCCTCCTGCGCAAGGCGGTCGGTGAACTGCCTGCCGGCGTCGAAGTCGTCGAATAGGTTCTACCCGCCGAGCACGTCTTCGCCAATGCTGCGAGCGTGCACGAAACCTCCACCGCCGAGCTCATCCTCGCCCTCATCCTGGCCTCCCAGCGCAGTATCCCCCCATTTTGTGCGCACCGCGGCGCCTGCACGGCGCCATTGGCGAGCACGTCAATGGAGGCATTCACGTTGGTCTCTGATGGTTTTGAAAGCCGGTCGGTAGACTGCTCAGGCGCTGTGTCGCGGCGTTGGCCTTCCTTTGAGTACCCCTGAGCAGTCGGAGTTCCCATGTTCCACCGAATTCAACCGATGCTCTTGGCGATTCTGTTGTGCACCGGCGTTATCGTGGCGGGCGTCGGCGCCCCCGCAGCTGCGACCTCGGAGCTCGAGCGCTATCTCGTAGACGCAACGTCGCTGGTTGTTCTCAAGGAGGCTCTTGCCACCGTGCCGGCCGCCGACGCCGAGGTGCTGAGCGAAGTGGTGAGTGCCATTGTGGAACTCACGCCTGATCAGGCGGCCCTGCTCGGCGCGGAACCAGGGGTGGTCGTCGCCAAAGATGTGACGTTGTCGATCAGCGATATACAAAGCGACGCTCCGTGGCAACTCGACCGCCTCGATCAATATTTGGCAACGACACACGCCGCGAGCACAAATCAGGAGTACTGGTATCCGGCCTCCGCAGGAGTGGGCGTTCGCATTTACGTCGTCGACACCGGGGTGCAACGGAATATAACTGACCTTTCCGGACGCGTGACGTCGGGATTCGACGCGATCGCGGGCATCAGCGGCACGGACTGCAACGGCCATGGCACCGCCGTCGCCACCACGGCCGCCGGCACCGTGTACGGAGCGGCCAAGCGAGCAACGGTCGTTCCCGTTCGGGTAATGGACTGCAACGGAGTCGGTGCCGGCTCTGACATCATCGCAGGCCTCAACTGGATCATGTCGACTCATCCAGCTGGCACCCCCGGCGTCATCAACCTCAGCCTCGGCGCCCTCGACACAGCGAAGGATCCCGACTTCCTGCCGCTGGACAGTGCCGTTGAGAATGCCGTCGCGGCGGGGTTCTTTGTGGCGATCGCAGCAGGCAACGATGCCGTCGTCCCAGACGATGCCTATAACGCAGACGCCTCCGATGGACCAAACGTTACCGATGGTGCAGACGTTCCCGACGCCTGCCAAGTTGTACCGGCCCGTGTACCGACGGCGTTCACGGTCGGCGCCCTTGACCCAGCGGTCGGTGGCATTGGCCTCGAAGGGCGGGCATACTTCTCCAACGCGGGTTCCTGCGTCGATCTGTTTGCGCCGGGCTTGGGCGTGCTAACGTCGGCCACTGATTCCCGCGAGACCGTAGTGAGCGGCACCTCGTTTGCAGCCCCGGTGGCCGCCGGTACGGCCGCGGTTTACCTGGCTGAGCACCCCACGGCCACTCCCGCGCAGACGACTTCGGCGCTGCTGTCATCCGCTCAGAGGGGCGCTCTCGTGTCGACCCGCGACCAGCCGCTGAATTCAACAATTCGCTTTGGGTCGGGATACGCGACCGCAGCCAGCTCAACGTCAGCCAACCTCGTATTGCGGACGCCGTTCCTGCCGAGCGCGCCGGGCGGGCTGGCGGCGTCCGCTGCCGGACTGGTGAAGTGGAACACCACAGACGGTACCGGCAACGCAGTTTTGGGCTATCGCCTGCAGGCGTCAACCGATGGGACGACATGGTCCACGGTGCTAGACGAAAGATCCGGCGTGCGACTGTCTCACCAGATGGCATCGGTGACGGCAAACACAACGTACTACTATCGGGTCGCCGCCGTGAATCGCATTGGCGCCGGCACGTGGGGCGGGCCCCTCGCTGTCGCGACGACTCCCGTCGCGACGCCCCCAACCGCGTCTGACAGCGCCACGGCGCTCATCTACGCGGTGTACGATGACGTGCTGGGGCGCACCCCCGATGCTGGCGGTTTGCAAGCTTGGCGGTACTCACTTCTGGAGCAGGGCTGGCCGGTAGTGCAGGTCGCCAATTCCGTGCTGAACAGCGATGAATATCTCGTCAGCCAGATCAAGCTGGCGTATCGAACCGTCTTGCACCGCGAGTACGATCAGGCTGGCCTCAACGATTGGCTCAATCGCATCCATATCGGAACCGCGACCGTCGACGAAGTGCAGATGACGTTCATGAAAAGCCTCGAATACTACGAACGCGCCGGTTCAACCCCTTCCGGCTTCACGAATGTGCTCTACCAGGATCTCCTGGTGCGGGCGGCTGGCCCCAGCGAGTTGACTTACTGGGCTGAACAGGTGCGGCTGTTCGGAACGGCCAGGGCCGTCAACGGTATCTGGAATTCCGAAGAGTCAGCGGCCGAACGCATCGCGATTGTCTACGAGCTGTTTCTCAACCGCGGCAGTGATCCCGCAGGTATCCGCAGTTGGACACCCCTGGTGATCGCCCACGGCAATCAGGCAGTTCGCTCGGCCGTGCTGAGCAGTGCGGAATACCTGACAAAGGCGCAGACGCGTTTTCCTCAAGCCTGATCCCGCACGACTTCGGTGGGGAGACCTACGGCACCGGTCCGGCTGGCGGTTCGCCCGGACCTTTAGCCGGCGCGCACGGGCGAAGTAGGCTCGGGGGATGAATCCATTGCTGGTCAGCCTGCCCGATTCCCTCCTGCGCAAGGCGGTCGGTGAACTGCCTGCCGGCGTCGAAGTCGTCGAATGGGCGCTCGACGNGGGCGCTCGACGGCCCCGCTCCCCGGCCGCGGTTCGACATCGTCGTCACGCCGTATATGGGCGGGACCGACCGACTCGCGCACCTCGCCGGTGTCGAGACCCGATTAGTACAGAGCCAGTCCATCGGCTACGACGGTGTCGATCAGGTCATCCCTGCCGGGCACGTCTTCGCCAATGCTGCAAGCGTGCACGAAGCCTCCACCGCCGAGCTCACCCTCGCCCTCATCCTGGCTTCCCAGCGCGGCATCCCCGATTTTGTGCGCGCCGCCGACGCCGGCGAATGGGCGCCGGCCCATCACCCGAGCCTCGCCGACCGCACGGTGTTACTACTCGGCTACGGCGGTGTCGGTCAGGCCATCGAGAGCCGGCTGCTCGCCTTCGAGACCACGGTCATCCGCGTTGCGCGCACGGCCCGCAACGATGAGCGCGGCGCGATCTACGGCTTCGATTCCCTCTCCGAGATGCTGCCACAGGCCGACATCGTCGTCGTCGGCGTTCCACTGACTGCAGAGACCACCCACCTGGTCGACGACGCGTTCCTGACCCAGATGCGTGACGATAGCCTGCTCGTGAACATTGCCCGCGGCCCGGTCGCCGATACCGCCGCGCTGCTCGCGCACGCGACGAGCGGCCGCCTCAGGCTCGCACTCGACGTGACCGAGCCGGAACCGTTGCCGGCGGGGCATCCGCTCTTCGCCCTGCCGAATGTGCTCATCTCACCACACGTCGGCGGCGCCTCGAGCGCCATGCTGCCTCGCATGGCTCGGCTGGTGCGCGAGCAGATAGACCGGATGCTGCGCGACGAGACCCCGCTCAACGTCGTGTTGAAGAGTTAGTCGCTGCATCAACCTGTTCAGCCGTCGATGGCCGCGTTCGCACTGGCTTGCGCGGTGCGCAGGGCCTGGTCGACTGGAATACGACCCAGGAACATTTCGGCGAAGATCGACTCGAACGCGTCGGAGGCCTCGGCCCATCTCGCGCCCTGCGGCGCCTGCACGGTGCCGTTCTCGAGCACATCGATGAACGCGGTCACGTCGATGCCCCGCTGCTGCCACGCCTCGACATAACTGGCCTGCGCACCGATGACGGCCGGCGATGCCGACCCGTCTTCGCCGATAGCCGCGCTGCCCGCGGTGCTGCCGAGCCACTCGAGTAGTTTGCGGGTCTGTCCCGGATGCTTCGAGTCGGCGTTGCCAGCGGCGATGACGCCGTTGGTGACGCTGATCGCGCCGGCCGGACCCGACGGAATCGCCGCGACACCCCACGTGAAGCCGGCGCCATCGCTCACGTTACTGAGGTTGTAGACGCCGCTCTGGAACATAGCCATCTTGCCCTGCAGAAACTGGTCGAGCGCGAAGTCGCCGTTGAGGTTGGTGTCGGCGGCCGACGGGGCCACGTGATATTTATTCATCAGGTCGATCACGTACTGGAACGACTCCTGCCCCTCAGCCGTGTCGAAGACGAACTCGTCGCCGTCTTGTAGGGCTGCACCGTTCGATCCGAGGTAGTTGAGGTAGATGGCATTGAGGTCGTTGGCGGCGTTGTAGCCGTACTGCACGATTTGCGAAGGGTCGAACGCTGGACTGTCGGCGGTGTTGCCGTTGGTGTCGACGGTGAGCTTTTGCAGCACGGGCAGCAGGGTGTCTTCGCCGGTGGCCGGATTCCAGTGCAGGTCACCAACGCTGCTCGGGTCGATACCGGCTGCCGCGAGGAGTTCCTCGTTGTAATACAGTCCGATCCCGGGGTCAGCCAGCTGGGGTACTCCCCAGAGCGCACCATCGAGGGTGTACTGGTCGATGACGCTGGTTTGCCAGTTGACCTGAGCGTCGGAGCCGAGGGCATCCGTTATGTTCATCAGGCTGCCGTTGACGGCATAGTCGGCGAAGTTGCCGGCGTTCACCCAGAACACATCGTCGGCGGTCTCGCCCGCCACGTCGACGCGTAGTTTGGTGAAGTAGTCGGCCCACGGTACAACGTTGACGGCGACATCGATGCCCGGATTGGCTTCCTCGAACGCCGTGAACGACTTTTCGTAGGATTGCGCGACCTGTTCGTCCCAGACCCGCACGGTCAGCGTCGTGTCGGAGCCGGTTTGCGGAGTCAGCGCCAGCGCAGTGGCCGCACCTCCGATGGCGACAACGGATGCGACGGTGACCATGGCGATAATGGTTGAGCGTTTGGCGATGGTGTCCCCTGTTCTTGTTGGAGGCTACCAGTTGCAACCCGCTTCCAACACTATTGAGACGCCGCAAGGTGCTCGCCGAAAAACGCTTCGATGCGCCTCCAAGCGTCGGCGGCGGCCACCGGGTCGGGGCCGGCGCCGAGGATGTGCGCGAGCCCCGGGCCACGGGCCGTCACCTGAGGGAATCGCCAGCACGGCTTTTAGGCGGCGCTGCCACCCGATCCGTCGGGCAGTCTCAGGTCGATGAGCTGGGACGCAGCGGTCATGGTCTCTCCCGGGTTGGCTGAAACTGTATCCCGCAAACCCCGCGAAGTCGTATAGTTTGTGGTCAGACCACAGCTCGTCGACCGAGAGGACCCCATGACCGCGATCAGCCTTCGCGCCTGGCAGGTCGTGCTCGATGCCGTCGAACTCGACCTGCTCGAGGGACGCCTCAGCCCAGGCGACCACCTGCCGCCCGAACGCACCCTCGCGGCCGACCTGGGTGTCGGTCGATCGAGCGTGCGGGAAGCACTGCGGGTGCTCGAGGTCTTGGGTCTCATTCGCACCGCCGTCGGCTCCGGACCCTCGGCCGGCGCGATCATCGTCGCTCGCCCCGGCGGCGGCATGTCGTCGCTCATGCGCCTGCAGGTCGCAGCCCAGGGGTTTCCGGTAGCCGACGTGGTGAAGACCCGTCTCGTGCTGGAAGGTTCCATCGTCGCCGAGCTGGCCGAGGCGTGCCGCACCAGCTCTCCTGATCTGACCAGCTCCGCGCAAATCCTCACCGCCATGGAAGACCATTCCCTTACCGAAGCCGAATTCCTCGCCCTCGACGCCCAGTTTCACCTCTCTCTCGCCGAAGCGAGCGGCAACCTGGTCATCACCGCGACCATGGCCGGCCTCCGCAGCGCCATCGAGGGGTACGCACGGGCGGGCGCGCTGGGTCTGGCGAGCTGGCCGAAAACATCCGCTCGTCTCATGCTCGAGCATCGCGGCATTCTCCGCGCCATCCTGACCGGTCAAGCCGATGCCGCCCGCCTCGCCGTCCAGTCCCACATTTCGGGGTACTACGCCGAGACCCAGCTCACCGCACACTAGATAAGGACGACCATGATTCAACGACGCATCCCCAAGATCACAGACCTCGCCCCGCTGATGAGGTTCAAGACCCCCGAGCTCAACGCGAAGAAGCGCCGCCTCGATGCGGCGCTCACGATCGCCGACCTGCGGGCCATCGCCAGGAAGCGCACGCCAAAGGCTGCGTTCGACTACACCGAGGGCGCAGCCGAAGCCGAGATCTCGCTGGGCCGGGCTCGCCAGGCCTTCGAAGACATCGAGTTTCACCCGTCGATTCTGCGCGACGTATCGAGCGTGTCGACCGGCTGGGACGTGCTCGGTGCCCCGGTTTCCCAGCCCTTTGGTATCGCACCCACCGGCTTCACCCGAATGATGCAGACCGAGGGAGAAATTGCCGGGGCGCATGCCGCGGCCCGGGCCGGCATCCCCTTCGCCCTGTCGACCATGGGCACGACCTCGATCGAAGACGTCAAAGCCGCCAACCCGAACGGGCGCAACTGGTTTCAGTTGTATATGTGGAAGGACCGCGACCGCTCGATGGCGCTCGTCGACCGGGCCGCCAAGGCCGGGTACGACACGCTTCTGGTGACCGTTGACGTGCCCGTCGCCGGCGCCCGCCTACGCGACAAGCGCAACGGCTTCTCGATTCCGCCAGCGCTCACCCTCGGTACCGTTGTCAACGCGTTACCGCGCCCGGAGTGGTGGATCAACTTTCTGACCACCGAGCCGCTCTCCTTTGCGAGCCTTGATCGCTGGAGCGGCACCGTCGCCGACCTGCTCGATTCGATGTTCGACCCGACCGTCGACTTTGAAGACCTCGCCTGGATCAAGGCGCAGTGGCCCGGTAAGGTCGTCGTCAAGGGTGTGCAGAACATCGACGACGCCAAGCGCCTCGTCGACCTCGGCGTTGATGGCATGATCCTTTCCAACCACGGCGGTCGCCAGCTCGACCGTGCGCCGATCCCGTTCCACTTGCTACCGCGGGTCGCGCGCGAGGTCGGCGCACACACCGAGGTGCACCTCGACACGGGCATCATGTCGGGGGCCGATATTGTCGCGTCGATCGCCCTCGGCGCCCGCTTCACGATGATCGGCCGCGCCTACCTCTACGGCCTCATGGCCGGCGGTGAGGCCGGAGTGGACCGCACGATTGCGATTCTGTCGGAGCAGGTGGCCCGCACCATGCGTCTGCTCGGCGTGAACGCGCTCGAAGAACTGAACCCCGGCCACGTGACCCAGCTCTCCCGGCTCCAGCCGGTGGCCGCGCCCCTGGTCGATGCCGCCCTGGCGGTTCCGGCGCGCAGAGCTCCCGTGCGCACGGGCGCTCTGCCCAAGCAGACGGTCAGCGCATCCGCTGTCGTCACGAGCGCTCCGGTGAAGCGTGCGCCGAAGAAGGCGGCTCCGACAGAGTAGGCGAGACGGAGTGCATACGCCAGCAGGCCGGCATCTCGTACATGGAACGCGCACCGCACGGTCACCTGACGTGCGTGGTCGTCCTCCAGGTACTGGCGCACGCGTCAGGCGAGGCGCTCACTGAAGGCCCGCAGGGCGAGAGCGTCGTCTTCCCAGGCGCCGCCCTCGTGCCCGTTGTACGGCCAGACCGTGATCTGCTTCGGTCCGGCGTAATTGTTGTAGGCAGCGAACACTGTTGACGGCGGGCAGATCGGGTCCATCAGCGCCGCCGTCATCGTCACCGGCGCGGTGGCGCGCTTGGCAAAGTTGACACCGTCGAAGTAGGCCAGTACGTCGTGTACCTGTGTCGCCCTCAGCCGATTGGTCGCGAGGTACTGGCCGAGCTCACGATACGGCAGCGCATCGGTGATGACGGATGCCCTCGGAAAGTCACAGAGAAACGGGACGCGCGCGACCACGGCGGCCAGGTCGGGCACGAGCCCAGCCACAGCGAGCGCAATACCGCCGCCCTGACTGCGGCCCACGACGCCCACTCGCGCGGAGTCGACCAGCTCGAGGCTGCGGGCCGCCGCGACGGCGCGCACCGCATCGGTGAACAACCGACGGTAATAGTAGGTTTCGCGGGACTCAATGCCGCGAGTCATAAAACCGGGTACCTGCGGTCCGCTGCCCGCATCGTCACCCGTGTCCCCGGTGCTGCCGCTGAATCCCTGACCGCGCAGGTCCATCTCGAAGTGCGCGTACCCGGCGGATGCCCACAGCAGGTTCTCGAACGCCTGCCCGCGCCCCCGGCCGTAGCCGTGAAACTGCACGACGGTCGGCAACGGAGCGCCAGTGCCAGCAGGAACGCGCAACCAGGCTTTGATCGGCTGCCCGGCAAACCCCGCGAACGTCACGTCGAACACGTCGAGCGTGCTCAGCCCGCAATCGACCCGCGTGGCGATGGCATTGAGCGGATGCCGGTCGGCCTCGGCGAGCGTGTCGGCCCAAAACGCGTCGAAATCAGCGGGGTCGACTTGACCGCTGCGATAGGCGCGGAGTTCGGTTTCGGGCAGGTCGGTGTACATGATTGCCAGCCTAGAGTGCCTGGCCGCCGCGCCCCGGCCAGTCGTCACATGCCGACACTCCCTGTCGGCCCCCCGCCGCGTGGCCGGGCAGCAGCTGGCGCGGGGTGGGGGCCTACTTCGCGGCGGCGAGGTCAGCGAGCACGAGGCGCAGCTGCTCGACGGCCCAGTCCACGTCCTCAGCAGACACCACGATCGGCGGCGCGAGTCGAATGGTCGACCCGTGCGTGTCCTTGGCGAGCACGCCGCGGGCAAGAAGGGCCTCGCACACCACCCGGCCCGCGGCCAGCGACGGGTCGATGTCGATGCCGGCCCAGAGCCCCACACCGCGCACGGCGATCACGCCGTGGCCGATCAGCACGCTGAGCCCTGCGTGCAGGCGCGCACCGAGTTCGGTCGCACGCTGTTGGTAGTCGCCGGTGGCCAGCAGGTTCACAACGGCCAGGCCGACGGCCGCGGCGAGTGGATTGCCGCCGAAGGTCGAACCATGCTCGCCCGGGTGCAGCACTCCGAGAACGTCGGTGTTGCCGACCACGGCCGAGACGGGAACGATGCCGCCGCCGAGGGCCTTGCCGAGCAGGTACAGGTCGGGCACGACGCCCACGAGGTCGCAGGCAAAGGTCGATCCGGTGCGACCGAGGCCCGACTGAATCTCATCGGCGATGAACAGCACACCCAGGCGTTTGGTGATCTCGCGCACGGCCGGCAGATACGACGCTGGCGGCACAACGATGCCGGCCTCACCCTGGATGGGTTCGAGCAGCACGGCCACCGTGTTCTCGTCGATCGCGGCCTCAAGGGCCACGGCATCGCCGTAGGGCACGGTGCGAAAACCGGGCGTGAACGGGCCAAAATCGGCGCGGGCAGACTCGTCATCGGAGAAACTGATGATGGTGGTGGTGCGGCCGTGAAAGTTGCCGGCGGCCACGATGATGTTGGCCAGGTCGGGCGCGACGCCCTTCACCCGGTAGCCCCAGGCGCGGGCCACCTTGATGCCGGATTCAACGGCTTCGGCGCCGGTGTTCATCGGCAGCACCATGTCCTTACCGGCGAGTTTGGCAAGCGCGGTCACGAACGGGCCGAGCTGATCGTTGTAGAAGGCCCGGCTGGTCAGGGTGATGCGGCCCAGCTGAGTGCGGGCGGCGTCGAGCAGTACCGGGTTGGAGTGCCCGAAGTTCACGGCGGAGTACGCGGCCAGGCAGTCCAGGTAGCGGCGACCAGCGACATCCGTTACCCAGGCGCCGTCCCCCGAGGCAACGACGACCTCGAGTGGGTGGTAATTATGCGCGGCGTGCGCGCTCTCCTCTCTGATCAGGGCAGCGGCAGCTGGCGAAACGGATGCGGCGGCTTCAGTCTTCGCGTCGGTCAGGTTCGGGGTCATAACGTGCTCCTTCAGATTGACGTTTGCAGTGTTGAGGGGCGCAGTGTCATCGGCGCAGCTCGAGCGTGCAGCACTTGACGCCGCCGCCACCGAGCAGCAGCTCGGACAGGTCGACGCCGATCGGGTTGTAACCGCGCGCGCGCAGCTGGCGTTCGAAGTCCTTGGCGCGGGCCGCGATGACGACGTTGTAGCCGTCGGAATACGAGTTGAGGCCCAAAATGGCGGCATCTTCTTCGGTGACGATGACCGCGTCGGGGTAACGCTCCTGCAGAATCGCGAGGCTCGGCGCGTCGAAGGCGCTCGGCAGGTAGGCGATGTTGGTGTCGTCGAGCACGGCGACGGCGGTGTCGAGGTGGTAGAAACTCGGATTGATCAGGCGCAGGGTGACGACCGGGCGCCCGGCGATGGCCGAGAGTTCGGCGTGGCTGTTGGAATCGCTGCGAAAGCCGGTGCCGGCCAGGATGACGTCGCCGACCAACAGAAAGTCGCCCTCGCCCTCATTGGTCTCGACCGGTACGCGCACGTCGAAGCCGTTGGCGGCGAACCAGCCCATGTAGGCGGGGCCCTCGGGCTGGCGCTCGACGTGCGTGAATTTGGCGCCGTAGGCCTGATTGTCGATGACGAAGCCACCGTTGGCCGCGTAGACCATGTCGGGCAGGCCGTCGATCGGATCGATCAGCTGCACGTCGAAGCCGAGACCGACATAGGTGTCGTACAGGGTCTGCCACTGGGCGACGGCGAGCGAGGTGTCGGTGGGCAGGGCCGGGTCCATCCAGGGGTTGATGCGATACACCACGGTGAAGAACTGCGGCTTGCACATCAGCACGGTGCGCTTGGTGGCGATACGCACGGGAACGGCCAGGTCTTCGGCAAGGACGGGGATGACTGAGTTGATCGACATGGGGCTCCTTCGGGGATCCGCGGGCCTGTCGACCCTCGGAACTCGGGTGAATGGCGGACCAGGTCGCTCACGTGAGCCCGGCACGAACAACAGCGATCGTTCCGGGACGCCGCTCTTAGTCTCACACAGCATGATTCGACGTTTCACGCTGATCTGCGCAAGAAATCTTCGAGATATACGGTATTGACGCAATTTTACGTATAACCGCCCCCTAGACTCGCCCCATGGACAACCTTGATCACAGTATTCTCGACCTGCTGCGCCAGAACGCGCGCGCGGGCTATGGTGACATCGGCTCGGTGGTGGGGCTGTCGGCATCCGCTGTGAAACGTCGCGTCGACCGCCTGGTGGCCGACAAGGTGATTCGCAGCTTTACCATCCAGGTCGACCCGGCGGTCGACGGCATGAGCACGGAAGCCTACGTCGAGCTGTTCTGCCGCGGCACGGTGGCTCCCGACGAATTGCTGCGTATTCTCTCGGGGGTGCCCGAGGTTGTCGATGCGGGAACCGTCACCGGCAGCGCCGACGCCATGGTGCACATTCGCGCCCGCGACATTCCCGGCCTGGAAGCGGCCCTTGAAAAGGTGCGCCTCGCCCCCAACGTCGACCACACCCGCAGCGCGATCGTGCTCTCCCGCCTGATCCATCGCTCAATCGAGTAGCCGGCTTTTATCCGGGCAGCGGCTTCTGCTGCACCGGAGAGATCAGGTGAAGCAGGGTGACCGCGGCGATCGATCCGGCACAGAGGATTCCGGCGAGCACGACGATCTGAAACCGACCAGCCTCGAGCGGTGAGGCTCCCCCGAAGATCGCTCCGACGAACGCTCCCGGCAGTGTCACCAGCCCCGTGGTCTTGGTCTGGTCGGTGGACGGAATGATCGCGAAGTAGACCGCCCGCCTGGCCAGGTCGCGGGTGGACTGCCGTGGTGTGGCCCCGAGCGCAAGCCAGCCCTCAACTTCGTCCCAGTGATCACCGACCGCCTCCGAGAAGCGGCGCCCGCTGAGCGTCGCGATCGACATGGCGTTGCCGATGATGATCCCGCCGATCGCGAGCACGTAGCGCGGCGAGAACTCGATCGCCCCGGTAGTGAACACGATGGTCAGCGTGATGCCCACGCCGAGCGCCATCGCCGCAGCCACGCGCACCAGATGCGGGCGGCTGAAGCCGATGCGGCGAGTGACGGTCACGACGGCCGCTGCGAACATAACGAGCAGTCCGACGCCAACCCAGAGCGGATCGTTGATGATGCCGCTGAGAATGAGGCTGATCGCGGCCAGTTGCAGGGTTCCGCGCAGCAGTGCGAGTGCCGGGGCAAACGGATGCTGCGTGCGATAAACACGCAGCACCGTCACGACCACCGCGAGAAGCAGCACGACACCGACCAGGGTCGGCAGTAGCCCGGCCAATTCTGCGGGGAGGTCGGCCGGAAAAGTCATGGTTCGAGCCTACGCGGCCACGCGAGAGCGCAGAGATGGTTGTTCCACTGATGCTGAAGCAACTCGTTACCCGATTCTGCGAAACATCTCGGGAGAACGTACCGTGGGTATGCTGTTGCAGCTTTCGTTGTAGCGAGGCAAAATTGCTCATGACGTCGAACGGAGGGTCCCATGCCCACATCCTTTATTGCCATCGATTCCCGATCGAGCACGCCGCCGTTTGAGCAGTTGCGCAGCCAGGTCGTTGCGGCCGTGCGCTCCGGCGAATTGGCCCACGATACCCGCCTGCCCACTGTGCGCGCCCTGGCCGCCGAGCTTGGCCTGGCCACGAACACCGTCGCGCGTGCCTATCGCGAGCTGGAGCGGGACAGTGTGATTGAAACGCGGGGCAGATTCGGATCTTTCGTCGCCCCCAATGTTGATTCGGCAGAACGACACGCGCAGGCTGCTGCCGACGCGTTCGCGGCACGGATCGAGCAGCTCGGCCTGAGCCCGGCCGCGGCGCTCGCCCTGGTCACCGATGCACTGAACCGCCGTTCCGACGCCTGACCAGCGGCCTTGTATCGCGCATTTTGTATTGCTACTCTGGTACAGAATTCACACAAAAGGGAGGTTTTGTGGACACGGTCGTACTGATCCTGGCGGCGCTGGTACTGGCGGGTCTTGGCATCCGCATAATTCATAGCGCACGAGCCGAACCACGCAGGCGGATGCTGCAGGCGTACTCACGGCAGGTCGGGCTCGCGTTGGTTCCTGAGATCGTTCCCGAGCTGTCGGGCCGAATCCATCGCCGCGAACGCGCAGGGGTGCTCGGGTCGATGGTCGGACTCGTTTTGAGCGTCGCGGCGCTCGTCGTGACGGACGGCAACCAGAACTTGGGGAACGGGTTCCTGATCGTTGTAGCAATGACGGTCGGATCGACGGTCGCCCTCATCGGTGACGATTCCCGCTCGGCGTTCGCCCCTGTCGCTGAGGCGCCACGACTGGCGCGCAGCGCCTTTCCCGGGCTGACCGACTACGTCACCCGGCTGCACCGCGCGTTCTCACTGGGCCTGCTGGGCCTCGCCACCCTGAGCTACATCGCCGTGCTTGGGGTCATTGCGATCAACCCGGATCGGGTGTTCGACGACGTCTCGGTGCGCACGATTCTCTGGCCGGCCGGGCTGCTGTTAGCTCTCGCAACCGCTGCGAGCCTGGTGACCTGGGCGGCGGCGAACGCTCTGCTCGGCCGCGGCCAACCGGCCGACACGTACATCCAACTTGCCTGGAGTGATGCTTTTCGCAGCACCACCCTGCGCAGCCTCATCGAGATTCCCGGGATCATCGCCGCCACGAGCTCCTGCGTGTTGTTTCTCTCCTTGAGCGAGGCGATCAGCCTGCCGGTGCCCGGCTCGATCGACGAGATTCTGGCCGGCTCGTTCACGATTATGGGCCCGGTACTCATCGTCGTGCTGGTCAGCTGGAGCCTGACGAGCATGCGCAACCGCAGCACAATGCACTTTCTGCGCAGGCTGTGGCCCCAGACGGCCATCGAACTCGACCGTCGCCGCACGCGCGCCGCTGCCGGTGGTGGTGATCGGCCCGATGATAGGGCCGACAATCAGGCCGATGATCAGGCCGACGATCAGGCCGATCCGGGCAACCGAACCCAGGCTTCCGCATGATGCTGCTGGTCGATCCGCGGTCTGCAACTCCGCCCTACGAACAGTTACGGGTGCAGGTGCTCGCCGCGGTGCGCTCGGGTGATCTGGCCCCCGGTGACAAGCTGCCAACGGTGCGCAGGCTTGCCGAAGATTTGGGGCTCGCCGCCAACACGGTAGCCCGCGCCTACCGTGAACTCGAGCGTGACGAGGTCATCGAGACGCGGGGCCGGAACGGATCCTTCATCGCCGCGAGCGGAAATGCCGCCCAGCAACAGGTCCAGGTTGCCGCCGCCACCTTCGCCGGCAAGGCGCGACAGCTCGGCGTGGAGCCCGAGGAAGCGCTCGGGTTTGCGCGCGCAGCCCTCGGCATCCGTTTGTAGCGTGAGCCCCCCCCCTTCGCGCGCACGAGACGCGCTAACCGGACGGGGCCTGGGCCCGAGCCCTGGGCCTAGTTTATAAACTGGGCCCAGGGACGGGGCCCGGGCCCCGTCCGCAGTGGTGGGGGCTAGGGAGCCGGGCGGTAGTGGGCGGCCAGGCGGGCGAAGCCCTCGTCGAGCGACACCTCGGGGGCCCAGGCCAGGTCGGCGCGGGTGCGACGCTGGTCGAACCAGTGTGCGGTCGAAAGCTGCTCGGCCAGAAACCGAGTCATCGGGGGCTCATCCGTTCCCGGGCGAGCGCGCCAGATGGCCTCGATGAACGAGCCGGCGGCGCGGGCAGCGGATGCCGGCACCCGCCAGGCTGGCGCGGGTACGTTGGCCGCGCCGCAGATTCCCGCGAGGAGTTCCGCAATCGGGCGTGGTTCACCATTGGTGATCACATAGGACTGCCCGTGCACCCGCTCGGCGGCATCGAGCGCTGCGTGGATCGCGGAGGCTGCATTGTCGACGTAGGTCGTGTCGATGAGCGCCGCACCGTGTCCGAGCAGCGGCAGCCGCCCGTGGCGGGCACGATCGACGATCCGGTCGATCAGCTGGGTATCCCCGGGGCCCCAGACCAGGTGCGGACGCACGGCGACCACGCTGAATTCGGGAGCGTCGGCGGCGAGCGCGAGCAGTTCGGCGCGTGCCTTGGTGCGGGCATAGTCGCCGCGAGCCTGCCCGGGCGCGGCCGGCAGGGCGTCAGAACCCATGATCGAACGGCCGGCATGGGCAACGGACGGTGAGGAGACGTAGACGAAACGGGAGACGCCGGCATCCGCTGCGGCCTGCACGACGGTGCGCGTTCCTCCAACGTTCACCGCCTCGAACGCGGCCGGGTCGCCGGTGAGCGATACCTTTGCCGCGAGGTGCACGACCGCGTGCATACCGCTCACGGCGTAGGCGAGGCCGGCATAGGGAGTGTCGGCGGGCGTCGTGATCGAACCGTGCACATCTTCGACGCCGGGCACGCCGGATGGCCGGCGTTGAAAGGTGCGTACCTCGTGCCCGGCCGCGCTGATACGGGCAGCGACGGCACGGCCGAGAAATCCGCTGGCACCCGTGACGAGCACTCTCATGGCTTGACCCAGCGACCGCCAGAGAGGATTCCGGTGGCCCAGCGCGACAATCGGCTGCGGTCGATCTTGGAGTTGTGCCGAATGTCGGTCGGCAGGCCCGGAACCACGAGCACTGCAGCGACCGGTGTGCCGACCATCGAGCGCACGGCAGCGGCGAGCGCCTCGGGTGCCCGGTGAGCGCGGCGGGCAGGCGGCACGGTTTCGAGCACGGCGACCTGCTGTTGGGTGCCGAGAGGGCCGACGCCGACGAACGCCGCACGAGAAACGTCGGGCAGGGTTTCGATCCGCTGCTCCGGACCGACCGGGGTGACCACGCCGTCGGCCGTCACGATGACGTGCGGCAGGCGGCCCTCGACCCAGAGGCGGCCTGCGCTGTCGAGGTGGCCGACGTCGCCGGTGCGGTGCCAACGTTCGCCCGGCACTCCGCCACGCCGCGAGCCGCGCTCGGTGAGCCAGAGGCGGTCGTAGTGGTCCTTCACGTGCGGCGCCGAGACCACGATCTCACCGGTCACGTCGGGTTCCTCCGAGAGGTCACCGACGGATGCCCCACTCGCGTCGAGCGCGCTGATACGGATGCGAGTGGTCGCGGTCGACCCGCCGACACAGACTCCCCCGGCCGGGTTCGCCGGGTCTGGCGGTGCCGGGACCGACTCGCCGTCGTGCGCTACGGCCTGCACCGACTTCGATTGTGCGACACTCGCAGCCGCGGCGCGGATGCCTTCGAGCGTGATGTCGGCCATGAGCAGGCCCTCGGTCATGCCGTATGGCGTGTGCGCGGTCGCTTCCGGCATGAGCGCCGCGGCCTGGGCGAGCAGGCTCTCAGAGATCGGCGCACCGGCCGAGAGAAAACGCTGCACCCCGGCGAGGGCAGCATGGTCGGCCGGCGTGAGCGCAGCGGCGGTCGCGACGACGTTCACGAGGGCCGCGGGCGAGAGAAAGACGACCGTCGCGTCGATCGCGGCGACGGCGGACGCGACGGCAGACGCGGTGAGGGTCTTCGGCGCGGTGACGTCCATGTCGGGGGTGACCGAGCGGGCACCGAGGGCCGGACCGAGCAGCGCGAACGGGGCGAATCCGGCGACGAGGCCGGTGCCGACACCGACGCCGTACTGCAGAAAGAGCGCGCGGCTCACGGCCGAGAGCTGGCCGTGCGTATAGACGACCCCCTTGGCCGGGCCGGTCGAACCCGACGTGAACAGCACGGCGGCCGCATCGCTCGGCGCGGGTTCGGGCGGAAGCCCGTCACCGGCACTGAGGCGGGCCTGGCCCAGGCTGATCAGTTCGGCGAGGGTGTGCTCGACGCCGATCAGCCGGGCCATCGGGGCCGGAAAGCCTGCGACCGAAATTTTACGTCCGGGCCAACCGAGCGCCCGGGCGGCCAGGAGGCCGGGAGCGGCCCCGATGACGAAGTCGGGGCGGGCGCCGCGCACGGCGCGAGTGAGGCCCGCCAGGCCGAGGCCGGCATCCGCTACGACGACGATGGCGCCGATGCGTACGCAGGCATAGAGCACCGCGGTGAGGTCGGCGCTTGGCGGCACGAGCAACGAGACTCGGTCGCCGGGTTTGACGCCGATGTGCACGAGTCCGGCGGCAATCTGCCGCACGCGCAGCGAGAGCAGTCGCCAGCTGACGGCGCGAGGGGCCGGCTGCATGTCAACGAGGGCGGTGTCGTCGGAGGCCTGTAATTCGTCGAGGTAATGCCAGAGCGGATGCGTGCCCGCTGCCGCCCACGCGGCAAGGCTCCCCGAGACGGCCGTCTCGCTCGGCTCGACCGAGCCCGAGCCCGATACCGCGCCCGATACCGAGCCCGCGCCCGCGCCCGAGACCTCGAGGGGAGCGCTCACGAGCGCATCGCCCAGCCAGAGCAGCGCGGCGGCGGCGTAGTCCGCATCTTCGGCGAGCAGGTGGCCAGCGCCCTCGAACCGGTGCACGCGGGCGTGCGGCATCCGTTCGACCAGGTCGTCGAGGTAGCGGTCGCTGAAGATCGGGTCGCGCGGACCCCACAGCAGCAGCGTGGGCACCGTGAGCGAGCGCACGCCCTCGGCGATGCGGTCGAGTTCAACCCGGCTCTCGTGCCCGAGGGCTACCGGGATATCGGCGACGAAACCGCCGATACCGCCCCGGCGAGCGCTCGTTCGGTACGGCGCGCGGTAGCCGCGCTTCACCGCGGCAGACAGCGGCGGATGCGCCAGGGCCAGCGTCGTAGCGAGGAAGGCGGGCGTGGTCACGGTTGCCGGGCCGAGGATGCCGCGCCCGAGCGCGAGCCGCAGCGGCGACGGAATCGGATCGCCGGCCGGCTGGTGCACCGCGGTGTTCAGTAGCATGACGCCGGCCAGCAGCTCGGGATGGTCGACGGCCCAGCCGAGGGACACCACTCCGCCCCAGTCGTGGCCGAGAGTGATCACCGGACCAGCCAGTTCGAGGGCGTCTGTCAGGTCGGCGAGGTCCTGCACCCGGCGAGCGAGCGGGCGAAACCTCCCGGTGCGTGCCGAGAAGCCCATATCGAGCTGGTCGACGGCGATCACGCGCCAGGCTGGCGCGCCCGACGCCGCGGCCTCCGTTGCCGAGGCCAGCAGACCGCGCCAGAGGTAGGACCAGGTCGGGTTGCCGTGCACACACAGAATTGTGCCGACCGGAATCACGCCGAGCGCGTCAAGCTCTGGGCCGTTGTCGAGCAGGTGCCAGCCGTGGGTCACACCGCCAGCACTGCCGCTCTCCGTGACCTCGATCAGTCGCGACCACACCGGGTTCAGCCCGGGCAGGCCTGCCGGTGGCAATGCGGCCGGGTCCGAGGTGGCGACGGGAAGGCGCCGGGGGCCCACCCTCACCAAACGAGTTCCATCATGGCGGTGTTCAGGCCAGAGCCGACGCCCATGAGCAGCACCCGGTTGCCCGATTTCAGCGTCGAGGCCTCCTGCGCGAGCGTGATCGGAATCGACGCCGGGCCGACGTTGCCGAGGGTGGGAAAGGTCAGCGGAATCTTGGTCTTGTCCATGCCGGTGGCCTTGATGATGGCGTTGGTGTGCACGCTTGAGACCTGATGCAGGATGTAGCGATCCATATTCGACCAGCTCCAGTCCCGTTTGGCTTCGGTCCACGCCGAAACGACGAGTTCCATACCGCCCCTGAGCAACGCTTTCGCGTCGGTGAACATGCCGTCGACACTGCCGACGCACAGGTCATTGAATTGGGTTGCCGCGCGGGTGACACCGCCGAGGATGCGGTGCCCGCCGGGGTGCGCGTCCGCCGGGCCGAGCACTGCGGCGGCTGCGCCGGAGCCGAGGGTGAGGCTCGCGAACTCGCTCATGAAGTCTTTGCGCTTGATGCCCGGGCGGCCGAGGCGTTCGATCGTGTTGGACTGGATCTCGTCGGCGTCTTCGCCGTCGATGATCACTGCGTACTTGATCTGGCCGGAGTCGATGAGCTGCGCTGCGAGGGTCATGCCGTTGACGAAACCGAGGCAGGCGTTTGCAATGTCAAAGTTGATCGCCGACGACGGCAGGCCGAGTCCGTGGTGGATCCGCACGGCGACCGAGGGCTCGAGGTGTTTGCGAGTGACCGAAGTGTTGATCAGCAGGCCAACGTCGCTGGGCTTGATGCCGGCCTCCCGCAACGCGATCTCGCCGGCCTTGACCGCGGCGTCGTCGAAGGTCTCGTTCGGGCCCCAGTTGCGTCGCTCGTAGACTCCGGCCACACGCTGCAGCAGCCCGGTGGGCAGCTTGAGGCGCGTCAGAACAGGCTTCAACCGTCGGTCGATTTCTTCGGACGTCGTGATGAGGGGCGCCATGAGACTGGCTACCGACAACAAAGCGACGTTTCGATGCGTCGTCGTCGCATTTCCGTTCAAGCGTCAACCCCTGTCGAATTGTGGACAGCGGTAATTATACGTCCCCTACCAGTTTGCCCCACTAATCACTATGCCAATAGCTCGTAGCCGGTGCGCCCACGCGAGCCGCACCGGCCGTTTTTCAGATCACGCCCTGCGAGAGCGTGCTCGGGTTGCCGAACCGATGCGCGGTGATCGAGATAGCCTGTTCGCGCAGGAACGGCAGCACTTCGATGCGACCGGCCTGGGTGACAGCGTTGGAATACACGGCAATGTCCGGGCTGCCGTTCGTGGCCTCAGCAAGAGCGGATGCCGCCTCCGCCGCGCCCAGCACCGGGTCGCTGCCGATGAGACGCACGCGGCTGGCCGTGATTTTGCCCGAGCGGGCCCGGTCGAGCCACTCCTCGTCACTCTCGATGACCACCAGGGTCTCGCGCTCAGCGAGGATATTGCGCACGGCGGGTGGTACCGGAATGGCGCTGGACACGTCGAAGCTCGATCGTGACAGGGTCGCGGCGGCGATCACGCGCAGCAGCTGGGCGAGCGTGCCGGTTTCCGTCAGGCGCACGGTGACCGGCAGCGCGCGGTAGCGGAACAGGTTACGCTCCACGCCGAGGTCGGTCGCGTCGCGCACGACGTTGAACTCTTCGCGCCAGGCCAGAGCGTCACTCACCGCCGAGCGGCGCAATACGTCGAAGTCGGTGTAGTCGAGAAAAGGCTGGCTGGCCTCGATGATGTCGGTGACGCGCTGCTCGAGGCCGCGCAAGTGCAGCGTCGAGCTGTTGCGGCCCGGTTCGCTGACCCAGCTGCCGAGGCCGAGCAGGTAGTTCGGTCCGCCGGCCTTGGTTCCGGCCCCCACCGCGGAGCGCTTCCACCCGCCGAACGGCTGGCGCTGCACGATGGCGCCGGTGATGCCGCGGTTGACGTAGAGGTTGCCGGCCTCAACAGAATCAAGCCAGAGGGCCAGTTCGTCGGCGTCGAGCGAGTGCAGCCCGGTGGTCAGCCCATAGTCGACGGCGTTTTGAAAGCGGATGGCTTCTTCCAGATTGCGCGCGTGCATCACGCCGAGAACCGGGCCAAAGAACTCGGTGAGGTGAAAGTACGATCCGGGCGCGACGCCGGTGCGGATGCCGGGTGACCAGAGTTTGCCGGTCTCATCGAGCTGCTTCGGCTCGACCAGCCATTTTTCTTCAGCGCCCAGGGTGGTCAGCGCGTGCAGCAGTTTGCCGTCGGCCGGCGACATGATCGGGCCCATCTGGGTGACCGGATCGCTGGCCGGTCCCACCTGGATCGAGGTCGCGGCGTCGACCAGCTGGCCGAGGAACCTCTCCGATTTCGCGACCGATCCGACCAGGATCACCAGGCTCGCGGCCGAGCACTTCTGGCCGGCGTGGCCGAAAGCACTCTTGACGACGTCAGCGGCGGCCAGGTCGAAGTCAGCCGAGGGGGTGACGATGATGGCGTTCTTGCCGCTGGTTTCGGCGAGCAGCGGGAGGTCGTGGCGGAACGAGCGAAACAGCTCGGCCGTCTCGTAGCCGCCGGTGAGAATGACCCGGTCGACCGCGGGGTGCGCGATGAGCTTGGCGCCGAGTTCCCGGTCAGGCAGGTTGACGAGCGCGAGAAGTTCGCGCGGAATGCCTGCCTCCCACAGCGCCTCGACGACGACGGCACCGGTGCGTTGGGCTATCGTGGCGGGCTTGACGACGACGCCAGCACCGGAGGCGAGGGCGGCGAGCATGCCACCGGCCGGGATAGCGGTCGGAAAGTTCCACGGCGGGGTGACCACGATGAGTTTGGAGGGCACGAAGATGGCGCCCTGTACGCGGTCGAGGTCCTTGGCACGTTCGGCATAATAGTTGGCGAAGTCGATGGCTTCGCTCACCTCGGCGTCACCCTCGGTGATCGTCTTGCCGCACTCGCTCGCCATGACCTCGATCAGGCGGTCGCGCCTGGAAGCGAGCGCCAGTCCGGCGCGATGCAGCACGGCGGCGCGCTCGGCGCCGGTCTTCTGGCCCCACGCTGCCCCGGCGGCCAGCACGCCGTCGATGATGGAATTGAGGGTGGCCTCATCGGGAACTGCAGCGGCCTCAATGGTGGCGGTGCCGAGAACGGATGCCTCGGCGCGGGCCAGGATGCCTCGGCCCCAGGCCCGGTTGGCCGGCAGTGACGGGTCGGTGTCGGGCTCATTGCGAAAGCTCGAGGGTGCTGGCACCGATCCGCGGGTGATGCCGAGCAGGGCTTCGGTCAGCTGCGGGTCGGAATCGGAGGCGGTCTCGCTGCTCTGGCGGCGAGCATCCGGGAGGGCGGCGGCGAGGCGATCGAGGTCATAGCTGCTCGAGCGGTCCTGTACGCGCCTGGGGGCAGGAACCTGGTCCTCGAGCGCGTCGAGGGAGGCCTGAAAACGGGCCTTCTCGCGGTTGAACAGCTCCGGGCTGCTGGTCAGCTCGAACACGGCCGACATGAAGTTCTCCTGGCTCGCGTTTTCTTCGAGGCGGCGAATGAGGTAGCTGATCGCCACGTCGAAGTGCGCGGGGTCGACGACGGGGGTATAGAGCAGCAGTTGCCCGACGTCCTGCCGCACGGCCTGGGCCTGGGCGGTGGCCATGCCCAGCAGCATCTCGAAATCGACCCGGTCATCGACGCCACGGGCGACGCTGAGCAGGTGCGCCCAGGCCACGTCGAACAGGTTGTGGCCAGCGATGCCGAGCTTGACGGCGTCGGTATTCTGCGGGGTGAGCGCCCAGTTGAGCACCCGCTTGTAGTTGGTGTCGCTGTCCTGCTTGGTCGAGAACGTGGCGAGCGGCCAATCGTGCACGGCGGCGTCGACATGCTCCATGGCGAGGTTGGCGCCCTTGACGAGGCGCACTTTGATCGCAGCTCCCCCGGCCGCGCGGCGGTTCTGGGCCCAGTGGGTCAGGCCCTGGATGGCACTGAAGGCGTCGGGCAGGTACGCCTGCAGCACGATACCGGCCTCAAGCTGGGCGAGTTGCGGCTGGTCGAGCAGCCCCTCGAACACCGCGATGGTGAGGTCGAGGTCGCGATATTCTTCCATGTCGAGGTTGATGAATTTCGGAGTAGCGGATGCCGCGGCGAACTCATACAGCGGCGTCAGCCGTTCGACCACCCGGGTGACGGTCTCATCAAAGGCCCACATCGACAGCTGGCTGGCGATCGACGACACCTTGATCGAGACGTAGTCGACGTCTGGGCGTTCGAGGATGCGCTTGGTGCCCTCGAGCCGTTCGCGCGCTTCCTTCTCGCCGAGCACCGATTCACCGAGCAGGTTGATGTTGAGGCGGTTGCCTCCTTCTTTCAGATGAGCCAGTGCGGGCCCCAGCTTGTCGGGGGTGGCGTCGACGACGAGGTGGCCGACCATCTGGCGAAGCACCGTGCGGGCTGCCGGAATGACTACCCAAGGCAGTACCGGACCGAGAATGCCGCCGAGTCCGATGGCGGCGCGCATGGGCACCGGCAGAAAGCCGGGTGCCTTCTTGGCGACCCGCGCGAGGCTGTAACCGGCAACCATCTTGTCTTCGGGGCGCATGACGCCGTCCACGAAGCCGACAGTGAAGTCCAGGCCGTTGGGGTCCTTCAGCACGCCGGCGAGCCGCTCGGCCGCGGCATCCGCTGGGATGGTGGCGCTTTCGTCGAGCCATTTCTTGACGAGCGCGATGACCTCCGCACTGAAATCCTCGTTGGCGGGGCGGGTGGAGGCGTTGGTCATGGTCACGAGACTAGTCTTTCGTTCGCGGATGGGGTGCTCTGGTGTGTCAAGTCTGGGACCAGCCTATATTTAGCAAAAGCAATTGTTTATGCAGGGTATTCGTTATAATTTCTAATGGTTTGGTTTTTGGTGGGGTGATGGGTGTTCGGAGTAGCACATGCTGGATGTCAGGCGGTTGCGGCTGCTGCGTGAACTGAAGATTCGCGGCACCCTGGCCGGGGTCGCCACGGCCCTCGCGTACAGCCCGTCCGCGGTGTCGCAACAGCTCGCGCTGCTCGAAAAAGAGGCCGGCGTCGTATTGCTCAAGAAAGTCGGTCGCCGGGTGCAGCTCACCCCGCAAGCCGAGATTCTGGTCGAGCACACCACGCACCTGCTGGAGCGGCTCGAGCTCGCTGAGGCCGACCTGCGTGCCAGCACGACGACCGTGTCTGGCACCGTGCGGGTGGCTGTGTTCCAGTCGGCAGCCCTGGCCGTGATTCCGCGGGCGCTCACCTTTCTCGCCGAGGAATTCCCAGCGCTGCGGGTCGAAGTGACCGAGCGTGAGCCCGAGCGTGGCCTGTTCGACGTCGCGGCACGGGACTTCGACCTCGTGCTGGCCGAACAATATCCCGGCCACACCCGAGCGCACTGGCCCGACCTCGACCGGGTGAACCTCGCGACGGACGCATTACGACTCGCGGTGCCGCCCGCGGAGAACTCGCGCGTTGGCGCCGACAGGCTCGAGGACACCGCCGGCCTGCCCTGGGTGATGGAACCGGTCGGCACCGCCTCGCGCCAGTGGGCCACGCAGCTATGCCGTTCGGCCGGATTCGAACCCGACGTTCGGTTCGAGACCGCCGACCTGATCGCGCACATCCGCTTGATTGAATCAGGCAATGCCGTGGGCATTCTGCCCGATTTGGTCTGGGCCGGTCGTATGCCGGCCGTGCAGCTGCACGATCTGCCGGGCACACCACATCGCACCCTGTTTTCGGCCGCGCGTCGTTCGAGTGCCGGGCGTCCCGGCGTCGTCGCGGTGCGCGGCGCCCTCGACCGGGCGGTAAGCAAGGTGGCCAAGCCCACCGAGTCCGACCCGCTCGAGCCGCCACGCCCGTTCGAGCCGCTCGCGCCGGTGTGACACGCCCCCGCGATCACAGACGGATGCCCCGGGCACGACAGCCGGGGCATCGTGCGCCCCGACCGGGGTGTTGATCGGGATCACCGCCGAGAACGTGGCAATTCCAGCGGCGTTGGCCGCGAAGGTGCCGAGGTTCACCGGTGTGGAGTAGAGCGTGCCGGTGATCTTTTGCCCGGGGTTCAGCCCGGAGACCGTGACGGTGACCCGCTCGCCCGGGGTGAACCCGGCGTCGCCGACCGTGACACTGGCCCAGTCGGTGCCGGCCAGCACGGCGCGGCCAAGCGGTGCCGGGTCGACGAGCGCGTGCTGCTCGAAGTACGAGACAGTGGCGGTGAGGTCGGCCTGGCCAGTATCCGTAGCGTTGATTCCGGCGGCGAAGGTCGTGAATTTATCACCGCCCGCGGCCAGGAACGAGTTCGTCGTGACGCGAAAGACTGCGGCCAGGGAGATCGCCACACCGTTCAGGGACAGGCCGACGATGTGCTCGCCCTGTGCGGCGTCGGGCTCGTGGTTTCCCACAACGGATGCGTCCAGCCCGGCCGCGAGGAGGGCGTCGATGGTCGGTTCGTCCTGCTGCGAGAACGACGTGAAGGTGGAGGCGCCGATGTTGTCTCCCGCGGAGACGAACAGGGTGTTCGGGTTTTCGGTCTTCGGCTGCGCGACGGCTCCAGCGAGCACGGCAGCGCCGGCCTCCTGGTCCTGGCGTTGACTTCGAGGCGACCGTGAAAGTCGTTGATGCCGGGCACCTGGATCTCGGTGGTGACCGGAGCGACGATGGTATTGATCGAGAAGATCGTCGTGGTTCCGGATACCTCGTTGCCGACGGCGAGCATTGGCTCACCGGTGGGAGACTTCTCTGCGGAGATGAACGTGACACCTTCCGGGCCGAGGTCACCAGCCGCCGACAGGTCGGTGATGGCATCGCTGTGGGTGGAGTTGAAGTACGCGGGGTTCGCCGCGGCGGGGATGCGTTCGAAGTCGTCTCCGGAGCCGAAGGCCTGCGTGCCGTTCGTGTTCCAGATGGAGAACGAGCGCGAGCCGAAGGAGTAGAGCTCGTCCTAACAGCTTTTGGTGTGGCAAGGTCGACGATGGCGACGGCGTTGGCTTCCTGCAGGGCAACGTAGGCGGTGATTTCGTCAATCGCTACATATTCGGGTTCGAGGTTGGCCGAGATCGGGAACGCCGTATTGACCGTCGGGCCGAAGACGCGCACGTCCTCGTGCAACGTCCTGCCGCCATTGGCTTCGTAGGCGTGAAAATCAGCCGTCGTAACGGCAGACTGCGCCGGTGCGGCCAGCGTGCCGGGCAGTGTGACGACGCCCACGGAACCCTCGGGGTCGATCGTGTAGGCGTCGTTCGGCTCACCCTCGTTGGCCACGACGGCGTAGCTGCCGTCGGCCGAGATGCTGACCATGTCGGGCAGGGCTCCAACCGTGACGGCACCGAGAATTGTGGGCGCCGCGGCGGTGGCGTCGAAGAAGACGAGCCAGCCGGTATCCGTTTTGCTGGGCGATTCGATGGCCATCGCGCCGAGGCCATCGGCACCGCCGACACGAGGGGCGCGGCCGCGAGCGCGGCGCAGGCGACGACGGCCGCCATGGTGACTATGGGAACTCGGTGACTATGGGAACTCGGCGTCGGGCTGGGCGTCTCAAGGCGCTCATGCGGTGATCCTCCTGGGAACAGACATTGGATGCCTCTGCGTAGCGGTCCCAGGTGTCTGGCAGGCGAATACAAGGTGACTTCTCGCCCTCGATAGGATCTGGGCATGACGGATGCCGACGGTCACCCTCGCATCGAAACCCAAACCGGTGGGGCCGCTGCGGCGGGGTCAGCGGAGCGGGCGGCCACAACGCCGCCGTGTCCGTTCTGGAGGGCCTCTGACATATAGCAGAGGGGCGCAAAGTGGCCTAGCCTGAGGTAAGACTCGCGTTTCACTCACAGTGGAGGTCACCATGTCAGCCAAGCCCACCGGACGCCTCGTTCAGCGCGAGGACGGCCTGTATCTCATGCTGAATCGGTTGTTCAACGCGCCGATCGAAAAAGTGTGGGCGAGCCTGACCCGCCCGGCCGAACTCGAGAAGTGGATCGGCACCTACACCGGTTCGCCGGCCACCGGGGCCGTCAAATTCAGGATGACGGCGGAGCCGGACGCCAAGTGGGAGTATGTGAGCATTCGGCAGTGCCAGGCTCCGCACCGCTTCAGCGGCGATTTCGGCGAGGGCGAGGATTCTTGGCGCGCGCTGTTCCACCTGGTCGAGGGCGACGGCATGACCAACCTCACGTTCGGGCAACGTTTGCGTTCCCCCTCGGAGGTCGCCACGATGGGGCCGGGCTGGGACTTTTACCTCGATCGACTGGTCGCCTCCCGAGCCGGCCTGCCATTGCCCGAGTGGGAGCATTACTATCCAGCGCACGCGCAGTTCTACAAGGACCTCATCGTTCCGGTGCGCACCGCCTAATCGGTCACTTCGTGCTGCGGTAGCTCTTGGCAGTGGCGAGAAGCGCTCCGCAGAAGTTCCATACGACGAACCCTCGCTGGGACGCCTGCTCGACGGGTTTCGGATCGTTTAGCGAACGCGAGCATTAGGCCGAGGGTTTCAAGCCAGCCAGTCGGAGCACGGCTGAGAGCCCTTCGGGTGTTCCCGGCCAATGCCGCTTGACCGCATCGCTGCCCGCCCGGCGAGTCGCGAATCGTAGAGCGATCGCGACAACGATGGCGTCGTCGGCGTAACCGAGAACGGGTATGAAATCCGGAATCAAATCGATCGGCGACAGCAGGTAGAGCAAAAGAACCGCGAGCCAGATTCGAACCCCGATCGACACGGTTCGATCGGCGGCGAGGCGTTTGAGTAGCCGGGCGACGTCGGGCGCGAGGCGCAGCAGATCACGAAGTGATGCTCCGCCAGGCTGCCGGCGTTGCTCGATCCAGAGAACGAGAACAAGAACCAGCCACAGCACCAGCAATCCGCCGAGCACGCTCAGGACAACGGTCCACCAGGTCGTCATGAGCTGCCCCCGTTCGAACAAAAGATTCTGAGACCCTCGCGAGCCACGTAATAGACGATGACGTAACCCGCGAGCGGGTCGGCCCACCACCATCCGAGTGCCAGATCGAGTACCAAGCCGAGGAGCACCGCGCTGGCAAGGAGACCGTCGATGAACGCCACCCGTCTTTCGATAACCAGGACTACCACAGCCGCCACTGTCGCGAGGAGAGCCAGCACGATGACACCAATGAAGTTCCACCCCAGCGTGATCCATTCGAGGGCTTTCCCCCGCCCAACGAGTATCGCCGCACGATCGGTGGAAGTCATGCATCGATTCTCGCAGTCCGCGATCGGATTCGCCTGCTGACAAGACAGCCGCGGTCGCGCTGCAGCGAGGCATCACGGCCGTCAGAAAAACGACCGCGAGTGGAACCTTCTATCGAACTCGTAGGAATTGGGAGATCACCTAGACATCGACACCCCGACTTGCGGACGAATGATTTTGTGGGTCGACAGAAACCAAGTCGGACTCAGCCTCGCAATGGTCGTGCTCTGGTTGGCAAACGCAGTGATCCGGATAATCGTGATCGCCAACGCAGACGCGGGAACCAACGAACGGCATGTTTTTAACCTCGTTCTCGCATTATCGAAAGAGACCATGAACTTTTACAGTCGCTCTCTCGCCGCCGAAGTCGGGCCGAAAGGCGTGCGGGTGGTCAACGTCTTGCCCGGCTTGATCGCCACTGTCGGCGCCATCGCGCACCACAGTGCGATGGCCGCCGAGCGCTGCATTGGTTTTCTGTAAAACGAATCGGTGGTGTTGGACAGGTCCTTTGACGGTGACTTCGTTGGTCGTGGCGGGGTCAGGCGGCTAGCTCCACATCGATATCAGCTCGGTGAAGGCCCTGCTGGCTGCGCTCATGTACGCACCCTGCCTTCTGAGCAGGGCTGCGGTGCGGTGTGGAATAGCAGGCAGCACGGCAACCGGGTTGAGCCCGTGCTGTTCGCGGGCAATGGCTTCGGGCAGCACGGTGGCGAGCTGGCCACGACGAATGATTTCCATGATCGCGCTGACGGAGTTGACTTCGATCGCGATGCGGGGGGCAACACCGTGGTCCCGAAAATGCAGGTCGATGTGGCGCCGGGTAGCAAAGTCATTACTGAGCAGCACAAGCTCCTCCTGTTCCAACTCCCGCAGGGTCATGGGTGCCTGCTGTCCGACGCGGGGATGGTTGTTGCCGACAACCAGGCTGAGAGTTTCGACGAACAAGGCCTGGGTCTCAATCTCGGACGAACGCACCTCGGCAAATGCGATGCCTAGGTCGAGGGTGTCCTCGGCCAGTGCCACCTCGATGCGGTCTTGGGTCATCTCCTGCAGGCTCAAGGTGATGCCGGGATAGCGGGTGCGGAAGCGTTCGACCAGTGGACCGATCAGGTACGCGGTGAACGTAGGCGTCATCGCCAACCGGAGCGATCCACGGCTCAGGTCCTGCACGTCGTGGATGGCCCGGGTTCCGGCGTCAAGTTCGCGCAGGGCGCGGCGGGTGTAGCGCAGGAAGGTCTCGCCAGCGTCTGTCAGCCGCACGGTCCGTCCGGACCGGTCCAAGAGCTGAACGTTTAACGAGTTCTCCAGTTGCTTGATCTGTTGCGACAGCGTCGGTTGGGAGACGTGGAGCGACTCGGCCGCGCGCGTGAAGTTCTGGTGTTCCGCCACTGCGGTCAGATAACGAATGTGGCGCAACATTACAATTCTCCAACTATAGAAATTACTTATTGATTCCATCATAAATAGGTCTTGGACACTATAGATAGTTTCCGTCATCATTGAATATCCCCCCAAACATCGAGAGGACAGCCATGCAAAACATCATTGAAGGCTTTCTGAAATTCCAACGGGAGGCCTTTCCGGCGCGTTCGGAACTCTTCAAGGAGCTGGCCACCGCCCAGAGCCCTGAGGCCCTGTTCATTGCCTGCTCGGACAGCCGGGTCGTGCCAGAGCTGCTGACCCAGCAGGAACCGGGTGACCTGTTCGTCATGCGCAACGCCGGCAACATCGTGCCCGCCTACGGCCCGGAGCCCGGCGGTGTCTCCGCGACAGTCGAGTACGCGGTCGCCGTCCTGGGCGTCACGGACATCATCATCTGTGGCCATTCCGACTGCGGAGCGATGACTGCCATCTCGACCGACATGAACCTGGACCACTTGCCGGCCGTGGCCAATTGGCTTGCCCACGCCGACGCGGCGAAGGCCGTCAATGCCGCCCGCACCCACGCATCGGCCCAGGAGTCGTTGAAGGCCATGGTCCGCGGGAACGTCATCGCCCAGCTGACCAACATCAGGACCCATCCCTCCGTCGCCTTGGCCCTGGATCAGAACCGGCTAAACCTCCACGGCTGGGTCTACGACATCGAAACCGGCTCCATTGACACCCTGGACGGTGTCACCGGCCATTTTGTCCCACTCGCGGGCAATGCGCCGGACCATGCCACGCCGGCCGTATCCGGCTTGGCCGCCTAACCACCTCGTATCACCAAAAGAAAAGGAAAACACCATGATTCATTCCCAGAACACCCCAGCTCCGCGCGAGGAACTGACCGCCGCCATCATCGACGCCAAGATGCGCAAGGACCTCTCCTGGCAGGAACTGACCGATGGCACCGGTTTGAGCCTAGTTTTCGTCACCGCCGCCCTGCTTGGTCAGCATCCGTTGCCCGAAGCCGCTGCGGAACTCGTCGCTGAGCGGCTGGGTCTAGGCAAGGACGCCGCAATGCTGCTGCAGACCATTCCGATGCGCGGCAGCATCCCCGGCGGTATCCCGACCGACCCCACCGTTTACCGGTTTTACGAAATGATGCAGGTCTACGGCTCCACTTTGAAGGCCCTGGTCCACGAACAGTTCGGCGACGGCATCATCAGCGCCATCAATTTCAAGCTAGACATCAAGAAAGTTGAAGACCCCGACGGCGGTTCACGTGCCGTGATCACCCTCGACGGAAAATACCTGCCCACCAAACCCTTCTGAACCCGGCCTCGCGGCGGCGCGATCGGGGCGCCTGCTGCCCCATGAAAAAACCCTCCAGGCACGGACAAATCATGGACTTCATCACTCGGTCAGAATGTCGCGTTTGTACTTGGCGGTATAGGTCCGCCGCCGAACACCCGCACACATCGGCTCGAAGGCTGTACACGTGCCCGCAAGCCGAACCCCTTAGAGCGGCACCTTCCTCCCGATAGCGCTCAAACTCAACTGACGTGCGGCTGAAGAACGACGCAGCAGTGGGGGCCCCCTCTGCCAACACCGCCAGCCTCGAACCACTTTGGCGCAGCTGACGCTGCGCGTGGCGCGGTTGGCGCAACCCGTTCAGCTAGTTCCAGATGCTCGGCGCGGGGGCTCGCGTGGCGGGAGCCGCGGCATTGCGGCTCCACTCAAGCAGCCACTCGGGCACCGTCACATCGTCGGGGGCGACACCGATCGCCTCGAGCAGCTCGTCGATCGTCACCACGCCGCCGGTGCGCTTGAGAAAGCGGCCGCGAATGTAGCCGTGGGAGTAGATTTCGGGTGAGCCATCGGCATCCGGTCGCACGAAACGCTGCTCGACGTATACGGCTTTCTCGTCGAAGCCGAGGATGCGCGACTCCACCGTGAACTTCTGGCCGACCGTGAGCGACTTGCGAAAGCTGATCGTCTCAGAAACCACAACCGGGTACCAGCCGCGCTCCTGGAAAATGGCCCAGACGCCGGTTCGGTGCAACATATCGAAGCGGGCCACGTCCATGATCGACAGGTAGACCCCGTTATTCATGTGCCGCAAAATATCCAGGTCGGTCGGCATTGTCACGAAGTTGGTGCGAGCGACGTCGAAGTGACCGAGCCGAGGGCCGAACTTCGACAGCAGGGCATGAAGGAGGGTTCTGAAGAACATATGCACGACTCGATGCTAACGACACCGGCGCTCAGGCACGGTGACTATTGTGGGTGAGCACCAGCATCCGATGCCCCAGCAGGGGGTGATCGCGGCGACCCATGCGTGGTCCTGACCTAGAGTGCAGCGACCGCGCGCGGCGCGACAGCACGCACGAATGCTCCGAGGCGACGGTAGACCTCCTGCGATTCCGGATGCGTGTCGTCTTGCTGCCAGGTGTGCTTGGTATTGACGCTCTGTCGGCCATAAATCAAGGTATCGACGCGAATCTTGCGCGCCCGCAGCGCCTCGATGAAGTTGAGGTTGGCGCGGTAAAAGTAATCGCGCTCCGATGTCGTGACAAAGACCGGCGGAAACCCGCGGTTGAGCCACTCGATCGGCGACATAAAACGTGCGGCCGTGCGCAGGTGCAGTCCCCGCCCCCGATCGGGCAACAGCATCCTGACGAAATTGAGGCTCAGTACAAACCCGCGGTCGAACAGCACCGAGAAATCGGCGATGCTGCAGTGCTGCACCAGGCCGCGCAGGTTTCGCGGGGCGACCGGCGGTGCGATGTCATAGTGTGTGGCGAGTTCTGGCTCGAACGCCGCAGCGGTGAGCAGCGCCGCAATGTGGCCGCCGGCGGAATCACCACCGAGCACGATGCGTGTCGGGTCTCCCCCGTAGGCGGCGATGTTGCGGGCCACCCAGTCGAGCACGGCGTTGCCATCCTGCAACATGTGCTTGAGCTGAAACCGCGTCGCCATTCGATAGTTGGCATTGACGACGATCATGCCTTCGGCGGCCTGGCTCGCGCAGTACTTGGTGAGCGGATCTTTGTCACCCGAGGTCCAGCCACCGCCGTGAAAGTACACGTAGACGGGCAGCGGTTCCGCACCATCCGCGCGTTTGGGAGCGAGTACGTCGAGCCGGTGAATCTTCTGGCCGTCGCCGATGTAATCCAGATCGAGGTCGTACTCAACGGAATCGATCGGGTGCAGGTTGAATTTATGCACCGGAGCCGCCCGTCGCAGCATGAGCGCGCGCCACGCCCAGACCGGCAGGCGGCGAATCCCGGTCTCTCGATGAGCCGACCGGTCGACAGTGACGCCATCAGTGTGTAGACGGATACCGTGCAGCCAGGCCGGTACCGGCGCGGCACTTTCTGGTGTGGTGCGGTTTGGCGTGCTGCGGTTCGGCGTGGTGCGTTCTAGCAATGATGGGGAACGGTGCGGGGGGATGCGACTATCCCTGTCGAACGTGGTGGTGACTTGACTCATTGATTGAGGATAAGTCGACTCCCCCGAATCCTCGCTGGGAACAATCCCATTTGGGGTTGATTTCCGGTTTCACGTGGGTCGAACGCCGGGCGTTCAGGCAGCGGATGCCCCACCCGCGACCCCGGTCGCCTCCAATACTGCACGCGCAAGCGTGTGAAAGTGCAGGTTGAAGCCCAGGACGCCCGGTGTGGACTGCGGGTCGAGGTCAAGCGTTGCCACGTCGAGCGCGTGAACGATGAACTGGTAGCGGTGGGTACCGGTTTCCGGCGGCGGTGCGGCGCCGGAAAATGAGGTGAGTCGCAGCTCATTAGGCAGTACGAGCGAGCCGGCCGGCAACGATTGAACTCCAGCGGAAAGCGCGGTGACGGAGACCGGCAGGTTGGCTACAGCCCAGTGCCAAAACCCGGAACCGGTCGGCGCGTCGGGGTCGAACACGGTGAGCGCGAAACTCTGGGTCTCGGCTGGAAAACCCCGCCAGGAGAGCTGGGGGGAAACATCCGCTCCCCCGGCATCGGCACCGTACTGCGCTGACCGCAACGGACTGCCATCGGTCATGTCGCTGCTGGTGAGTGAAAACTGGGGCACCTCGCCGAAGCGGGCGAGCGGGTCGTTGGTCACAATGGCCTCCTGAATGCGCGTCTGGTTGTGGCGCTCCGTCAGCCTACGCCGCCGGTTCCCGTGCACGCTCAAGAATGCCGCTAGCGAGGGGCATGAAACCGTGGTAGCTTCCGAGCAGTCACCGTTGGAAACGACTTCAGCGAGGGGTGGCGCTTTGCCGTGCGCTCGAACAATGCGCGCACTCTCGTAAAATGAGCCCATGGCCATTCCGAAGATTCTGCTCTTTTACATCTTCACCCCACTGGCCGACCCCGACGCGGTGCGTCTCTGGCAACGCGACCTGTGTGCCGGGCTCGGCCTGCGCGGGCGCATCCTCATTTCGAAGGATGGACTGAACGGTACGGTCGGCGGTGACCTGCCGGCGATCAAGAAGTACATCCGTAAGACGCGCGGCTACCCCGCGTTCAAGAACATCGATTTCAAGTGGAGCGAGGGCACCGGCCTCGACGAGGACGGCCAGAGTCTGGACTTTCCAAAACTCGTGGTCAAGGTGCGCGACGAGATCGTGAGCTTTGGCGCGCCCGGCGAATTGCGCGTCGACAAAACGGGAGTCGTCGGGGGCGGCACCAAGCTGCAGCCGGCCGAACTGAACGCCCTGGTTGCCGAGCGCGGCGACGAGGTGGTCTTCTTCGACGGGCGTAACCGGTTCGAGGCGGAAATCGGCCACTTTCGCGATGCGGTCGTACCCGACGTGGTGAACACGCGCGAGTTCGTGGCCGAACTCGACAGCGGCAAGTACGACCATCTCAAGGGCAAGCCGGTGGTGACCTACTGCACCGGTGGCATCCGGTGTGAGGTACTCAGCGGCCTGATGAAATCGCGCGGGTTCGACGAGGTCTACCAACTCGATGGCGGCATTGTGCGCTACGGGGAGGCCTTCGGCAACGAAGGCCTGTGGTCTGGTTCGCTCTACGTCTTCGATCAGCGGATGTCCATCGACTTCGCTCCCGGCGCTGCCGTGCTGGGCGTCTGCCAAATCTGTGCCGCGCCGACCACGAACATGCCTAATTGTGGGGATCCTTCCTGCCGGGAACAACTCGTAATCTGCTCCGAGTGTGTAGCCCAGGCGTTGCCGGCCTGCGACGCACACGCCGGGTTGCGCCGGGTATAGAGGGTCGCCGCGGTGAACGAGCTTTCCTTCACCGTTCTGCCGGGTCGGGTCTCTGGGTTTCTCTAGGCCTTGGTCCGACCCCGATCGGCTCTGCCGTGAGCTGCAAAAAAGACGTCACCCAGCCAGACTCCCCCATGAGGGGGGCGTTCCACCCCCCGCATGGGGGAGTTTGCCCCTGAGAATCTCTCACTAAGCTCCGATCTGTGCGGTGGTTATCCGGCGGCTGCGAAGAAAGTCAAAGTGAGGCCTCTCTGGTGCGCGCAATAACGAATACCCGCAATTGGCTCTTGGCCATGGTTGCTTCTACGGCGCTCGTTGTGGGCGCTCTCGCAGTGCCACTGGCCGCCGTCGCTGACAGTCGCCCCACGGATGCCACTACTCCCGTGACAGTATCGGCCGACTCGCTCCCCACCGCGCAGATCAATGGGGTCGTCTGGGCACAACTCATTGTGGGCGACACCGTTTACGTCGGGGGGGAATTCACCCGCTCGCGACCCGCCGGCTCAGCCGACGGCGTGAACGAGGTCGTGCGCAACAACCTGTTGGCCTACAACCTCACCACCGGCGTTCTTGTGGCCTCCTTCAATCCCGATGTCAACGGCGCTGTCCGCGCCCTGACCGTCTCTAATGACGGGTCGCGGCTGTTCGCCGGAGGCTATTTCACGAACATCGGCGGCGTCAACCGGTATCGCGTTGCCGCTTTCGACGTACAGAGTGGCGCTCTTATTCCCGACTGGGCGCCGGTTCTCAACGCGGGCGTCAAGGCACTCACCTTCGCGGGCGATAGCGTATACGTCGGCGGCACGTTCACGTCGGCTAGCGGTCAGTCTCGCGCCAGGATGGCAGCCTTCAACGGCTCCACCGGCGCTCTGCTGCCCTGGTCGGGCACGCCGGCCGGTGGCACCGTCAACGCCCTCGTCGCCTCACCCGACGGCAGCAAGGTCGTCATTGGCGGATCCTTCACGACCTATAACGATAGTTCCAACCCTGGATACGGCATGGCCGCAACGGATGCTACAACCGGCGCGTCACTGCCGTGGAAAGTCAACGGCCTGATTCGAAACGCCGGCAGCCAGGCGGCCATCCTCAGCCTGACCGGATCGGCCGAAGGGGTGTTCGGCACCGGCTACGTGTTCGGGGACGGCGGCAACCTCGAAGGAACATTCCGTGCCAGCTGGGAGGACGGCAGTCTGATTTGGGTCGAAGACTGCCATGGGGACACCTATTCTGCGGTGCCGGCTGGCGACAAAGTCTACACGACCGAGCATGCGCACTACTGCGGCAACATCGACGGCTTCGAACAAACTTCACCGTGGACCTACCATCGCACCCTTGCCTTCAGCATGGATGTCGGCGGCGTCATCACTGCCGACACACACGGCTACTACAACTTCGAGGGCACACCTCGACCCGATCTGCTGGCGTTTTATCCCGACATCAACACCGGTAGCTTCACCGGGCAAGGCCAGGGTCCGTGGCACGTGACGGCTGATACCCAGTATCTGCTCTACGGCGGAGAGTTCACGATGGTGAATAACAAACGTCAACAGGGCCTGGCCCGATTCGCCGTGCCGAGCATAGCCCCGAATAACGAAGGACCGCGTGTTGCCAACGCCTCGTTCGATCCATCGGCGTTCCTGCCGTCGGTCATGTCGTTCGCGAGCGGAACAGCGCGTCTGAGCTGGAAGTCGGCTTTCGATCGCGACAACGAGAGCCTCACCTATGAGGTGCTGCGCGACGGCGTCTCCGTCACCAGCGTTCAGGGGCTCTCCTCCGACTGGAACCGGCCGGCACTGTCCTTTACCGACACTGGACTCACCCCGGGTCAGAGCTACTCCTATCGAATTCGGGTCACCGACCCGTTCGGCAATACGCAAACGGGTGGTTCGGCCAGTGTCACCATCACATCCGACACCCTCAGCGACTATTCCGCGAGTGTTTTTGCAGACTCCCCCGAGTCGTATTGGCCACTGAATGAGGCATCCGGTGCCCCGGCTTTCGACTGGACCGGCGGCGCAGACCTGACCCGGAACGCCGGGGTCAGCCCCGGCGTTCCGGGAGCAATCGTGGACGCTGCCATCACGGCAAGCCGTTTCGACGGCACGGCGACCGGATTCGCCACGACCAACGACGCCCAGAGCTCCTCAAATTCGTTCAGTGTCGAGACCTGGGTGAAAACCGAGACCACACAGGGCGGCAAGATTATCGGGTTCGGCAACAGTGATAGCGGCCAAAGCACCGATTATGACCGGCATGTGTACATGGACACGGGCGGTCGTGTCTGGTTCGGTGTCCACCCCGGCGGAGTGCAGACGATAGCATCGTCCGCTTCGTACAACGATGGCCAGTGGCATCACATAGTGGCCAGTCTCGGCAGCTCCGGCATGTCGCTGTTGATCGACGGCAAGAAGGTCGCGCAGCGCGCCAGCATCACCTCGGGTCAGGACTACCAGGGCTTCTGGCGCGTAGGAGGAGACAACGTCACTGGCTGGCCCAGCCAGCCCACGAGCGCATTCATCGCCGCCGACATCGCCCAGGTCGCCGTCTACTCCGCCCCCCTCACGCAGAAGCAGATCGTGGCACACTTTGTCGCCTCCGGCCGGACGAGTCCCGTCCCTTCGGCTCCTACCGACGCCTACGGCGCGGCCGTCTACAGCGCTGAACCTGATCTGTATTGGCGTCTGGGTGAAGACACTGGAACGAAAGCGAACGACTCATCGGCCTCCGACCAGCCTGGAACCTATTCCGACCCGGTCACCCTGGGCGCTGCCGGACTGCTGAGCGGCACGAGCAACACGGCCGCGTCGTTTAGCGGCGGAATCGTCAGCAGTGACACCCTGATTGAGGCTCCCGGCATCTATGCGCTGGAGGCCTGGTTCAGCACGACGACAACGCAGGGTGGAAAGATCATCGGCTTCGGCAGCGCTTCGACTGGATTGTCGGACAGTTATGACCGGCACGTCTACCTGCAAGACGACGGTCGCCTGGTATTTGGCACCTGGACCGGGCAGGCCAACACCATCGTGACCGGGCTCTCCTATAACGATGGAGCCGCGCACCATGTGCTCGCGCAGCAGTCAGCTGATGGACTGGCGCTCTACGTTGATGGCGCTCTCATCGGCACGAATCCGCAAGCGGGCGCCCAGGCGTATTCCGGCTACTGGCGCATTGGCGGGGACAACACGTGGAACTCGTCGAGCCCGTGGTTCGTCGGCACGATCGACGATGTCGCCGTTTATCCGCGTCCACTCAGCGGCGACGTGATCTCGCAGCACTACTCACTGGGCTCCGCCACAAGCGTCCCGCAGAACGCAGCACCGACCGCTGCATTCACTGTCGCCACCGATCAGCTGGCGGTCTCAGCGGATGCTTCGCCATCGGCAGATTCCGATGGGACCGTCACCGGATTCGCCTGGTCGTGGGGTGACGATAGCGTCAGTGACGGCGTCACCGGGCAGCACACCTATGCCGAAGCCGGAACCTATTCGATCAGCTTGACCGTCACCGACAACGACGGCGCCACCGACACGACTACTCGATCCGTCACCGTCTCAGCGCCGATGCCGGTGCCAACGGGCATCGCGACGGATGCCTTCACTCGCGACGTCAGTTCAGGACTCGGCTCAGCCGATGTCGGAGGCGCGTGGACCACGACCGGCAGAGTCAGCAACTATGCGGTGACCGCTGGCGCCGCTCACATGAGCGTGGCCGCCGGAGGGACGGCGAACGGCTATCTGGTCGGCGTCTCGTCGGAGAGCACCGATGTCACGGTCACCACGTCACTGCAACAGGCGACGACGGGAGCCGGCACCTACGTTTCACTGATCGGCCGACGCGTTGGCACCGACGACTACCGGGCGCGGGTCAAAGTTCTCGCAACGGGCGCCGTGCAGCTGCAGCTCATGCGCGGCGGCACCACTCTGCAAGCGAGCACTATCGACGGGCTGAGCTACGCCACCAATGATCAGTTGCACGTGCGATTGCAGGTTTTCGGGACGGCACCGACGACGATTCGGGCCAAAGTGTGGGCAGCGGGCACCACGGAACCCACGACCTGGCCGCTGAGCCGCACAGACGCAACAGCCACCCTGCAGCAGGCCGGATCGATTGGGCTCGCCGCGTATACCAGCGGATCAGCCACGACACCCATGACGGTCTCCTTCGATGATCTCTCTGCGATCGCGGTGACGGAACCGTAACCGCAGCGTCGGCTGCCGAATCAGGCCGACAGCTTGAGCGAGTCGATGAGGTCGGTCGCGTGCTGGCTGGTGAGAATGACGCGGGCGAATTCTTCGTCGACGAGGTCAATCACCACGGCGGGGCGGTGACGTTTGATCGACACGAAATCCTTGCCGCCATGAAATTTCCAGGTTCCCGCGGCAAGGACGAGCGGAACGATCGAACCGAGGGCACGAATTCCGCGCAACCAGATCCAGGGATCTTCGGTGATGATCACCGAACGGATATTCTCCCGCTGCACCACGATCGACTCCCTTCGCAGTGCGAGGGTTCTTTCTGCGCGCGTCAGGTGGATCTCGAGCCGGTCAGAATGCACGCTCAGGGAAGCCATTGTTCCAGTCTGCCCGGTTAGGGCCGCAAATCTGTTGTTTGAATCTCACAAAGCAATAACGTCCCAGCGCAGGATCTCTCCAACGGCAGCGGATGTGCCCAGTCGGCCACGCTCATCCGCTCGCCCGGGTCAGCCCCGCGGTGTCGCGGCAGCGGCGGCCTTCGCCGCCGCGGGCAGTGCCTCGAAGATGCGTCCGATGGCGCTCTGGTCGTGCGCGTCGGAAACGAACCAGGCCTCGAACACACTCGGCGGCAGCGACACGCCACCATCGAGCATGGCGTGGAAGAACGGTGCGTAGCGAAAAGCCTCCTGGCGTTGCACGTCGGCGTAGGTGCGCGGGGCCGACCCCTGTGCCTCGTCGCCGAAGACGAAGCTGAACAGGTTGCCGGCTCGTTGCACCCGGTGGGCGACGCCCTCAGCGGTGAGCGAGGCGGAAACGGCCTCCGAGAGGATTATGGCGGTGGCGTTGAGACGGTCATACACGCCCGCGTCGAGCAGGTTGAGGGTTGCGATGCCCGCCGCGACGGCGACCGGGTTTCCCGACAGAGTGCCGGCCTGGTACACCGGGCCGGTCGGTGCGAGAAAGTCCATCACGTCGGCGCGGCCGCCGAGCGCGGCGACGGGCAGTCCGCCACCGATGATCTTGCCGAAGGTGAGCAGGTCGGGCGTGTAGAACTCTTCACCGGCCGACTCCAGGCTTCTGGTTTCCAGCCCCCAGAAACCCGCGCGGCTCACCCGAAAACCGGTAAGCACCTCGTCGAGGATGAGCAGGGCGCCGTTCGCGTGCGCGATCGAGGCTAAGGCCGCGTTGAAGCCGGCATCCGGGGCGACAACTCCCATGTTGGCGGCCGCGGCCTCGGTGATAATGGCGGCGATACGGCCAGGATGAGCCTCGAAGGCGGCCCGCACGGCCTCCAGATCGTTATAGGGCAGCACGAGGGTTTGCGCGGCGGTAGCCGCGGTAACGCCGGCCGAACCGGGCAAGGCGAGCGTGGCGAGCCCGGAGCCAGCCTGGGCGAGCAGGCCGTCGGAGTGGCCGTGGTAGTGCCCGGCGAACTTGATCAGCAGGTCACGATTGGTGAAGCCGCGGGCCAGGCGAATGGCAGTCATGGTCGCCTCTGTACCGGTCGACACGAGGCGCAGCTTTTCAACCGCGCCGACCCGTTCGGCGACGAGTTCGGCCAGTTCGGTCTCGGCGGGAGTCGAGGCGCCAAAGGACAGGCCGAGCGCGGCAGCATCCTGCACGGCCTTCACGACCTCGGGATGAGCGTGGCCCAGAATTGCCGGGCCCCAGGAATTGACGAGGTCGACATACTCTCGGCCGTCGGAGTCCGTGACATAGGCGCCAGCAGCCTTGACGAGAAACAGCGGAGTGCCGCCGACTGAGCCGAAGGCACGCACCGGCGAGTTGACGCCCCCGGGAATCACCCGGCGGGCACGGTCGAAGAGTTCGTCATTGTGGGTGGCGACGTTCTCCACCGAAGTTGACATCGTGCCGGTCATGCGCGCTCCTCCTTGAGCCAGGTGGCCAGTTCAACGGCCCAGTAGGTAAGTACGGCATCGGCGCCGGCCCGGCGGATGCTCAACACCGACTCTTCGACGGCACGGCGACGGTCAATCCAGCCCTGAGCGGCGGCGGCTTCGATCATGGCATATTCGCCGGATACTTGATATGCCCAAACGGGAATATCACTCATGGCGGCAACTTCGGCGAGCACGTCGAGGTAGCCGCCAGCCGGCTTGACCATGACGATGTCAGCGCCCTCGTCGATATCGAGCTGCGCTTCACGCACGCCCTCACGCCGGTTGGCCGGGTCGAGCTGGTAGGTGCGGCGGTCGCCGACCAGGGTTGAGGCGACGGCCTCACGGAACGGACCGTAGAACGCGGACGCGTACTTGGCCGAGTAGGCGAGCACGGCGGTGTCTTCGAAACCGTTGACGTCGAGGGTTTCGCGCACGGCAGCGACCTGGCCGTCCATCATGCCTGAAAGACCAAGCAGCGCAGAACCGGCCGTGGCTTGGGCGAGGGCCATATCGCGGTAGCGTTCGAGGGTGGCGTCATTGTCGACATGGCCATCGGCCGCGAGCACGCCGCAGTGGCCATGGTCGGTGAATTCGTCGAGGCACAGGTCGGTCTGCACGACGAGCGCGTCGCCGATCTCGTCGACGAGAGCGCGAGTGGCGACGTTGAGAATGCCCGCGGGATCGGTCGCTCCGGTTCCGATCGCATCACGCACCTCGGGTACCCCGAACAGCATGATGCCTCCGATGCCGGCCTCCGCCGCCTCCACGACGGCCCGGCGTGCACTGTCGATGCTGTGCTGCACAACGCCGGGCATCGACGTAATCGGGCGGGCATCATCGCCTTCGCGCACGAACATGGGGAGCACGAGCTCGGCCGGGTGGACACGAATTTCACTGGCCAGACGACGGAGCGCGCCGCTGGTGCGCAAGCGTCGTGGGCGAATAACGGGGTTGGTCACTCCTGTACCCTACGCCGCTCGGCTGTGCGTTTCGTTATCCGGTCGTGACCTGCATGATCAGAGCGCCGGTGCCGCTCCGGCCAGTGCTGTATCGACGAGCGCCTCGATGAGGGACTCGGCGCTGCGCTCGGAGGCGACCACGTCAACGCGCAGTCCGAGAGCCCGGGAGTCCTTGGCGGTCTGCGGGCCGATGCACGCCACCAGGGTGCGTTCGGGAATGTCTCCAAACTGTTCGCGCACCTGACGTGCAACGCTGCCGCTGGTCACGAGTACGGCGTGCACGAGACCGGCTTTGACGTCGGCGACAACCTGGTCGCTGACCGGAACCCCGATGGTGCGGTAGGCGACGACCGACTCCACATCGTGGCCAATGCGGCGCAGTCCCTCACTCAGCAATGGCTTGGCGATCTCACTGCGTAGTGTGAGTACGCGCAGCGGGATGACGCCAGCGGTCGCCGTCTCCCATTCCTCCAGCAGGCCGCGGGCTGAATTGTCTTCGGAGGGAATGATGTCTACGTGGTAGCCGGCCGCGACCAGCGCGGCAGCGGTGGTTTCACCGACCGCTGCGATGCGGGTTCCCGGCGCCACCACAGCGCGGTGCGACGACAAAACGTCGACGGTCGTCGCGCTCGTGATGGTCATCCAGTCGAAATCGCCGGCGGCGAGACGGGCCAGCGCCGCGTCGAGGGCCGGGGCGTCGTCGGTTGCGGCGAAGTTGATCATGGGGGCGACGATTGGATGCGCGCCCTTGGCGCGCAGGTTGGCTGCCACCTGGTCACCCCAGGGTCCGCCGCGCGGAACGAGAACTCGCCAGCCCGCGAGGGGCTTGGTCAGTCGATTGATCACGTGGTCACTCAGTCACTTTCAGGGGAGCGAACTCGGCCGCGCCACCGGCCAGAAGATCTATGGATACTCGTTCGGCCACGTCGAGCGCAGCTTGGGTGAGGTGGAGGGCAGAGTGGGAATCGGGCGTTGCCGCGTGCGAGCTGGTGATCCTGCGCGAGCCGTCCGGGCTGTACACGGTAGCGGTGAGAAACAGCAAGCCATCGTCGACGACCGCGGTCGCACCGATCGGTGCGGCGCAGCCGGCCTCGAGGCGGGCCAATACCGTGCGTTCGGCGGTGGTCGTCGCCTCGGTCGAGGAATGGTTCATGGTCGCCAGCGCCACGCCGAGCAGACGATCGGGTTTGCCATCGCGCACTTCGATCGCGAGCGCGCCCTGGGCGGGTGCGGTCGGCCAGCCGGACAGATCGAGAAATTCGGGCGCCAGGGAATCGAGCCGGCCGAGGCGTCCGAGGCCGGCAGCAGCCAGAACGACGGCGTCGAGGTCCCCTTCGGCGACGCGCCCGACTCGGGTGTCGATGTTGCCCCGAATGTCAACGATCGTGAGGTCGGGCCGACGCTCACGCAGCTGCGCGACCCGACGAGGCGAACCGGTGCCGACTCGGGCGCCCTCGGGCAGGGTGTCCAGAGTGAAGCCGGCTCGTGCCACCAGCACGTCCCGGGCATCCGCTCTCTTGGGCGTTGCACCGATGCGCAAGCCAGGGTGAGGCGCGGTAGGGAGGTCCTTGAAGGAGTGCACGATGACGTCGCACTCGTCGTTCAGCAGGGCTTCGCGCAGGGCGCTCGCGAAGACACCGGTACCGCCGAGGCTCGAGAGCGGCTCGGTCGAGGTGTCGCCGTGCGTGGTGACGCGCACAATTTCCACCTCGACGCCAGCCGAGGCCGCGATGCGGTTGACGATCGTCTGGGTCTGCGCGAGCGCAAGGGCGCTCGCGCGGGTACCCACGCGGATCACGGTCATGGCGCCATTCCCGCGACGGCCGGCTTGAAGCCCAGGCGCACGTTTTCGCAGCAGCCGGGGCGGCACACGTCGTACCAGGGGCCGAGCGTGGTCTTCGCCGGGCGATCTTCAACCGGGGTATCGTTCAGGCGTTCCTCGATCAGGTCGACGAGGCCGTTCACGAAATCGGGCGAGACCCCGGGGGTCGGCACCCGCACGGCGTGGATCCCGAACTTCTCGCTGGTCTCCATCGCCTCGTTGTCGAGGTCCCACATGACCTCCATGTGATCGCTCACGAAACCGAGCGGCACGATGATGACGGCACGGATGCCGCGGGCTGGCAGCAGGGCGATCGCATCGTTGATGTCAGGCTCGAGCCACGGCATGGTGGGTGGGCCGCTGCGGGACTGGTAGACGAGCTGCCACTGGGTCTTCAGCGGCGCCTCGGTAGCGTCCGGTTCCACGAGGGAATCCATGATGACCTGGGCGACGGCGCGGTGCTGCGCCTCATAGGCGCCACCCTCGCCGAAACCACGCTCTGCCGGGCCACTCTTGTTGGCATCCGTCATGGGGATCGAGTGGGTTGAGAACAGAATCTCGACCTCGGTGTCTATATCGATGCCGGGAATGGCTCGTTGAACGTCTTGCAGGCCCTTGGTCACACCGGTGATGAAGGGGGTGACGAAGCCGGGGTGGTCGAAGAACTGGCGAATCTTGTCGATGTGCACCGTGTCGTTCAGGCCGGTGGCGGTCAGCGCCGCAGCGAAGTCCTCACGGTACTGGCGGCATCCGCTATAGGAACTGTAGGCGCTTGTCGCGATCGCGAGCAGACGATTCTGGCCGGCGTCATGAGCGTCCGAAATTGTATCTTTCAGGTACGGTGCCCAGTTGCGGTTGCCCCAGATCACGGGCAGGTCGATGCCGCGACGGGTGAGTTCGACCTGAAGCGCAGCTTTCAGTACGCGGTTCTGGTCGTTGATCGGGCTGACGCCGCCGAAGTGGCGATAGTGGGTCGCGACCTCTTCGAGGCGTTCCTCGGGGATTCCGCGGCCTCCGGTCACGTTGCGCAGAAACGGAATCACGTCGTCCTGGCCCTCTGGTCCGCCGAAACCGGCCAACAGAACGGCGTCGTACTGTGCCATTACTGCAGCACCTCGACGACCTCGGCGGTCGAGATACGGCGTCCGGTGTAGAACGGGATCTCCTCGCGCACGTGGCGGCGCGCTTCGGTTTCACGCAGGCCCCGCATCAGGTCGACCAACTCGGTGAGTTCGTCACTCTCGATCGGCAGCAGCCACTCGTAGTCGCCGAGGGCGAAGGCCGAGACGGTGTTGGCGAGGGCTCCGCGGAAGGCGGCACCCTTGCGGCCGTGGTCGGCAAGCATCTTGCTGCGCTCGTCGTCGGGCAGCAAGTACCACTCAAAGCTGCGCACGAAGGGGTAAATCGTGAGCCAGGCCTTGGGGTCGACGCCGCGGAGGAATCCGGGCACGTGGCTCTTGTTGAACTCGGCGTCGCGGTGCACGCCCATGGCATTCCAAGTGGGCAGCAGGCTTTTGAGCAGGCGACTGCGGCGCAATTCACGGTTGGCCCATTGCAGGGTCTCGGCCTCGTCGGCGTGGGTCCAGATCATGACATCGGCGTCAGCCTTCAGGCCGGAGACATCGTAGAAACCGCGCACGGTGACGCCCTCGGCTTCGATCAAGACCACTACGTCGTCGAGCTCATTGACCGCGTGCGGAACATCGCGGCCATCGAGGTCATCTGGGTTGTGCGGATCTTTTCGCAGAACGGTAAAGAGAGTGAAACCTTGCGGCGAGGCAGCGGGTACCTCGGGATCGGTGGGAGTGGTGGGCTGAACGCTGGGTACTGCCTCTCCGGCAGCCGGGTGAGTCATGGCTCTAGTGTGCTCTTTATTGCGCCCGGCACCAAAATGAACCCTGTGGTTCCTGTGAACCGACCCGGCTCGGTTTGATCGGAACTAGCGGTTCTTAACCACCGCGGAAGCACCGAACCAGACGATAACGCCGACAACCGTCGCCGCACCCAGCGCAATTCCCACGAGGGCGGACGGGCTATCCTCGCCGAGCTGGCGCAGGGCATGGGTCAGGCGACGGCGATTGATGCGCAACTGCTTGGGCACATTGAACTTGTACTCGATAGCATCGAGGGTCGAAGCGAGCTCGGCGCGCGCGTGCCGCGCTTCGGCCCGCAGATCACCGATGCCGCGCTTGTCGCCGCCAGCCCCGGTGAGCTCGAGGTTATTTGTGGTCATATTCGCCAACTCCCTTGAACGCATCAACGTCGTGACGGATGCTCGCGTGCACACCCTCCGGATCGGGTTTCGTAGCCGCCTTCACCCGGTTGACTCCGATGAGCAGAAGGATGACGGCGATGAGCACCAGCGCGACCGCCACGATGAGTGTGGCGAGCCACAGCGGCAGCACCAGGGCCAGGGCGATCACGGCCAGGGCGACGAATACCCCGAGGGCAAAAAAGAGGATAGCAGCGGCCACGATGAAGAGGGCCGCACCGACCCCGAAGTTCTTGGCCTTGGCGGCGAACTCGGCCTTGAAGGCGTCCAGTTCGGCTTTGACGAGGGCGCTGATCTGACCGGGCAGCTCCCCGATCAGTGCGAGCAATGGGCGCTTGCTCTTCGGGTTGAATCCACTGCTAGTCACGGATTGCCTTCCCTGTGCTCGGGTATCGGTGTTTCAGATGTCTGAATTCTACGAGCTGTTGTGTGCTTACTGCGCCGTGAAATCATCGCCCGCCGCGGGGGTCGGCTTGGGCTTGGGCTGCGCTGCACTAGTGCGGCTCGTGGTGGTGCTGGCCTTCGCGGCCGGCGTCGCGGCGGCGGTATCCGTTTTGGTGGCGGCCTGCCTCTTCTTCGCCGCAGCCTGCGAGACAGCTTTTTTACCGACCTTGTACAGGTTGGCGGGAATGTCGCCGACCAGTTCGAGGGCGGCATCGCGCACCTGCGTCACCCGGCGCTGCACGGGCTTGGCGTTCCAGAGATCATTGGCAGCGGCGGCGATCTGGTCATAGCGTTTACGGCCAGCGCGTGCACCGAGCACATAGCCGACGAGTCCGCCCGTGATGAACAGAAGCTTTCCGCGCATTGAGTCTCCACTTTCGTAAGGTTCCCCCAGAGTAACCCGGTTCGCCGTTTCGGTATCAGGCGCTCCGGCATGTCCCCGTGCGATCGTACCAATACAGGAAGTGCACAGTTTGGGTTAGAGGTCGGGAGCGGTGATGGTGAGGCCGAGGGCGGCGTGCCGAATACGGTCGCCGGCCTGGAGTGCATGCGGGATGACGGAGGCAAGGCCGGTTCCGGCCAACCAGGCTCCGGTGATCTCCAGCCCGGGGGTTGCGGCGACGGCCTCGCGCACCCGCCGCGTGCGTTCGGGCGCACCGAGAGTGGCAGGCGACAGCGCGTCGCGCCACTCGGTGCGGGCAAAGGCTCGCACGCAGCCGGCCGGCAGAGGAACGCCGAGCAGCGCAGATGCGTCGTGCAGCGCAAGGGCCTGAAGTTCATCGTCGGTCAGGTCGTCGGTCGGGTTAGGCGCTCCTGCCCGCCCGTAAGAGAGGCGCACGACATGGCGGCCGGGGCCGGCGGCTTCGGCGACCCAGGCCCATTTCGCTGTGACGTGGGTGAGTGCCTTCGCGGTGACGTCGGGAGCATCAATCGACACGAGCACCCCGGTGCCGCGCGGGTTCACATCGAGTGCGGGTGCGTCGAGCACGAGCGAGGTGAGGGTGACGGCGGTCGGGGCCGGCCAGTCGAGTTCGGCGAGCGCGTCGAACTGGGTGCCGAGCGAATTGACCAGTCGTAGGGCCTGCGCCCCCTGGGTCGCGACGATGACATACCGGGCGGTGAAGGTGTCGGTCGCGGACTCAGCCTGTGCAGCGTCTCGGCGGGCGGGGTCGGCATCCGCTCGCCGGGTGACGGTGACGGCCCAGGTGGGCTCGTTGTCGGTGCCGGAACGAGCCAGGCTCCGGGCCGTGGTGCCGGTGACAATGGTCACGTTGTGGTGTTCGAGGGCGGCAACGATGGCGGCGGGCAGGCTGGCCATGCCGCCGAGCAGTCCGCCCACGTTGGAACCGGCGGGTGCGCCGGATCGCAGGGCCGAGACCGCACCGGAGAGCGAGCCGGCCGTGGTGAGGGCTCGGTTGAGTCCGGGGGCGACAACGTCGATTTCGAGGTCGACGGCGCTCGTCGTGTAGACGCCGGAGGCGACGGGTTCGACGAGGCGGTCCAGCACACGCTGACCCATGCGCTTCTTCACGAGGTCGCCGAGGCTGTGCTCTCGGCCGATCGTGAGGACGGGCATGAGCCGGTCGAGGTAGGCGCGCAGCGCCCCCTTCCAGCCGATGACGCGGCGCACGTCGTCGGCGAGCGGGGAGCCGGGAATTCCGAGCACGCCGGCCTTGGGCAGCGGAACGCTGACCGAGGCATCCGCTTTGCTGTGGGACTGCACTGGGGAACCCGGTTTGAGAGCGGGAAGGTGCAACCAGGCGCCGGCGACGTTCGGAGCGACGACCTGGTCGGTGAGGCCGAGGTCCTCGATGAATGAGGCCACGGTGCCGCCGCGCACGGCGAAGCTTTCGGCTCCGCTGTCGAGGCTGAGTCCGTCGAGAACGTGGCCGGCTACCGGGCCGCCGACAGCGTCGGTGGCCTCAATGATGGTGACACTCAGCCCCACCTGCGCGCATTCGCGGGCGGCGACCAGGCCGGCCACTCCGGCGCCAATCACGAGTACGTCGATCGGTGTGGTCATGTTGCTGCTCCTACTCGGCCGCGCTCACGTCGTGCACGAGGCTGACCAGCCGGGTCAACACATCGGGGTTGGTGTCGGGCGGAACGCCGTGGCCAAGGTTGAGTACGTGCGACGGCGCGGTGCGTCCACGTTCGAGCACGTCGCGCACGTGCGCTTCGAGCACCGGCCACGGCGCCGCGAGCAGCGCGGGGTCGACGTTGCCTTGCAGCGGGACTGCACCGCCCAGCCGGCGGTTGGCCTCGTCGAGCGGCACCCGGTAGTCCACGCCCACGACGTCGGCGCCGATGTTGTGCATTTCTTTGAGCAGTTCGCCGGTTCCCACGCCGAAGTGCACGATGGGCACGTTACGGTCGGTCAGTTCTTCTCCTTGGCCCGGCACGGTGTAGGTCAGGTCGCGCACGTGGGCGATCGCCGCGATCGACGCCGGGGCAACGGATGCCGCATAGTCGACTAATGAGAGAGCTCCGGCCCACGAGTCGAACAGTTGGGCAGCACTCGCCCCGGCGAGCACCTGGGCGCGCAGGAATCGGCCGGTGACGTCGGCGGTCCAGGCCATGAGCTTGGCCCAAGCTTCCGGTTCGGCATGCATGAGGGTACGGGCGTGGATGTGATCCTTCGACGGACCGCCCTCGACCAGGTATGCGGCGAGCGTAAAAGGAGCACCGGCGAAGCCGATCAGCGGGGTCGATCCCAGCTGGGAAACCGCCAGCCCCACGGCCGCGCTGATCGGTGCGAGGGCCGTATCGAGCAGGGCGGGATCGAGGGCGGTGAGTTCATCGACATCCGCTGGCGTGCGCACGGCCTTGCCGAGAACGGGGCCCTTACCGGCCACGATCGACACGTCGACCCCGACGAGCTTTAACGGCACGACGATGTCGCTGAAGAAGATTCCGGCATCGACCTGGTGCCGACGCACCGGCTGCAGCGAGATTTCGCTCGCTAATTCGGGGTCGAGACACACGTCGAGCATGCGCGTTCCGACGCGTAACTCGCGGTATTCGGGTAGCGATCGGCCGGCCTGACGCATGAACCACACCGGCGTCACGGCGGGCCGGGTGCCCTGATAGGCCTGGATCAGGCGGGAGTCGGCGGTGAGGCCGGAGGAGAGTGGATGCTGCGCGTCGAGGATCATCTCGATCATTCTCTCAAACATCTCTGGCGTCGCGCGCCGGAAGCGTACAGCATTGAGTCGTAGAATTGCGTAGTGCTAATTCTTTTGTCCGCAAGTCATAAAAACTCCACCTTCGATGTGTTGGAGAAGTTGTCTGTGGGCGGGGGCTCTTCGGCTACCCGCATGGTGGCACAGCACGGACCGCTCAGCGGTGCCGTCGTCGTTGCGACCTGCAACCGATTCGAGGCCTACCTTGACCTCAATGAGCCCTACGGCGTGTCGCCTCTTCCCGCCGTCTACGCCGCCATTGAGGCCGTGAGCGCCAGCAGCGGTCTCGACGCAGACCTCCTGCGCGACAATCTCACCCTCGTGCACGGCAACGGCGTCGCCGAACACCTGTTCGCCGTGACGAGCGGCCTCGAATCCGTCGTCGTCGGTGAGGTCGAAATTGCCGGCCAGGTGCGCCGCGCACTCGAGCAGGCTCGCTCCAACGGCACCACGAGCCCCGAGCTCGAGCGCCTCTTTCAGCGGGCTTCCCAGACATCGCGCGGTGTGAAGAACCGCACCGGAATCGGCTCGGCCGGTCGCTCGATCGTGCGCCTTGCCCTCGAACTGGCCGAAAGCCGGGTCAGTGACTGGTCGACCGCCCGCGTGCTTTTGGTCGGCACTGGCCGTTATGCCGGGGCCTCCCTCGCCGCCCTGCGTGACCGCGGAGCCGAGAACGTGCGGGTCTACTCGCCCTCCGGTCGCGCCGTCGGATTCGCAACGTCACACGGTATCGAAGCTGTTCCCACCGAGGATTTCGCCGCCGAGGTCGCCCGCGCCGACGTGGTCGTCACCTGCACCCTGCGCGATGACCACGTCATCGATGCAGCCCTGATCACCCGCGGGCGCACCGAAATTGGTATAAACCCGTTCGAGATTTCCGGCGCTACCGCCGATGCCCCGGCCCGCCTGTGCCCGGCCGATGCCGGCCCCGCAGCGCCACCACAGCTCATCATCGACCTGGGCCTGCCCCGCAACGTGGCACCCGATGTCACCCTGGTACCCGGTGTCGAACTGCTCGACCTCGAGACGATCAGCATCCATGCGCCGCTCGAAGAGCTCAATGCCACATCCGATGCCCGCGAGATCGTGGGCAAGGCCGCCCGCAAGTTCTCCGACGTCGCCGAAGAGCAAAGCCTCACCCCGGCCGTCGTCGCTCTGCGCAGCTATGTGTTTGAGCTGCGCGACGCCGAGATCGCCCGGGCTCGCAGCCGCGGCGACTCGAGCGAAGCCACCGAGGCAGCCCTGCGTCACCTGGCCGGTGTACTGCTGCACGCCCCCATGGTCCGTGCCCGCGAACTGGCCCGCGCCGGCGAGCAGGATGCCTACCTCACCGGGCTGGACGCCCTGTTCGGTATCGATGTGACGCTGCCCGCTGCTGGCGCGGCGGATGCCGCCGGCACCGGTGCGATCGCCTCTTAGCCCAGCTCGATCAGGGTGACGCCGGCGGGTGCACCGGAAGTCGACATAGCGGCAAGGGCGGCGGGCGCTTCGGCCAGGGTGATGCGGCGGCTGATCAGGTCTTGCGGGCGCAGTCGACCGCTCAGCACCAGGTCGAGCAGGGCCGGATAGTCGTGAGCGGGCATGCCGTGGCTGCCGAGTACGGTCAGTTCCCGCGCGATCACCGTGCCCAGCGGCACCCGCGGGTCGTCGGCCAGCAAGCCGATCTGCACGTGTCGCCCACGGGTAGCCAGCGAGCGAATGCCGATGGCCACCGTGTTCTCCCGGCCGAGCGCCTCGAGACTCACCTGGGCGCCGTCGGTTGTCAGGGCCCGAATGTGTCCGACCACCTCGTCGTCGCCGAGCCCGGCTGAGTTGACCACGTGCGCCGCCCCGACGCGGGTCGCCGCATCGAGCGCGTCCGCGCTGATATCGACGGCGATGACCGTGGCGCCGAGCGCCCGCCCGATCATCACCGCGCTGAGGCCTACTCCACCGCAGCCGACGACCACGAGCGTTTCGCCTGCCTGAAGGCCGGCCTGGTGTACGAGCCCGCGATACGAGGTCGCGAAACGACAGCCGAGTAGCGCCGCGGCGCCCGCGTCGAGGGCGTCGCCGATGGCGATGAGGTTCACGTCGGCGTTGTGCAACGCCACCCGTTCGGCGTAGGAGCCCCAGTGGGTGAAGCCGGGCTGGGTCTGGTTGCGGCAGACCTGTCCGTTGCCGGCGTCACATTCCGCACAGTCGCCACAGGCGCAGACAAACGGCACGGTCACCCGCTGGCCCACCCGAAACCGGCGAACCAGCGGCCCGACCGCATCAATCACGCCGACCAATTCGTGACCGGGAACGTGTGGCAGGGCGATGTCGGTGTCATGGCCCTGCCAACCGTGCCAGTCGCTGCGGCAGAGACCGGTGGCCTCCACCCGCACGATCACACCGGCCGCGCTGAGCTGCGGCTCGGGCACCTCGCGCAGCACCGGAAGAACACCGAACTCTTCGAAATAGACCGCTTTCATGGTCACAGTCTGCACGACGAGCGCCCGGGCAGGCGTTTTTCTGCCGTTAGGCCCCGCGCAAGCGCACCGCGAGGTAGGCCTCGAGGTCGACGAGCGGCACACGCTCCTGCGCCATCGTGTCGCGGTCGCGCACGGTGACAGCCTGATCGTCGAGGGAGTCGAAGTCGACTGTGATGCAGAACGGGGTACCGATTTCGTCCTGGCGGCGGTAACGACGGCCGATGGCTCCGGCGTCGTCGAAGTCGACGTTCCACAGCTGGCGCAGGGTCGCAGCAAGCTCGCGCGCCATCGGGGACAACTTCTCGTTGCGCGAGAGGGGCAGGATCGCGGCCTTCACCGGTGACAGGCGCGGGTCGAGCTTGAGCACGGTGCGCTTGTCGACACCGCCCTTGGCGTTCGGAACTTCTTCTTCGACGTAGGCGTCGACCAAGAAGGCCATGAGTGAACGGGTCAGGCCGGCGGCGGGCTCGATCACCCAGGGCGTCCAGCGCTCGTTCTTGGTCTGGTCGAAGTACGTCAGGTCTTTACCGGATGCCTTGGCGTGCGTTGACAGGTCGAAGTCACCACGGTTCGCCACACCCTCGAGCTCACCGAACTCGGTGCCGGTGAAGCCGAAGCGGTATTCGATGTCGACGGTGCGCTTGGAATAGTGCGAGAGCTTTTCGGCCGGGTGCTCGAACAGGCGCAGGTTCTCGGGGTTGATGCCGAGGTCGGTGTACCACTTCATGCGGGTGTCGATCCAGTACTGGTGCCAGGTCTCATCGGTGCCGGGTTCGACGAAGAATTCCATCTCCATCTGCTCGAACTCGCGCGTGCGAAAGATGAAATTGCCCGGTGTGATCTCGTTGCGAAAACTCTTGCCGATCTGGCCGATACCGAACGGCGGCTTCGAGCGCGACGCCTGCAGCACGTTGGCGAAGTTGACGAAGATGCCCTGGGCGGTTTCAGGGCGCAGGTAATGCATGCCGGCCTCGTCATCGACCGGGCCGAGGTAGGTCTTGAGCAGGCCGGAGAAGGCGCGCGGCTCGGTCCAGATGTGGCGGTTACCACAGTTGGGGCACGCGATGTCATCGAGCCCGTTCTCGGGCGGGCGGCCCTTCTTCTCCTCATACTGCTCTTCGAGGTGGTCGGCGCGAAAACGCTTGTGGCAGCTCGTGCACTCGATCAGCGGGTCGCTGAAGACCTCGACGTGACCAGATGCCTCCCAGACCTGGCGCGGCAGAATCACGGACGAGTCAAGGCCCACGACGTCGTCGCGGCTCGTGACCATGGAACGCCACCACTGCTTCTTGATGTTCTCTTTGAGCTCGACGCCGAGGGGGCCGTAGTCCCAGGCGGAGCGGGAGCCGCCGTAGATCTCACCGGCCTGAAAGACGAAGCCGCGATGACGGGCGAGGGCGATGACGGAATCAAGATGAGTGGGCGTCGCCACGGTGGCTCCAATGGTCGAGGGCGCAAAATTTGGGCGAGTGCCCAATTGTCTATTTTACGTGCTCGATCCATGCCCAGTTCCCGCTCGGGGTTTGAGCCATTCTCGCGTCGCGGTAACGTACAGAAGCAGGTTCATAGCATCTGCCTTGGCTCAAGGAGGAGAAATGGGCGCAGCGTCCACCATGTCAGAAGGCACGACCCAAGAACCGACCGCTCTGAAACGGATTCCGCACGACCTCGCGGTCGCCCTGGATCCCCAGGAGCTCGACGCCCACGATCGCCAGTGGACACCCCTCAAAATTATCATCTGGTCTGCTATTTCGCTGCTCGGTGGCCTCAGCTGGGTCATGCTCGCCGTGGTGCGCGGCGAGACCGTCAACGCCATCTGGTTCGTCTTCGCTGCGATTTGCACCTACCTCATCGGCTACCGCTTCTACTCAAAGTTCATCGAGAAGCACATCGTTCGCCCCGACGACCGCCGGGCCACGCCGGCCGAGTACAAGGCAGACGGCAAGGACTTTGCCGCCACCGATCGCCGCGTCTTGTTCGGCCACCACTTCGCCGCCATTGCCGGCGCCGGGCCACTGGTCGGCCCCGTACTGGCCGCCCAGCTGGGCTACCTGCCCGGCACCATTTGGATCATCGTCGGTGTCGTACTCGCCGGCGCCGTGCAGGACTACCTCATTCTGCACTTCTCCATGCGACGTGGGGGCCGCTCGCTCGGCCAGATGGCCCGCGACGAACTCGGCGTGATCGGTGGCACCGCCGCCCTCATCGCGACCCTCGTGATCATGGTCATCATCGTGGCCATCCTGGCCCTTGTCGTCACGAACGCCCTCGCCGAAAGCCCGTGGGGCGTCTTCTCGGTCGGAATGACCATCCCGATCGCGCTGTTCATGGGCTGCTACCTGCGCTTCTTCCGCCCGGGCAAGATCACCGAGATCTCCATCATCGGCTTCGTGCTGCTCATCGCCGCCATCGTCGGCGGCGGCATGGTCAACGGCACCGAATGGGGCCAGACCTACCTGCTGCTCGACAAGGTCACCATCGCCTGGGGCATCATCATCTACGGCTTCATCGCCGCAATCCTGCCCGTGTGGCTACTGCTGGCACCGCGCGACTACCTGTCGACCTTCATGAAGATCGGCACGATCGGCATGCTCGCCGTGGCGATCGTCATCATCCGTCCCGAGATCAACGTGCCGGCGGTCAGCGGCTTCGCCACCACCGGCACCGGCCCCGTCGTCGCCGGAACGCTGTTTCCGTTCCTGTTCGTCACGATCGCCTGCGGCGCCCTCAGCGGCTTCCACGCCCTCATCGCCTCGGGCACCACGCCCAAGCTCATTCAGAAGGAACGCCAGACCCGGTTCATCGGCTACGGCGGCATGCTCATGGAGTCGCTCGTGGCCATCATGGCCCTCGTCGCCGCGCTGTCGATCGATCGTGGCATCTACTTCGCCATGAACGCCTCCCCCGCCCTCACCGGCGGCACCGTGCAGGGCGCTGTCGCGTTCGTGAACGGCCTCGGCCTCACCGGCGTCAACCTCACCCCGAGCATGTTGACCGACATGGCCACCAACGTCGGCGAAGAGTCGATCGTTTCCCGCACCGGCGGCGCACCCACGCTGGCCGTCGGGCTCTCGCACATCATGCAGCAGCTCATTGGCGGTACATCGATGATGAGTTTCTGGTATCACTTCGCCATCATGTTCGAGGCGCTGTTCATCCTCACCGCAGTGGATGCCGGTACCCGCGTCGCCCGCTTCATGCTGCAGGACAGCCTCGGCAACTTCTTCCCGAAGTTCAAGAACACCTCCTGGCGCCCCGGCGCCTGGGCTGCCACGGCTATCATGGTCGCGGCCTGGGGAGCCGTGCTGCTGATGGGAGTGACCGATCCGCTCGGGGGCATCAACACGCTGTTTCCGCTGTTCGGCATCGCCAACCAGCTGCTCGCGGCCATCGCCCTGGCCGTGTGTATGGCCATTGTCGCCAAACGTGGTTTGTTCAAATACCTCTGGGTGGTGGCGCTGCCGCTGGGTTTCGCATCCGTGGTCACCATTTCGGCTTCGTTCCTGAAGATCTTCTCGACCACGCCCGGCATCGGCTACTTCGCCCAGAACCGTGCGTTCGCCAACGCACTGGCCGCCGGCGAAACGAGCTTCGGCACCGCGCCGAACGTGCTGGCGATGGAGGCGGTCGTGCGCAACACGATGGTGCAGGGTGTGTTGTCGATCATTTTCGTCGTGCTCTCGATCATCGTTATCCTGACCGCGATCCAGGCCACCGTGCGCGCGTACCGCCAGCGCTCGAACGCCACGAGCGAGGATGACGCCGTGCAGTCGCAGACCTATGCCCCGGCCGGGTTCATCATGACCCCGCCCGAAAAGGTGCTGCAGGCGCAGTGGGATGCCCTGCCGGCCGAGAAAAAAATTAAGGTCACGGGCCACTAATGACCCTGTGGGCGGGCGTCCGCGCGGGCGCCCGCGGCGTGACCTGGTACCTCAAAGGCCTTCTCGGCGAGGATGCCTACGAGAAGTACGTGGCGCACCACGCCGCCTCCTGCGAAACGGATGCTGCCGGCCTCGACCGCGCGCCGCATCCGCTACTCACCGAGCGCGAATTCTGGCGGGACCAGACCGACCGCCAGGATAAGAACCCGCAGGGGCGCTGCTGCTAGCTCCGTCACGGGCAGCTCGTCTGGGGCGATGACGAACGCGGCGGGGCGGGACGGTTGAGCGCGCTCCGCTCTCACCTCGACCGCCTGCCGCCGTGGGGCCTGGTGCTGGTGATCTGGGCGGTGTCTCGAGTGCTCGTGGCCACCCTGCTCGGCGCTCTGGCCCCCCTCGCGCTGTACCGCCTGCTGGTATCTCGGGTGGGTGTTCACTCGGCGCTGTGGGCGGCCGCCCTGTTCTGTTTTGGGCCGTCGTCGTTCATTTTGCAGGCGGCCTGTGAAGCGGGTCTCTCAGACCCCGTAGATGAGTGCGCGTTGCTCCGCGTAGCGTGCGCGTACGTCGATGGCCCAGTCTCTCGTGGTCGAGGGCTCGAGTTCAGTGGCGATCTCGCGTTTCCACAGCGGGAAGTCACCGTCGAGCGCCCAGGCTGCCTGCCGGGCAGCCCCGAGGGCCACGTATTCGCCGGGGGCTGGCAGCACGACCGGCACACCGAAAACATCCGCGACAATTTTCTGCACGGCGGGCGATTGCGAGCCACCACCGATCAGAATGACCTGCCGCACGGGCACGCCCTGGCCGCGCAACGAGTCGAGCGCGTCAGCGAGGCTGCAGACCAGACCCAGAACGGATGCCTGGGCCAGGTTTTCGGGGCGCATATTGGCTCGGCGCATTCCGGTGAGCGAACCGGTGGCATCCGGCAGATTCGGGGTGCGTTCGCCATCGAGGTAGGGCAGCAGGAGCAGGCCGTCGGCGTCGATCGGGGCGGCGAGGGCGAGCGCGCCGAACCGCTCGATGTCGACGCCGAGCAGGCCGGCCGTCGCCACGAGGGTGCGGGCACCGTTGATGGTCGCGAGCAGGGGAAGCTGGCCGCCGGCAGCGTCGGCGAACCCGGCGACCGAGCCGGAGGGATCCACTATGCGGGCGGCAGTGCTGGCGAATACGGTGCCGCTCGTACCGATTGATACAACAACGTCGCCCTCCTCGGCGCCAAGGCCGAGGGCTGCGGCTGCGTTGTCGCCGGCGCCGGCCGACACGATGACGCCGCTTTGAGTCAGTCCAGCTCGCTCCGACGGCCCGAGCACGCGCGGTACCCGGGTGGCACGGCCGAGGGCGGCCTCAAGCAGATCGAGACGGTACTCATTGCTCTGCACCGAGAAATACCCGGTGCCGGAGGCGTCGCTGCGGTCGGTCGTGGCTTCGGCGGGCCGCCCGAGAATGTTCCAGGTGAGCCAGTCGTGCGGCAACATCACCTGCTCGACGCGCGCGGCGAGTTCGGGCCGGTGCTCGTGCAGCCAGGCCAGCTTCGTAATGGTGAACGAGGCGACCGGCACGACGCCGACCTCCTCGGCCCACATCGAGGCGCCATACTTTTCGGTGAGCGCTGCAGCCTGCGGGGCGCTGCGCACATCATTCCAGAGCAGGGCGTCATGAACGGGCGTGTCTTCGCGGTCGAGGGCGACCATGCCGTGCTGCTGCGCGCTCACGCCGAGGGCGAGCACATTGCCTGCACCCTCAGCGGCTGCGCCACCGCCGGCTTGCTCGAAAGCCTCCCACCAGCGTTCGGGGTTGATGCTCGTGCCATCGGGGTGGGGTGCGCTGCGCAGCTGTAACAGCTCTCCGGTGTCGGCGTCGACACTGACTACCTTGCAACTTTGGGTCGAGGAATCTACTCCGACAACCACGCGACGATTCAGTGCCAACGTATCTCCTTTGAAACTTAGGTGTGATCAGCCTAATCGCCAGCAGCATCCTCGACCCCCGAGGTCGGCTATCCGTGCAGCTCCGTACAGCTAGCGCCCGCGCGGCTCACCGAACAGACGCTGCCCGCAGTAGCGCCGCCTAAACCGGACAGGCGAAAATCGCTGCTGTCGTGATCATGCGGGTTGCTGGTCATCATGATTCGACCGGGCCTTTCTGTAAGTGGTCGTGCACGGTGGCGGAAAAAAGTTGCCAGTGGGCCGCTTGGTCGGAGAGCTCTTGCTGTCCGTCGTCGGTGAGCGAGAAGTATTTGCGGCCCGGTCCCCCGGCGCCCGGTCGCCATTCGCCGGCGATCCAGCCGGCCGCCTCGAAGCGGGTGAGCAGCGGATAGAGCGTGCCACCCTTGATGGCACCCAAGCCCGCCGCCTCGAGCGCCGACGCGATCGCGTAGCCGTACGTCGGGCCCGGCGCGAGCGTGCGCAGCACGCACAGGCTCAGGGCTGCGCGCATCCAATCGGCTGGCCAGGGTTTGGGTTGCATGACTACATAGTCTCACTAGCTAGCCAAACTGTCTACTCGGGATTCCATCCCGCCCTCGTCGAATCCAGCCGCGTCAGGCCAGGGTGCCGTCGACCAGTTTCACGATCATGGAGCAGTCCTTACCGCCGTGGCCCTGGTCGATCAGGCGTTGAAACAGCTGCTGCACATGCTGGCCGATCTCCAGCGGCGTGTCGGTGGCAGCGGCAGCGGCGACCGCCAGGCCGATGTCCTTATTGGCGAGGTCGGTCGTAAAGGTCGGCGCGAAGTCGCGGTTCACGGCCGCCGATGGCACGACGCCGGCAATTGGATACCAGGTGCGCAGCGCCCAGCTATCGCCCGACGAAACAGATGCGATATCCCAGAACACCTGCGCGTCCAGTCCCAACCGATCCGCCAGCACCGCCCCTTCAGCGGTCGCAGCGAGACTGATGAACAGCATCAGGTTATTGCAGATCTTCGCGGCCTGACCGGTCGTCGCGCCACCGGTCGGAATGATATTCGCGGCCATCGGCTTGATGTATTCGGTAGCGTCGCCGACGGCATCCGCAGCGCCTCCGATCATGAAGGTGAGCGTGCCATTCTCTGCACCGGTGATGCCGCCAGAGACCGGGGCGTCTACCAGGCGAAAGCCCGCAGCCGCCGCGGCATCGTGCAGGGCCTGGGACGATTCAATGTCGATCGTCGAGGACTCCACGAGCAGGGTTTTCGGGTCGGCGTGGGCGAACACTCCTTCGTCACCGAAGTACACCGCGCGGGCATGCTCACCCTTGGGCAATATGGTGAAAACCACGTCGGCGCCTTCTACGGCCTCTTGGATGCTCGTCGCGCGCGTGACGCCGGCGGCCACCGCAGCGTCGAGGGCTTCGACGCTCAGGTCGAAGCCGCGCACGCTGTGCCCGGCCTTCACCAGGTTTGCCGTCATGGGGCCGCCCATGTGGCCCAGCCCAATCCATCCGATGACCGCCATGGCGTAGCTCCTTCGCGTCGGTGACGGGCGTCACTGCCCGTCACCTCCACGATGGCACAACTTACCGCCAGCTAGTGCACGTACTCCAGCAGGTCGGCCCCCACCGAGCGCATGCCGTCGAGCACCGCGAGCCGGGTCATATGCCGAGCATCGTCGAACACCATCGACACCGCGTACGTCACTCCGGCCCGCGGACCGCGGAGGATTCCCACCTCGCTGCGAACGCCCGTCGTCGTTCCCGTCTTGTTGACCATGAGCAGACCGTGGTCGCTCTCCCGGTGCGCGAGCGGATCCAGGCCGAAGGCACTGGCCACGAGCGACAGGTCGGTGTTGAGCGACAGCCAGCCAATCACCCGCGCGCTGGTCTCAGCATTCACGATCTCACCGCGGGCGAGCGCCGTGAACAGCCAGGTGAGCTCCTTCGCGCTGCCCACTGAGAGCTGCGGCGCGTCGTCGGGGCCGCGTGTGTCGCGCACCAGATCGAGCAGCGCCGTGCGGCTGAGTCCGAGCTGTTCGGTACGGGCGCGCACCGAGTGCAGCCCTACGGCACGAATGAGCACGTTCGTGGCGAGGTTGTCACTCGTCGCGCCAACGAGGGCGGCAAGATCAGCGACACCGAGTCGTGAAGTCTGCAGGTGCTGCCAGACACCGGAATCACTCACGGCATCCGCGCCGGATCGTTCGAGCATCGTGGCCAGCCCGAATTCGGCGTCGTTCAGGCGCGCTGCCACCTCGATCAGCAGCAGCACCTTGCCAACGCTCGCCGTTGGCATCGACACGTGGTCGTCGACCGAGAAGAGCACGCGTCCGGTCGAAAGATCGGTTGCCCGGGCCGAGACCTGCACATCGTTGAGGGCGAGTTCGCCGAGGCACGCAAAGCCACGGGCGAAATTCTCAGGCGAGTCTGTTGTGCGGTGTTTGCCGCCAGGCACTGCCGCGTGGCGGGAACGGCCAGGCACGGCATCCGCCCGGCTGGAAGCAGCACTGGCGCCGTCGGCGTCGCGCCCGGAAACGATCACTCGGTTCGATCCTTTCCTCGGCATACGCCCCGCGCCTGCCTCATCCCCAGCTCAGAAGAGCTTGTTCCTACAGTAACCCGGACGGGGGGACGATCGCGCTACCAGATGGTGACGCGCTGGTCGGGGGCGAGGTAGAGGGCATCCGCTTCGCCGACCTCGAACGCCTCATAGAACGCGGGAATGTTGCTGACGATCTGGTTGCAGCGAAACTCGTTCGGGGAGTGCGGGTCGATAGCCAGCAAGCGGATGGCCTCAGCGTCGCGCAATTTCATCTGCCAGGCCTGGGCCCAGGAGAGAAAGAATCGTTCGGCACCGGTGAGTCCGTCGATGACGGGGCTTTCTGCACCGTTCAGCGAAAGCAGATAGGCCTTCCAGGCGATGGAGAGCCCGCCGAGGTCACCGATGTTCTCGCCGATCGTGAGCGCGCCGTTGACGGTGTGACCGGGGATGGCCTGCGGCGTAAGGCCCTCGAATTGCGCGATGAGCGCGGTCGTGCGCAGCTCGAACGCGGCCTTGTCCTCGGCGGTCCACCAGTCGGTGAGGCGACCATCGCCGTCGTACTTGGAGCCCTGGTCGTCAAAGCCGTGACCGATCTCGTGGCCGATGACCGCACCGATCGCGCCGTAATTGGCGGCCGGGTCACGCGCATCGTCGAAGAACGGAAACTGCAAGATGGCGGCCGGAAAGACGATTTCGTTGAATCCGGGGTTGTAGTAGGCGTTGATGGTCTGCGGCGTCATGAACCATTCGTCGCGGTCGAGCGGCTTGCCGATCTTGCCGAGCTCGCGCTGAAACTCGAACTCGCCAGCGGCCTTGACGTTGCTGATGAGGTCGTCAGCTGCGATCTCGAGACTGGAATAGTCGCGCCACTTCACCGGGTAGCCGATCTTCGGCGTGAATTTGCGCAGCTTTTCGAGGGCTCTTGTGCGTGTCTCCTCGGTCATCCAGTCGAGGGTGCTGATGCTGTTTTCGTAGGCTTGCACGAGGTTGGCCACGAGCACGTCCATGCTCTCCTTGGCGCTCGGCTTGAAGTGACGCTCCACGTAGATGCGGCCCACGGCCTCGCCGAGAGCGCCCTCCACGAGTGAAACGCCGCGCTTCCAGCGGTCACGCAGCTGCGGGGTGCCGCTCAGGGTGCGCCCGTAGAAGTCGAAGTTCGCCTCCACGAATTCACCCGACAGGTACGCAGCGCTCGAGCGGATGACCTGCCAGCGCAGCCAGTCCTGCCACGATTCGAGGCGGTCGTCTGACAGGGCGGTCGCGAGCCCCGCAATGAAGCTGGGTTCACGCACGACGACCTCCTCGAAGCCGCCGGCCGGGGCGTCGAGGCCATCAAGCCAGAGGTCGACGTCGGCACCCGCGGCGAGTGCCGAGACCTGGCCCCAGGTGCGCAGGTTGTAGGTTTTCTCACTGTCGCGGGTCGCTACCTTGTCCCAGTGGTGCGAGGCGAGTTCGGTTTCGAGGTCGAAGACGCGCGCTGCGCGTTCGGCGGCGCCGTCGAAACCGGCGAGGGTGAACATCCGCTCGAGAAATTCCTGGTACTTGGTGCGAATCTCGGCGAACTTTTCTTCGCGGTAATAGGACTCGTCTGGCAAGCCGATACCACCCTGCGCGATGAAGACCAGGTAGCGTTCGGGGTTGCCTGGGTCGTTGTCGACGTAGAGGTGGAAGGCTCCGGCGACGCCACCGCGCTCGAGGCGGCCGAGGGTCGAGAGAAGTTCGGAGATGCTGGTGACCGCGTCGACCGCGGCAAGGTCGTCGCGCAGCGGGCTGGACCCGAGCGCTTCGATGCGCTCTTCGTCGAGAAAGCTCGTGTAGAGGTCGCCGAACTTGCGCTCCAGGCTGCCCGCTGGCGCGGCCTGCGCCTCGACGATAATCTCACGCACGGCCTTCTCGGCGTCTTCGGCAAGCATCGTGAAGGAACCCCAGCGGGCCTTGTCGGCGGGGATCTCGCTACGTGCGATCCACTTGCCGTTCACGTGCCGAAAGAGATCGTCTTGTGGGCGCACCTCCGGGTCAAGTTCGTTCTCGTTGATTCCGGATGCACTCGCCAGCTCAGTCATGAGCCCAGCCTATCTGGGCGGAGTCGGTGGAAGCCGAGTGTACGAATCAATATTCGATACTAAAAGCGCTGCCCGCCAACGCCGCATCACTTCGAATAAGTATCTGGGTTCGATTGTTGCGAACGAGACGGCCGAACCGACCCCTCGACGAAATACAATAAGGGATCGTTTATTCGAAGTTGTGAGGAGATAGTCGTGCCAGATTCCCGCGGCAGGCGGGCAGGCGGCTTGCAACACGGGAGTCGACACCGGGGTGCGTCCGCGTGTTGCAGAACTACGCCCTGTTCCCTACTGATGACCGCAAACCACCGGCGTTGCAACAACCCACGGCGCGCACCCGAGAACGGGAACACGATCTCGGGTGAGTGCTGTCGTGGTCAGTCAGATGTCGCTGGCGGTCTCAAACATTGAGACTTGGGGGGCGCTGGCTAGCAATGAGCCCAGTTCGGTCGCACCCGCACCCGCACGCCACTCACGGTAGGCCGCGTCAGCGTCGGCCGACGCCCACCGCTCCAGCAAGATCATGTGGGCGGGATCATCACAATCAAGCAACACGTCAACACCCAAACACCCCTCAAATGCTCGGGTCCCGGTAAGGATGTCGCGCAGCATGGCCGGCGCACCGAGAACGGCTTCCGGTTTCAAGCGAAGGTCAAGAAGTACTGTCAGGGCCATGAAAACTCCAATTCATGCAAGGGAACGGGGGCGGACGTGGTGCTTAGAAGTTGAGGATCTGGTAGCCCTGGACGACGAGAGAACGGATACTCGCTTCGCCTTTGTACTCAGCAAGTAGCGGCCAGCCGCCGGACTCGACAGCGTCGGTAACCCCGTGGGATGCGACGCAGAATGCGCAGGCGCCCCGGATGTTGTCGTGCAGGGCAACGGCGAGCGGGTTCATCTTGTGCTTAGGGTCTGAGATGGCGGCGAGGGATTCAACACCCGATCCGTCGAAAACGACGACAACGTCATCGCCAGCATCCTTGAACTCGAGGGCGGTTTTGAGACCGCGATAGACGCGTGAGGTGTCGGAGCCGATGGGCTCATAAATGACGACGGCGATCTTAGATTCAGACATGAATAGTTACCTCCTAGTTAGACCGATCTGGTCACTGTCAACTATACCGATCGGTCTGGTAATATCAAAGTATGTATTCGTCGACCATCACCCCGATAGTGAGCGCCAAAGAGCGCCTACTCGCGTCCGCGGGCCGCCTGTTCCACGAACACGGCATCAATGCAACGGGAATCGACCTTGTCGTGCGTAACGCGGGCGTCGCCAAAGCCAGCCTCTATAACAACTTCGCCAACAAAGAAGCTCTCGTCGTGGCCTACCTGGAGCAGGAACTAGACGGCTGGATCCGAAACGCCCACGTACTGGACAATCCGCTCTCACCACGCCGGGAGCGGGTCGCCGCCCTATTTGAGGCCCTCGCCCGCTCAGTCGAATTGAACACGTTCCACGGCTGCCCATTCACCAACGCCGTGATCGAACTGCCGGAGTGCGCGGCGGTACGCACGGTCGCGCAAGACTACCGCGCCGTCGTTCGCACACACTTGGCCAACCTCCTCGGTGCAGACACTATGTCCACGGCAGTATCCCGCCTCGTCTTGCTCTACGACGCGGCTATCACCGCTGCGAAGGTCGGCCGCGACGCTGCTCTCGTTCGCGAAGCAAGCACCATGGCACAAGAACTCGTCGACGCTCACAAACACGAGGAAACGCAGCCGCCCGCTACCAAGGGAGAACTAACGAAACGTGACGCAGCTGCCCGTTAGCCGGCGGTGGTCAGCGCTTGGTCACTGCCTTCTGACTACCGGTCAGATCCGGCTCGGGTGGTGACCGGCAAAGATTCGGAAACCTCATCGGACGATAGGTCTTTGCGCGCCCAGTAGCTGGCGAGCACCGAACCCGATACGTTGTGCCAGACCGAGAATATCGCTGCCGGCAGCGCGGCCACCGGGTTGAAATGCGCCACGGCCAGGGCGGCGGCGAGGCCGGAATTCTGCATGCCCACCTCAAAGCTGAGAGCTCGGCGACTAGCGACGGGAAGCCCGAACAGACGCCCGATGTAGTACCCCAACGTCAGCCCGAGGGAGTTGTGCAAGATCACGGCGACGACCACGAGCACGCCAATCGATAACAGCGTAGAGGCACTCGCGGCGATGACGGCCGCAACCACGACGGTGATGCCGGCCACCGACAGCAGCGGCAAAACATCGAGAAACCGCTCCACCAGGCGCGGGACGATCATGCGCAGCACGAGCCCGAGCACCACCGGAACCAGCACGATCTGCACAATCGACACGAATAAAGCGCCAGCATTAACGGGCAAGGACTCTCCCACGAGCACCAAGACCAGCAGCGGCGTCAGCACAGGCGCCAACAACGTCGAAACGGACGTCATCGCCACAGACAATGCGGTATCGCCCTTAGAGAGGTAAACCATCACGTTGGACGCTGTACCTCCGGGCACCGAACCGACCAAAATCATGCCGGCCGTCAGCATCGGCGAAAGCCCCAACGCGACGGCAATCCCAAAGCCAAGCAGCGGCATCACAAAAAACTGGACGGCAACGCCGAGCAGTAGCGCCCACGGCCGCCTGGCAATAATCGCAAAGTCAACGGGACGCAGCGTCATACCCATTCCCAGCATGATCACGGCAAGTAACCACGGGATCGCCACGGTCAGGCCTGAAAATGCGTCGGGCACAGCAAGCGCCAACGCCCCCGCAGCCAAAACAATAACGGCAAACCAACGACCGACGAATGCGCTGACAATTCTGATGCGGTACATGATGAAACCATACCCACAATGAACAGGGACCTCGTGGCCGGCACCTGCTGGTTAGGCAGCATCCCCGAGGCACTGCCACTGAGTCTTCGGATTCAACACCGCCAAATCCACCAACTCCCGGAATCGGCGCGAACGCACAGGAACGCTGCCAGTCTCCGGCGCAACGCAACGCTCAATAAGTCAGGCGGCAGCGCGGCTCAGAACTGACCGGCGGCCCCCCGTAAAGTCGAACTATCAATATTTTGCGGGCACAGCCCATCGACCGCGACATTCTGCGGCTCGCCGTGCCCGCGCTCGGCGCCCTCATGGCCGAACCGCTGTTTCTGCTGGCGGATTCGGCCATGGTCGGCCACCTCGGCACCACCCCTCTGGCCGGACTCGGCCTGGCGAGCGCGGTGCTGCAAACCATCATCGGCCTCATGGTGTTTCTCGCCTACAGCACCACCCCGGCCGTGGCCCGCTGGCTCGGCGCCGGCGATACGCGCAAGGCAGTCTCCGTCGGCATCGACGGGCTCTGGCTCGCCGTCGGTCTCGGAATCGTTCTCGCGGCCGGTGGCCTGCTGGCCGTTCCGGTGCTCGTCGGCGCGTTCGGCGCCGAACCGGCCGTGACAGCGGATGCCGACACCTACCTCAGTATCTCAATGTTCGGCCTGCCCGCCATGCTGCTGGTGTTCGCCGCCACCGGACTGCTGCGCGGCCTGCAAGACACCCGTACCCCGCTCTACGTCGCCGGAATCGGCTTCGGCGCGAACATTGCGCTCAACTATGTCTTCATCTACCTGCTCGGCTGGGGCATTGCCGGATCGGCCGTCGGCACGGTCGTGGCGCAGTGGGGCATGGCCCTGGTCTACCTCGTGGTGGTCGCCATGCATGCCAGGCGCCAGAGCGCTCCGCTGCGCCCGCACCGAGCCGGATTACTACTTGGCGCCCGCAGCGGCGGCTGGCTGTTTGTGCGCACGCTCAGCCTGCGCGCTGCCATGCTCCTCGCCGTGTTCGTCGCCGCCCAGCTCGGCTCCCCCGAGCTCGCGGCCTTTCAGATTGCCATGACCCTGTTCGCGACGCTCGCCTTTGCCCTCGACGCCCTCGCGATCGCCGCCCAGGCTCTCGTCGGTCGCGGCCTCGGTGCCGGAGACGTGGCGCACGTGCGCGCCGTGCTGCGCCGATGCCTGGAATGGGGCGTACTGGCCGGCCTCGTGCTCGCCGCCGTCGTGATCGGCACAAGCGGCGTGCTCGGGCACGCGTTCACGAACTCTGACGCGGTGACCTCACTGCTGCCGCTGACGGTGATCGTGCTGGGGGCATCCGTCCCCCTCGGCGCGGTGGTGTTCGTACTCGACGGCGTGCTCATCGGCGCCGGCGACGCTCGCTACCTGGCCCTGACCGGGCTGCTCAACTTCGCAGCCTTTGTGCCGCTGGCCGCTGCCGTGTTGGTCTTTGCGCCGGCGGGCCCAGTTGGTCTCGCACTGCTCATGGCGGCGTTCGCCCTCGGCTACCTCGGCGCCCGCGCGCTGACGCTGAGCGTGCGCGCCCGCAGTTTGGCCTGGATGATCGTCGGCGCGCGCTGACTTCGCGCCGCAGATGCAGGACCGGCCGCGCACCGGCATCCACTGCCTGAACGGCGCTAGTGCGGATCGACCGGATGCTCGATGTAGCGGGGGCTTTTCGGGTTCATGACGGAGTTGTGGCGACCGTAGAAGAAGTAGATGACCAGGCCGATGACGAGCCAGATGCCGAAGCGCAGCCAGGTCTCCCAGTGCAGCTGCGTGATGAGAAAGACAGAAGACAGCACCCCGAACACGGGCACCCAGGGCATGAAGGGCAGCTTGAAGGTGCGGGGAACATCGGGGCGGGTGCGTCGCAACACAATCACGGCGACGCACACCACGACGAAGGCGGCGAGAATTCCGATATTGGTGAGGTCGGCAATCAGCCGGATCGGGAAGACCCCGGCCAGTAGCGCCGCGGCAAGGCCGGCAATCCATGTGACCCGGGCGGGAGTTCCCTTCCGGTCGGTGCCGGAGAACCACTTGGGAAGCAGGCCGTCGCGGCTCATCGAGAACCAGACCCGGCTGACGCCGAGGAGGAAGGTCAGCATAACGGTGAGGATCGAGATAACGGCGAAGGCCGAGAGCACGGTCGCGACGATCGGAAGCCCGACGGACTGGAATGCGACGGCGAAGGCGGCGGTCGGGTCGATATCCTGCCAATTCTGCATGCCGGTGAGCACGAGAGTGGCCAGCACGTAGAGCACCATGGCGATGGCGAGCGAGAGCAAAATCGCCTTCGGCATGTGCTTCTTGCCATCTTTGGCCTCTTCGGCGGCGGTGCTCATAGCGTCATAACCGAAGACGGCGAAGAAGACCGTGGCCGCGCCGGTGAAGACCGCGCCGAACCCATTCGGCACGAATGGAACGTAGTTCTGGGTGTTGATGTAAAAGAACCCAAGAACGATGATTGCGAGGATCAGCAACACCTTGAGTCCGACGGCGACGAGCTCAAAGCGGCCGAAGGTCTGCGTTCCGCGGCTGAGGATGAAGGTCACGAGCACGCAGACCACGATGGCGGGCAGGTTGATCAGGCCACCGTCGAGAGTGTCGGGGGTGCCCTGCATCCAGGTCGGAACGTCGATGCCGATGCCGCTCATGAACTCGGTGAAGTACCCCGAGATGCCGATCGCGACAACGGCGACGATCGCGATGTACTCCAGCAGCAGGTCCCAGCCGATGAACCAACCAATAATCTCACCGAGGGCGACATAACCGTAGGTGTACGCCGAGCCCGCGCGGGGGATCATCCCGGCGAACTCTGCGTAGCTGAGGGCGGCGGCCGCGCTCGCGAGTCCGGCGATGAGGAAGGAGATGAGCACGGCCGGACCGGCGCCTTCGCCGTCCGGGCCGCCGTTTGCAACGAGTCCAGCGAGAGTGAAAATACCGATTCCGATGATGCCGCCGACGCCGATCGCGGTGAGCTGCCAGAGTCCGAGGCTCTTGAAGAGACCGTTCTTGGCGGTCTCGTCGCCGATGTCGGTAATGGGTTTGCGCCTCATGACCGAATTGGAATTGCGCTCGTTCATTTAGCCTCCATTGGCTTGGCTACAACCGTTTCATGCGCGCTTGCACATGATTTCGGGAGGGCTTCGTGCGCACGGCTCCGAGCTCTCACCAGTCCTAAGGGTGGCACATGCGTGAGCTAACGTCATGCAACTCGCGCAAAGAGTAACTTTACGGACTGACTGCCGCACGGGTCAGCGGATGCAGCAGTGCGGCAAGTGAAAGGCTTTCAGACCTGCCGGTAGGAACTCGGGACCGCGGCCAAATCACGCGCCCAGCGGGTAGGCGAGAGCATTCTGGCGCACCCCAAGGGTTAGCCGGTCGCCGATGCGGGGCAGGTCGGGGGCCGCCACTCGGGCTCGCACGGTGAGGCCTGCCGGGAGGGCGAAGCTCACCAGGGCGTCGTGGCCGGCGTAGGCGATGGCCGTGGTGACGGCACCCGTTTGTCGTTCGGTCGATGGCAGAGCCAGGGTCAGCCATTCCGGGCGGAGCAGCACGAGCACCGGCGTTCCGTCGGCGGGGGCGGATGCCGCGCCCATCCAGTCCGCCGGGAGAGAGCCGAGGGCGCACTCCACCTGGCCGTCCCGCCACTGGCCGTCGAGTTCGACGGTGTCGCCGACGAATCCAGCGACCCAGGGGTCGACCGGGCGCTCATAGACATCCGCTGGGGTGCCGAATTGCAAAATCTTCCCGCCGCGCATCACGGCCACGAAGTCGGCAAGGGAGAGCGCCTCTTCCTGGTCGTGTGTCACGATCACGCTCGTGTTGTGCTGGCCACGCAGCAGGGCAGCGACCTCGGTGCGCAGGGCCGAACGCAGCAGCGGGTCGAGGGCCGCGAACGGTTCGTCGAGCAGTATGAGGTCGGGGCGAGGAGCGAGCGCCCGGGCCAGCGACACCCGCTGGGCTTGGCCACCGGACAGCTGCGAGGGGGCGCGATCCACGAGTTCGGCCAGGCCCACGAGGGTAGCGAGCTCCGCGATGCGGGCCGCGCGGCTGGTCTGGCGGCCGCGGTCGGGGCTGATCGGTACTGCAGTGAGGGGGTTCGCGTGCGCCGCTGTACCGGCCAGAACGGACACCGGTCGGGCGCGGTTGGCGCGACCACGCCGGGTGAGTCCGGCCAGCAGTCCGCCGACTCCGCCGGAAGTCTCGCCGGGTTCGCAGTAGAGGTCGTCGTTCTGCTTCGTGCGCGGCAGACCGAAGCCGATGTTTTCACCCACCGACAGGTGCGGAAACAGGGAGGCATCTTGCGGAACCCAGCCCATGCCGCGCTTCTCCGGAGCTCGCAGCACGCCGGGGCCGGTCACGAGGCGCCCACCAACGGTGATCGTGCCCGAGTCGACCGGCAACAGACCCGCAACCGCGCGCAGGAGCGTGGTCTTGCCGCATCCGCTGGGACCGAGGACGGCCACGAGCGAGCCGCGCGGAATGTGCAGGCTGACGTCGTCAAGCACACGCGTGTCACCATAGGAGACGCTCAGCGCCTCGATCGTTACCCAGCCCACTAGTTCTCCCTTGCCGTGCCGCGAATGCCGGACAGCAGCACCGCGGGCACCATCGCCACGAGCACGAGCGCCGCCGCGTATGGCGCCGCAGCGCCGAACTCGAACAGGGCCGTGCGACTCCACAACTCGGTCGCGAGCGTCGAAATGCCCGTCGGCCGCAGCAGCAGCGTCGCTGGCAATTCTTTCATAGCTGAGATGGCCACGAGCAGTGCGCCGATCGCGATGCCAGGCAGGGCGAGGCGTGCGGTCACCCGCCACCAGGCCTGAAACGGTGACAGGCCGAGCATGCGCGACACGTCGCCGAGGCTGGTCGGTACCGCCGCAATGCCGCTGCGCACGCTGCCGATGGCGCGCGGCATGAACAGAACAACGTAGGCGAAAACGAGCACGAGCGAGGTTTGGTAAAACATTGGAACCGCAGCGAGCGCGAAGAACACGAGGGAGAGGCCCACGACGATACCGGGCAGGGCATGGCCGAGAAAGCCGACGGCCTCGATTGCCGCGACGAGCCTTCCGCGGTACCGGGCGGCGAGCGCGGCGATCGGCAGCGCCACGAGCACCGCGATCACGGCAGCCGCCAGGGCCAGCCCGAGGGTCGCGCCGATCGCCTCGACCAAACGCGACACGTCGATTGCGCGCAGGGTTTCAGCCTCGAGCAGGCGACTGAGCAATCCGACCACCGGAACCGCGACCCCGGCGAGCGGCGCGGCGAGGAGCAGCGCGACATAGACGGGCCAGGTACGGCCGGGCGAGCGCATCGGCATGGTACTGCGACCGGGAACACTGGAGACTTGGCGGCGGCTGCGACGTTCGCCGGCCACAACCACGAGGGCGAGCACGACCAGCACGAGGGCGAGCAGCGCGGCCTGGTTGCGGTCGAAACTCGCACCATACGCGGCATTGATTCCCCAGGTGAGCGTCTGAAACCGTAGCATCGCGACGAGCCCGAAATCGCTCAGCGAGTAGAGGCATACCAGTAGCGCCCCGGCGATCGCGGCCGGGCGAATCTGCGGCCAGGTCGCGGCCGCGAACGCGCGAAACGGGCCACGACCGAGGGTGCGGGCCACCGATTCCAGATCTGCGGATGCGCCGCGCAGCGCCGCCGCGACCGGCAGCGTCACGTAGGGGGTGCAGACCGCGGTCATGACGAACCAGCTGGCCCAAAACCCGTTGAGGTGCGGAAACCAGACCAGCCAGCCGTAAGCGGCCAGGTAGCTTGGAACCGCCAGTGGCAGCGCGGAAACCAGCAATAACGTGCGCTGCAGAGGCAAGCGGATGCGCGTGAGAACCCACGCGCAGACCGTGCCGAGCACGAGGCACGACAGGGTGACGGCCGAAGCGAGCAGCACCGTGTTGATCGTGAGCTGCAGCACGCGCTGGCGCATCAGGGTATCGAGCAATTCGGTGAGCCCTGCCTCGGTCGTGCGCGCCACGAGGTAGACCAGCGGTATGGCGGCAGTCGCCGCGCAGAGCGCGGCGAGCACCAGCAGCCAGGGCGGCGCGCCGAAGCGATGTCGGCCGGGCGCGCGCGGTGGCAGTGGCGCATCCGTTTCGAGCGGTGGAATGAGCAGCTCGGTCACGAGAGACTCCCGGCGCAGGGTAGGGCGCAGCCACCGACCCGAGCCCACAACCGCGCCTTCACTGCTGCAATGTTAGATCAGGCCGTGTTTGCCGAGCAGGGCCTGGGTGTCGGCGAGGGTGTCCAGGTCGGCCAGGTCGAGGTCGGGGTTGACGAGTGAGTCGAGCGCGGGCAGTCCGGCCGGGGCGTCGATGCCGGCGATGAGCGGGTACTCGTAGGTCTCATCGACGAAATACTGCTGGGCATCGGTGCCGACGAGATAGTCGATGAACTCGAGCGCGTCGGCATCCGCCGTGGCACCTGCGAGCAGTCCGGCCCCCGTGACGTTCACGATCGATCCGGCATCGCCAGCCTCGGGATAGGAGAGCTGCGCGCGCATGTTGGCCTCGCCGGTTTCGGCGGCCTGGGCGAACCAGTAATAGTGGTTGATGAGTCCGGCCTCGATGACCCCGTCGTTGACGGCGGCGAGGATCGCGCGGTTGTTGTCGAAGATGACCGGGTCATTGGCGGCGACGGCGGCAACCCACTTGTCTGCGGCCTCTTCGCCGTTCAGCACCCGATAGGCGGTGACAAAGGCTTGAAAGCTCGCGTTGGCCGGCGCGATGCCGAACTTTCCAGCCCAGGCGGGGTCGGTGAATGCATCAACGCTTGAAGGCACCTCGGCCGCACTCATCACTTCGCTGTCATAGGTGATCACGCGAGCACGGCCGGTGACGCCAACCCAGGTGTCGTCGGTCGAGGTGAATCCGGCTGGGACCTTGTCGGTGGTTGTTGCTGGCAACGTCGCGAACAGGTCGGCGTTGCTCAGCGCTCCGAGCGCTCCGGCGTCTTGCGCGAGAAACACCTGGGCTGGAGTGGCCTCGCCCTCTTCGAGCAGCAGGGCGCCGAGCTCGGCGGTGTTGCCGTAGCGCACCTCGACGCTGATGCCGCTTTGCTCCTCGAACTGGTCGATGAGCGGCTGGATGAGCGCTTCGTCGCGCCCCGAGTAGAGGGTGAAGGCACCGTCTGCGGAGCTTGCTGCCGGCTCGGCGGCCTGCGTGCATCCGGCGAGGGCGAAAACGGTGGCGCCGGCAACGAGTGCGGCGACAGAGATGGGAATGCGCATGGGACTCCAGAGACGTGGCGAACGATTGCTAAGGTAAGGCTACGCTAACTTTGTCGACGGAGCGAATCGTGTGTCCATGTGTCCATTCGACAAGGGCAAGCCGAGGCCTGGCTGGCTGCGACGCCGGATGCGCGGCGGAGCGCGCGGGGAATAGCCCGAGTCAGCAGACCGTTGGCCCCAATGATCATGCAAGTCGAGTACTCGCTGCCCGTCTCGCCTAATTCGAAGGAATGACTATTGTGGATCTAACTAACCGATACGGCATCATCACCGGAGCAGGGCAGGGAATAGGGCGTGCCCTGGCTGTCGAATTCGGATCGAGAGGCGCCCACCTGCTCCTGGTCGGCCGGAAAGAGTCAACGCTCGTCGCGACAGCCCGGCTGGTCGAAGCCGCCGGCGGCACGGCCGAAGTTTTTACGCAGGATCTCACCCTGCCCAATAGTGTTGACCGAGTAGCTGAGGCCGTAGGGTCATGGGCCACCGTGGACCTACTTGTGAACAATGCCGGCAACGTGCGCGCCGGCCGGCTCGAATTGACCAGCGAGGCCGACATTCGGTCCATGATCGAACTCAACCTCGTTGCCCCCGTGCTTCTGACCCGGGCTCTGTTGCCGCGTCTTCGTACCGGCGCCGACCGAGACAGCATTGTCTTGAACATATCCAGCGGAATCGCCCTCGTCGGCATGCCATTTTATACGGTCTACGCCGCGACTAAGGCCGGCCTCGCTCGTTTCGGAGAATCCCTGCGGCGCGAATTGACCGGAGTGAAAGTGCACGTGACGACCGTCTACCCGGGCGCGACGGATACCGACATGATGTCATCTCAGAACGCCGGCGCCGACTTGGGCTGGGAGCGTCGATCCCTCGACGACGTCATTGCCGATGTGCTGGCCGGACTGGAGGCTGGCGACCACGAAATCAACACGGTCCCCGAAGACCGGCGCGGCATGCAGGAGCTCAACATCTCCGACCCCATGGCCGTCGATGCCGCGATGGCCCCCGGACTCGCAGATTTGGAATCTGCGGTACGAGACCACCGCAGCATCTAGGCAAATCGTTCGGGTGGCACTCGTTGTACCTTTGACCTGTCCGCCCGTCTCGAGTCGAGGCCGTCCGCCCCCATCCAGGAACCGTGATGCCGATTATGGCTAACCCCGCTGACTCCAGCGTCGCTCTTGCGGCCGTCGGCAGTGCGCGCCCCGCCCTGCTCGGCTGGCGCAATGCCGTATTCGCGGCGTTCTTTGTGTCGGGCCTCGGCCTCGCGAGCTGGATGTCGCGGGTTCCCGCCGTGCGCGACGGCCTCAGGCTCGACACTGCTCAGGTCGGCCTGCTCATCTTTGGACTCTCCGCCGGCTCGGTCGTCGGCCTGTTGATCGCCGCGGGCCTGCTCAATCGCCTCGGCGCCCGCCGGGCCATGCTGCTCAGCGTCTCGTTGTCGGCCTCCGGGCTCGTGCTCATGGGCGCCGGTGTCAGCGTCGTGCCCTCGGCACCGTTCGTGTTCGCCGCCCTCGCCGTCTTCGGAATCGGCATGGGATCCGTCGACGTCATGATGAACGTCGAGGGCGCCGCAGCTGAACGTGCCATCGGTCGCACGCTCATGCCGCTCATGCACGCCTGCTTCAGCCTCGGCACGGTGGTCGGCGCACTCGGTGGCGCCGCCGCATCCGCTTGGCAGGTTTCGGTGTTCTGGCACCTGATGATCGTGGCAGTGCTCGTTCTGAGCACGATCGTCGTGGCCGTGCGTTTTCTTCCGGCGCCCGTCAACACCACTGAAGCGGATGCCCCCACACCAGCCTGGCGCAACCGCCTGCGAGATAGTCTCGCCGTTTGGCGCGACCGTAAACTGCTTCTGATCGGCGTCATCGTGCTCGGCATGACCTTTGCCGAGGGCTCGGCCAACGACTGGCTCGCCCTCGCCTCGGTCGATGGTCACGGCCTCAGCAACACCGACGGTGCAATCGTCTTCGGCGTGTTCGTGGCCGCGATGACCGTGGGGCGCGTCATTGGCGGGCCCGTGCTCGATCGCTTTGGCCGGGTTCTCGTATTGCGCGCCTGTGCGGGAATCGGCATTGCGGGGCTCGCGCTGTTCATCCTCGCGCCGAACACTCCGCTCGTGATCGCGGGCACGATTCTCTGGGGCATCGGCGCGTCGCTCGGTTTTCCGGTGGGCATGTCCGCGGCCGCCGACGACACCAAGAACGCCGCAGCCCGGGTGAGTGCCGTTGCCATCATCGGCTACTTCGCCTTCCTGGTCGGGCCTCCCGTGCTCGGCCTGCTCGGCGAGGCCTGGGGTATCCTCAATGCCCTCTACCTGATCTTGGCGCTGATGGTACTGGCCGGGCTGGCGGCTCCGGCTGCGCGGCCGGTGGCATCCGCCCCGGTTTGACCGAGCGTCTCCCAATAAACCAACTGACGGCCGCGCGTGCGGGTCACCAAGCTGGACCGATGGCCAGATCCGGACTGTCACGAACGACCTGAGGCCGTAAACTCGACCAGTGCGCCTTGTAATTGCGAAATGCTCCGTTGACTATGCCGGGCGTCTCAGTGCGCATCTGCCGCTGGCCACCCGCCTGCTGATGATCAAGTCCGACGGGAGTGTGCTCGTGCACTCCGACGGCGGCTCCTACAAGCCGCTCAACTGGATGAGCCCGCCCTGTTCGGTCACCATCTCCGAACCCGACAGTGATCAAGCGGATGCCGGTATCACCGCCCTCTGGACGGTCACCCACGCCAAGACCGCCGACCAACTCGTGGTCAGTGTCTACGACGTTCAGCACGACTCCGCGCACGAGCTCGGCATCGACCCCGGCCTGATCAAGGACGGCGCCGAATCGCACCTGCAGAAGTTGCTGGCCGAGCATATCCATCTGCTCGGTGAGGGATTCACCTGTGTACGCCGCGAATACATGACGGCGATCGGGCCGGTCGATATTCTCGCGCAGGACGCGAGCGGCCGATCGGTCGCCGTCGAACTCAAACGCAACGGTGACATCGACGGCGTCGAACAGCTCACGCGCTACCTCGAATTAATGAACCGTGACCCGCATTTGGCGCCGGTCAGCGGGGTTTTCGCCGCGCAGACGATCAAGCCGCAGGCCCGCAGACTGGCCGAAGATCGCGGTATTCGCTGCTTGCTGCTCGACTACGACGCCATGCGCGGACTCGACGACACGGCCTCGAAGCTCTTCTAACTCGCCGCGCAGCCCAAGCCGACACACACTAACCGGGCAAAAGCTGAGAAAAAATGGGTAAATGGGGTAACTATGCGGTGATCGCCTAGGCTATTTTAAGTGAATCCCACTCTAACGCGCACCTGGAGCGCCATCCTCTTCGACCTCGACGGAACCATCACCGATTCCGCCCCGGCTATCACCAGCTCTCTGGCCCGCACCTTCACGTTGCTCGGCCGCCCCGTTCCCTCGGCTGCCGAACTGCTCGCCTACGTGGGCCCGCCCATGCTCGACGCCTTCCAAGAATACGCAGGCATGACCCCCGACGAAGCCCACGAGGCCATCGCGGTCTACCGGGCCGAGTACCACGGTGCCGCCGCACTGGATACAGCTGTCTTTCCCGGCATTGCGGGCCTGCTCGAGCGCATCCACGCTGCGGGCATCCCCCTCGCCCTGGCCACCAGCAAGCCCGAACTGAGTGCGATCGCCATTCTCACGCACTTCGATCTTGCGAAGTACTTCACGGCAACGGTCGGTGCCTCCGCTGACGAGACCCGCAGCCACAAGTCCGACATCGTCGCCGAAGCCCTGGCACGTCTCGCTGCGACCGGCGTCGACACCAGCGGCGCGGTCATGGTCGGCGACCGCAGCTATGACGCCATCGGCGCTCAGGCCAACGGCATTCCCGCCATTCTCGTGGAGTGGGGCTACGGCTCTCCCGCCGAAGCCGCAGCCGCGACAGCCGTGGTGTATTCGTCCGACCAGCTGGGTCGGTTACTGCTGGGCTGAGACCTCGCGCCTAGGAGTCGAAGCCGAGCCTCCGCGCGTCGAAGCTCGTGAGTAAGACATTACGTTTTCCCCGGTTATGGTCGGCGCGGTTGAGCGCCCACCGGGTGGCCTGAATTCCAGCGGATGCGATCGGCTCGGCGGAAACGAAAGTGGACGCCCCGCACCATAGCCAGTTCAGTGCGTTCCGTGGTGCGGTTAGCCAGCTGATCGAGTACCACCCGGCGGCGAAGTGCGCCGCGCCGCCGCCAAGACCGGTGAATCCGGCGGCGTAGCTGATGCGCCCGCCGCGAGCCTGCCCGAAAAAGGCGCAAAACCAGGTTGAGGTGTCGATGGCACCGGCCCATTTGTGTCGGAACCGCACCCCGGCGAGATTGGTTGACGACGCTACCGCGGCCTGTACGGCCGTCGCATCGAGACACACCGTATTCTCGTCGGTGCTCTCCTCGTGCAACCACTGACCCTGGTGTTCCTCGATGGCCAGGTCGATGATTCCGGTGCACTCAAACTGGCAGTCAAGTCCGAGGTCGGCCACCGCCAGCTCAATGTCGTCGAGGTTTTCCTGACCGAGTTCGATCAGCCGGTCGATCTCCTACGGCCAACGGCGGCGCCCGTTCTCTTCACCGCGGGTGTTGCGCACGAATGCATTGCGCCAGTTCGCCGGTTCGCCAGTTCGCCAGTTCGCCAGTTCGCCAGTTCGCCGGTTCGCCAGTTCGCCAGTTCGCCGGTTCGCCAGTTCGCCAGTTCGCCAGTTCGTCTCCGGACGGGGCCCGGGCCCCGTCCAGGCTTGAAGGCGGGTGTGGACCTCCGCTTAACGCGACAGTGCCGCCCCGCAGAAGCGGGACGGCACCAGATTAAACGCTGGGACTAGATGATCGCGGCGCGCAGGGCGGCAGCAGCAGCGGCCGGGTCCTCGGCGCCGTAGATTGCTCCGCCGGCAACGGCGACCGTTGCTCCGGCGCGCTGCACCGAAGAGATGGTCGACAGGTTCACGCCACCCGCGAGGGAGAAGGGAACCTTGGCGGTCTCGCCCTGGTTGAGCAGTGTTGCGAGCGAGAAGCCGGGCTCGGCCTGCTCGTCGAGACCGGCGTGCATCTCTACGAACTGCGCGCCGAGCGCGGTGACCTCGCGGGCACGGGTGACCTTGTCGGCGACGCCGATGAGGTCGACGACGATGCCCTTGCCGTGCTTGGTCGCGGCGGCGACCGCTCCGATAATGGTGCTGTCACCAGCCGTGCCGAGTACGGTCACGAGGTCGGCGCCGGCGGCGAACGCGATGTCGGCTTCGAGCTCGCCGGCATCCATCGTCTTGAGGTCGGCGAAGACGATCTTGTCGGGGTGAGCGGCCTTGATCGCAGTGACGGCGCGCAGGCCCTCTGCCTTGATCAGCGGGGTGCCGAGCTCGATGATGTCGACGTGCGGGGCAACCTGGGCAGCCAGCTTGAGTGCTGCTTCGGTGGTCAATACGTCCATTGCTACCTGGAGCTTCATGGGTTTCTGCTTTCTTTTAGTGACTAAGAGTGGAAAGTTTTTGGAAGGGTTCGCGCCCTATTCGAGGTTGGCGTGACGCGGCCAGAGCTGTTCGGCCGTGGCCCCGCTCGCTTGCCAGAGCGTGTGAAACAGGGCATCGCCAACGAGCAACAGGGCCTGCTCGAACAAACCGCCCGAATACTGGGCCGATACCTGTCCGGCATGGTCCTGCTTGGCCGCGGCCGGAATAACCACGGTCACCGCAGCGAGGCGCCCGAGCGGCGACTCGGGAGCCGTGGTGAGCGCAAGAATGTTCGCGCCCACACTCTGCGCCGTCTCGGCGGCTCGCACAATGGCGCCCGTCGTCCCGGAGCCACTCGCGACCAGCAACAGGTCGCCAGAAGCGATCGCCGGGCTGGTCACCTCGCCGACAACGTGCACGTCGAGTCCGAGATGCATCAGCCGCATCGCGGTCATCTTCAGCGCCAGTCCGGAGCGACCGGCACCCAGCACGAATATGCGGGGAGCCGCAGCGAGTGCGGTGGCCGCCTCGTCGAGCGAGGAAGCGGATGCAGACCGCAGCGAGTTCACGACGTGACTGTTCTCGGCAAAAATGAGGCCAAGAGCATCCGCTGCAGAGGGGGTGGTTGTCATTTCGGTCATAGGTCAATACTCCACTCCTTCGAGCGGGAGTGCTGCCCACCAAAAGGACGGTTTAACTATCCAAACGGATAGCTATGAGCGGGCATCAGGGATGGCCCGGGTAGGCTGGACCTATGACGATCTTCGCAACCTCCCGAGAGCCCGGCACTCACGCCGCCGGTTCCTCCGGGCAAACCGCGCAGACCTCGCGCACCGCGGCGGCCGAACGCTCCAAACTCATCGCCGACCTAACCGACGCGCACGCAACCACGCTGGAAACCCTGCTGGCCGTGCTGCGCTCGAAAAGCACGAGTGACACGGCCGCCCGCCAGAAAGCCACCGAGCTGGCCGCCGCGGCGATGGTCGCATTGCGCGCGGTGAGTGACCTCGATCGCAGCCTGACCGAGGAACCCGTCGCGCAGGCCTTCGAACGCCTGCGTGACGATCTGCGCCCGCTCGTACGTTTCGGCGACCTCGACGTACAGTTCATCGAGCCACCGGTGAATGGGCGCGCCCTTCCCGGTGAGGTCGCCCACGAAGCCCGCGCCATCGTGCGCGGCGCCGTGCTCGCCCTGGTCGAGCAGGCCGGGGTCGCCCGGGTTCGTGTGCAATGGGACTGCGACGGCAGCAACCTGCTCATTCGCATTCGCGACGACGGACCGGGCGATCTCAACGGGGAGGTTCCCAGTGTGCGTCAGCTCGCCGCCCGTGTCGTCGCGCTCAGCGGAACCCTGAACGTCGAGGCGACCGCCGGCTGGGGGTCCGAGCTAGCGGTGTCACTTCCGCTCGACGCGCCCACGGCATCCGTTTCTGCCGCTGCGACCTGGGGGCTCAGCCCGCGCGAACGCGGCGTGCTCGAGCTCGTGGCGTCTGGCGCACGCAATAAAGCGATCGCCGAGGCGCTGACTATTAGCGAGAACACCGTGAAGTTTCACGTGGCCAATCTGCTGCGCAAGGTGGGCGCCTCGACCCGCGCCGAGTTGGCCGCTCTCGCTCGCTGAGCGATTCCCCGCGCTCGTTCATTGCGCCAGCTATCGCTCCTCGCGCCCTCTGAAACTGGCGCGCCCACCCGTATCTGGCGCCGCGATCAGCGTTATGGTGATGATCGAGGGACCCGGCCAAACTGCACCCCCGTGCCCAGGAACGCGATGACGCTCTCTGCCGGGCCCGGTTCGAGTTCCGTTGGACCGACCCGTTCGCGCACTCTCTCGACCCAGGCACCGCGCAGAGCTTCCACGACGAAACGCTTCCGGCTGGCCCGGCCAAGGCCGCCCACTTCTGCAGCAGGTGCGGTCCCAACTTCTGTTCCATGCGCATTTCAGCGGATGCGCGTGTCTACGCCGAAGAGAACGGCCCTACCAGCCTCGAGGCCATCGAGGCCATCGAGGCCGGCGTGGCCGAGAAATCGGCCGAGTTTGCCCGACTGGGCAGCTCGGTATACCTGCCACTCCGGGTGCTGACGACGCGCCAAAACTGATGCTGGCTGGAGGCTGATCGCGCGAGCAAGAGCACGCGCATCCGCCTCCGCGTGCGCATGCACATGCTGCTCGGGCTCACCGGGACACGTTTATCTCGTGGAACCGGGCACCACACGGCGCTCTGAGAAAACCTCCCTCAAATTGGGGGTAAACGCCTACTCCACACGCGGCTACCCCGCTCATCGACAAGCGGGCACCATGGTCGTATTCCAACAGTGGAGGTCGTAATGACAACCGGATTCGACATACGAAAACAGCCAACCGCGACAACTGTGATCCACCTGAACGTGCACGTGTTTGGAAACCTCAGCGTTCGACGGGGGCCGGTCGTACTGCACGCTCACCAGCTGGGCGGACCCAAACCCCGCCAGATCTTCGAAATTCTGCTCGTTCACCTCGGGCTGCCCGTTTCCAAAGACCGCCTGATTGAAATGCTCTGGGGCGCGAATGCTCCGGTCGAGGCGCTGCCCACCCTCGAAAGCTACGTGAGTGTTCTGCGTCGGCATCTGCAGCCGGGCGCGGGAAAATTCGGTCCGCTAAAAACCACCACTGGCGGCTACGTATTGGACCGTGACCTGGTCGACGTCGACCTGGACCAGTTCGACGTACTGTTGCAGCGAGCGCAGAGGACCGAACCCACCCTCGCCTACCCTCTGTTGTTGCGGGCGTTGAACCTCGCCGACGCACCGCTTCTCGGCGACGAACTCATTCCGGCCTGGGCGTCAGAAGCCCGAAACCTGCACGCCGCTCGCCTAACCAGCGCCCGCATTCTCACCTCGGAAATCGCCGCCGTCCTGCACCGCATCGATGACGCCCTCGTTTTCGCGAATCTCGCGCTGATCGACGAACCACTGAACGAGCGGGCATGGACGGCCCTTATCCTGGGATTAGAGACCAGCGGGCGTCACGCCGAAGGGCTTCAGGCCTATCACCGGTGTCGTCGTGCGATGCAGGACGAGTTGGGCTGCGCTCCCGGCCCGATTCTGCGCGCCGCCCAGCTGCGGCTGCTGCACGCGACAGCCGATGGGGACGGCGACCTGGCCGACGTGCTTTCCGCCCTGATCACATTGCACGACCAACTCCGAGTGTCATCCGCCAGCGGCTCGGCCTTGCGCCGTGCCACCACTAATCATCCTCGCCCAGAGCCGGTCGAGGATTCCCTCCGGGAGGCTACTGATGTTGTCACGTCATTTCTGCGACGCGCCGTCGCTCGCGCTTGAGCTGGCCGCGCCTGCGCGCGCCGACCTACCATATGGGGGGGCAAAGAGTAAGCCCTCGACAAAAACTGCGCTTCTCCTGATACTGACTTCGTCAATTGGAAAAGTACGGCGTCTTCCCACGCTACGGAAGCTCACGAACGGGCAGAGAGGTCTCCGCACATGACCGCGCAGATGTCCCCGATCGAACCCAGCGCGCAGGGGACTACCGCTACCGCATCCCTGACCGGTTCCATCCCGGTGGTTGAAACGACGACGGGACAAATCCGCATACTCATCGTCGACGACCACACTACGTTCGCCGAACTGCTCATCGGGTCCCTTAATCGCGAACCCGATTTGTGCAGCGTAGGTTCGGCCAACAGCGTGGCCAGCGGCATCGCCGCCTGTTTAGAGCTGCTCCCCGACGTCGTCGTCATGGACTACCACCTGCCCGACGGCAGTGGCCTCGTTGCGGCCGCCGCCATTCTCGCCCGCGCGCCGAATACCCGCATCGTCATCCTCACAGGCGACCCTGCCCTCGAGGCCCTTGAGCAGTCCGCCGCGATCGGGGTGTGCGCGTTCCTGCCCAAGGACGGATCGCTCGCGACGGTGCTTGACACCCTGCGGCACGCACGTAACGGTGGCTTCATCGTGCATCCGTCCCTTGTCGGGCTGCTCAGCGCCCGACGCCGCCAGCGCAGCGAAGAGATCCCCTTTCCCGAGCTGACCAAGCGCGAGTTCGCCGTGCTTCGGCTCATGGGCGAAGGCTCCGACGTGCGCGCCAACGCCAAAGTTCTTGGCATCTCGGAGAACACCTGCCGTGGCTATGTCAAGGCAATCCTGGGCAAGCTCGGCGCACACTCGCAATTGGAGGCCGTTGTGATCGCGACCAGACTCGGCTTGGTACCGGCCCAGCATGTCTAAACGGCGGCCGGGCTCGTCGCTGCCCAATTGGCACGACGACGCTCAGGCCGCCGAAGGCTCCGGGGTTCGCGCCGCGGTTCAGCGATTTCTGCTCATGGGGCTCATCGCGATGGTGCTGGTCGCTGTGCCGGTATCGCTCTGGGTACGCGCGCAGTCCGCACATAACGCCATGGCCAACGCGGTGCTGCTCACCCACCGGCTGGCCGACTACTCGATCGGGCCGCTGATCACTGATGCCGTCATTGACGGCGACCCCGGTGCGCGTCGACAGCTCGACGAACGGCTCGCCCCGCGCATCGCCGACGGTTCTATGGTGCGCGTCAAAGTGTGGGATACCAACGGCACCATCGTCTATTCCGATCTGCCGCGGTTGATCGGTCAGACCTTCCCCCTGCCCAGCTGGACCTTCGAAATGCTGGCCGATGGCAAGGGTCGGGCCACTCTGGAAACGCAGACATCTCCCGATGACCGATATGAAGCCGATTCGGGCGAACTCGTCGAGGTCTACGTGCCGACGATCGCCTCCACTGGTGAAACGTTTGTTCTTGAGGCCTATTTCAACGTCGATGGTGTGCGTCAGGAACAGAATTCCGCACTGCTCGGTCTTATCCCGGCGTTCCTGCTTGCGTTGGGTGCCCTCCAACTCGCCCAGCTCGTTCCGGCAGTGCAACTGGCTCGCCGCATCCAAAAGCATCAGTCGACCAAGCGTAAATTATTGCAGCACGCGATCGACGCCTCTGATCTCGAACGCCAGCGCATTGCGCGCGACCTGCACGACGAAGTCATTCAAGATCTGGCCGGTTTGTCTTATGCCCTCGAAGCCGAGGAGATGCACTCCGCACCCGAGAATCGTCCATTGTTTGGCCAGGCGAAGGCCATCCTCCAGAAGAACGTGCGTACCCTCCGAGCCATGACGACCGAACTGTATCCCCCCGACCTGGAAGAACTTGGGCTGCCCGAAGCACTGGCCCGCCTCACCGCACCGTTGCTCGAGCAAGGGATTCAGGTGAAGCTAACCGTGCCGCCCAATTGCGACCTCGACCGCGACCGGTCAGCGATGTTCTACCGAGTGGCCAGGGAGGTGCTCGCCAACACCGTCAAACATGCCAGGGCCAGCACTCTCGAGCTCACCCTGATGCAAGACGATGACTGCACCATTTTGCTCATTCATGACAATGGCTGCGGCTTTGATTTGAGTGCCGATCCCCCCGACAACCATCTGGGCCTGCGCATCATGCGCGACACCGTCTATGTTGCTGGCGGCTCGCTTGAGGTTCGCTCCTGGGCAGGCCGCGGTACCTCCGTCATGGCTACTCTCGATCGTGCAGCTCCGGTTCGCTCGCGTTAGTCGACCGCCCGGCGCCGCCTCAAAGAAAGCATGACCCCGACCAGCGACGGCTATCGCGGCCCGGCTCGGGCTCTGTGGCCATGTCCACGCGGCCTCCACCCGGCGTTCCGGCACCGATCAAACTGCCATAGTCACCGAGATCATCCATTTCGATCAGACCAAGCACACCGAATGCGCCCAGCTGGAGAGCGTTCCTGCGTGACGTCATGACCTCTCCTCAAGGCTTTCCACTGATGTTCGTTGTACTGCAGAACATGGGGAAAGCCGGCCGGCGACTGAGATCCAATCGCCGGCCGGCTTCGAGTTGTTGCTGGTGTTCGGTTAGAGCGCTGCGCCGGTCGTGAAGGTCCACGTACTCGTTACCAGGGGGTTACCCGCCAGGTCCCGAACGCTCGTGTTGCCGCCGGTAATTGTGACCCGGTATTGAACGTTGGAGCTGAGGCTCACCGAGGGATTGATGGTCAACACGTTGGTGGTGGCATTGAACGCTGCCACCGATGTGACGACCGCCCCGGTGGAGACCTGCGTAATACGAACCGTGGTGGCGTTGACTCCGGTGATGTCTTCACTGAAGGTTGTAATGACGTTGGCGTTTCGGCGTACCGCGACAGCTCCGGGTGCGGGAGTCCTATTCTGGATCCTCGGAGCCGGGCCTGTGATGAAGGTCCACGAGCTAGCCACCATCGTGTTGCCCGCCACGTCACGGATCCCCGAGAGGGTGGCCGTGTAGGTGCGGTCGGCGAGCAGGGTCGCGCTCGGGTTCAGCGTCGCGACCTGAGTCGTGGCGTTGTACGACACCGAGGCGGAGACCGCCGTGGCGCCAAGCCGAAGCACGAACGTCGTGCGGCTGACGCCCGTGACCGGTTCGCTGAACGTTGCCGTCAGGTTGCCGGTCTGGCTGACCGAACGAGTACCCGCTGCCGGGGTGCGCGTTGTCACGGTCGGCAGCACAAACTCCGTGCGCGGCGTGACGACAATCGAGCGAGCCGAGGCTGCTCCGGTACCGACCGCGTTGATCGCGGCAACATCGAAGGTGTACCCGGTTCCGTTCGTCAGTGACCCGATCACCGCGGCGGTCACGTTCGCCACCGTTGTGGTGCCCGTGGCCGTGGCGCCAGCACCGATGAAGGTGCGAACCCGGTACCCCGTGATCGGTTCCGCATTGGCGACCGGTGCCGGGGCAGCCCAGTTCACGGTGACCGACGCATTCCCCGCGACCGAGGTTCCGATCGTCGGAGCTCCCGCCACCTCCTGCACGACCGGCGCGGTCGGTGTGACGACCTCCGAACGAGCCGAGGGCGCTCCGGTACCGACCTCGTTGATCGCGGCGACATCAAAGGTGTAGCCGGTTCCGTTGGTAAGCGACTCGATCACCGTGCTCGTGACATCAGCCACGGTCGTGGTGCCGGTAGCCGTCGAGCCCGCTCCGATGAAAGTGCGAACGACGTAGCCGGTGACCGGCGGGGCATTGGGAACCGCGCCCGGTGCCAACCAGTTCACGGTGACCTCGGCATTACCAGCGACCGAGGTACCGATCGTTGGCGCGCCGGGCACGACCGGCACGACCGGCGCCGACGGTGTCACTACGTTGGACGAAGCCGAGAATGCGCTTGTTCCTTCCGCGTTGGTCGCCGACACTTGGAAGGTGTAGCTGGAACCGTTGGTCAACCCGGTGACAATAAGGTCGACTGCGGTTGCCGGTGCGGAACGCAGCGCACCCACCTGGACTCCGGCCGAATCGAGCACCTTCACCGAGAAGCTGGTGGGGATACCGGTCGGGGAGGATACCCAGTCAACAGTCGCCTGACCGTTGCCGGCGACCGCAGAGACTGTAGTGGGGGTTCCCGGGGCCACGGTGTCACTGAACTGCAGGCGTTCGATGTTGCGCAGGGTGTCGGTACCGTCGGTACCGCGGTTGTCGACCACGGTCGTGGTCGATCCGGCCGAGCCGAGCGTGCCATCGCCGCCGGTGGTGGTGATCGCATAGTCACTGGTCAGTCCAGAGAACCGTGCCGTGTCAATGCCCCCAGATCCATAAAGGATCTCGCGTACCGCCACGATGTCACCCGGGTCGACCGAGCCAGCGAAGACAGCTTGCTGCAGGGTCGGACCGAAGAATCCACCAGCGCCGTCTGAGAGGTACTGGCTGGCCATTGCACTCTGGTTCGTGCCGGTGATGCTGGCACTGCCGATCTCCGTCGCCGAGTCGCTCGGGTTGGTCCGAACGCTCAGGCGAAGGCTGAGGAACGCGTCACCGTCAATGATGTCATCGGCTCCTCGTCCCTCGATCAGGTCACTGCCCCCGCCGCCGAGGAGCACGTTGCCGGCGCCCCAGACGTTTGGACCGGTCAGGATCGGGCAGTCGCCCTGTGCCGACACCGCAACAACGGATGCCAGCGTGGTCGTGAATTCTGGAATCAGCGCGTCGAGGCCCGCGATGCGGTCTACTCCGGCCTGGTCCACAACGTCACAGCCGATAAAGCCGCCGCCGCCCACGGCGCTGGGAACCCGGTCGTCACCGCGAAGGGTGTCATTCAGCTTCCAGCCCGAAAGTGCCTCGACTTCGTTGTACTTATCGCGTACGCCGACCTGCAGGATGTCCAGCGGAGCGATCGGTAGAGCCAGATCGGAGTCCTGAGCCTGGGGGTCACCCTGGCCAGTCGACCAGTCGTAGCCGGAACCGCCCGCGACCTTTTCAATGCCGGGACCACCGACGCCAATGTCGTCGCCGCCCTCCATGTCGTAGTCGTCGTCGCCGCCCTGACCGATCATGAAGTCGTTCCCCGGCTTCTGTGAGTCGTCCAGGAAGAACAGGTTGCTGCTGTCTCCGATCATGAGGTCAGGCTGATTGCCGCCCTCTTCCCAGTCGTCACCACCGTCTCCCAAGGCTGCATCTAGGCTTTCACCGAGCATGATGAAGTCGTCGTCGGCGCCGCCAAAGGTTGTGTTGGCATTGGCTCCACCGTTCGTGAAGTCCTTGCCTTCGCCACCCATAATGATGTCGAGCCCGGGGCCGGCATCGATCGCGTCGTTGCCAGGACCGCCCTTGGGTACATCGTCTCCGGCGACGTCGGTGATGATGTCACTGCCTTCACCGCCAAGAGCCACATCGGCACCGCCTCCGCCCTCGATGAGGTCGTTACCGAGACCACCCCAGAAGGTGTCGTTGTCGTTGCCGCCGTAGATCCGATCCACCTGGCCCGTGCCGTTGTAGACGGCCTGCCCGTTGATGCCGGCGGGGTCGACCGTGTTGCGGGCACGGTACTTGATCGTGCCGTCAGGCATGCGAATCAGAAGCGCCGTCTCGTTACATTCAGATTGCGGATCGTTCGCGACGGTGTTGCCCGAAGCCGCGAACCCTTCGACGGTTCCCGCCAGGTTTTTCAGCTCGAACTTGCAGTCGGCCGTGGCGAAGGGGTCAGCCTTGAGGGTGTGCGCCGTGGTGTTGCGCATCATGAGTTCGGCAAACGAGTTGCCCTCCAGCTGGGTGCGGAGGTTCATGCCGGGCGTGCGGGCGAGGTAATACAACCGGTCTCCGTTTTGCAGGTCGGTCATCTGTTTCTCGAACACATAGTTGAACGTCGTGCCGAGCAGGCCACCGAACGGGGTCGTCATCTCAGCGAGGCCGCCGACCCAGAGGTCGACGTCGTCGAGACCGGTGATCGAGTGCGTGCCCGAGTTCACCCACGCTCCCGTGCTGTTCATAAAGTCCATGGCACCGTCCGGAGAAAACTCTCCGGCCAGGGCGTCGGGACTGACGATCAGTCGGGCAGCGTCACGCTTGCCGTCGAGCGTAGTCGCACCGGTAATGGTGGGGAACTGACCATAGGCGGCCACGAAGTTGATCAGCGATTCCGGGTGCTTGAGGTTTTCACCGAAGTCGATCCAGTTTGTGTACGGCCTGAGCGCGCCGTCGTTGGTCTTGTTGAACAGATCGCGACGAAAAACGTTCAACCGCGGCACACCTTCCGAACGTGCACGGGCCATATTGACCGATGCCAGGTCGAGCGGCAGGCCGAGCAGGTTGTTGCGCAGGGTGTCAGTGACGAACTCGTCGAGTTCGTTGCCGACCTGATCACTCATGCCCATGATGACGCTGCCCGCCGCCTCTTCAGAGGTCAGTTGACCATCGGGTCCACCGTCGGTATAGGCGGGTGGGTTAAGGAACCCTTTGAGCAGCGAGACATCGTTCTGGGTGCCCAGAACGTCGTCGCTCGTGCCGAACACTCCGTCAGTTCCAGGCTTGTCCTCGTTGCGACGCGAGATGGTTTCGGTCAGCATGGAGTGACCGAAGCGATACACCGCGTGAGCGAATTCAGCCGTGATTGCCGGATTGATTTCGGTCTGCGTGAATGCGAAGGGTTCGAACGGGTTAATACCGGGCTGCACCTTGCGCGCAAACTCCTCGAACACGAGGTGCTGGTACTCCATCTCGGTGACGAAGCGGGCAGCCTGAAACAGGCGGTCGCCGTTCCATCCGGCCGCTCCGCTGGCCAGTTTCCACTCGGCCAAGGCTGCAATGCCCTTGGCGGAGGTGTCGTTGGTCAGGGTTTTCTCAATGTCGCCGATCAGGCGGTCATGCTCCGAGTGGAATACCTGGTGAATGGCGGTCAGTCCGATGTTCTCGTTGACACGACCATCACCGGCGATGAAGTGAGTATCGAGCATCTCATCGTCGTAGGTCCCGGCCGGCTGGCTGGCGAAGTCCGCGGAGGCCGTGGTGTTGCTGTCCGGGGTCAGTCCAGCCTTCGGCTCCGCGTTGTGCGCGATGTCGGTCAGAAATGGGGTTTTGAAATACAGCGCGTTAGCCGGAACGGGCACGGGGCTGGCCGTGTCACCCTCGACCAGACCGGTCGCGGTGGCGTATTGCGGCATACCGCGCGCGGGCCCGGGGATGAACGTGCCGTAGGCATCCGCTGCGAGCATCGGCACGTTGAGCACGTCTTGATCGGTCAGCAGAAGGCCAAGAACATTGGCAGCCTGGGCCTTCGTTGTAGCCCAGGTGGCCATGCCTCCGGCGGAGGGTCCGGTAGGCCCGCCGAGCAGCTTGCCAGTGGCAACGGGATGACCACCCTCGGTCACGTACTCGCGCAGGAACACTTGGTGCGAAGGGTGTGAAGTATAGGTCTGGCTTTGGTCGACCCAGGGCGAATCCGTGTTGAGGGCATCCTGCACATCATCGGCACTCTCGTCGGCCGCGGTGGCCGGGTCGTCACCGGTGACGCCGTCGGGGCCAGGCTGGTTCTGTCCCCGAGTCAACACCATGAAAGCCTGACTTGCGGGTACTTCATCGCCGTTGCCGGCGATGCCGTCGGGGCCGGAAACGCGCAGCGGGTCATCCGCCTTGAGGGGCACGAAGACCGTGCCGCCGCCCTTGACCGTCTGGTCGATACCGTGGTCGAAGAACTGGCCGAAAAGGGTGAACAAAGAGTTGTACGGCGGAGACAGGCCGACATCCGTCGTCACGTTCGGCATGAACAACGTCTCATTAGACGGGATACAGCCTGCGGGAACGCCGAACGGCACGTCCGGGCTCGGGTCGGTCGTGCAGGCCACGACACCCTCATTGCCCTGGGTGCGCACCGGGTTTCCGGCGGCAGCGATGGCGGCTGGGTTGGTCGAGGTTTGGTCGACGATCAGGTTGCTGACAGTGCGCGGTTCACTGTCGAAGATCAGGCCCTTCTTCTGGGTGTAAGAGGTCGGGTTTGGCGGTCCGAAGCTGGAAGGAGTGACATCCGCTGGAGAGAAGGTCGGCTTCGCGAGGCGCGGGAAGACCTGGTCGGCGGCACCGAACTGATCCTGGCCGGGCTGCAGATTGTTGCAGGAACCGTCCACGGTGCGCAGTCCGAGCGAGAGCAGCGGGCTGCCGATTTGATTGGCACCGGTGCCAACGAGGGCGCCGCACGGGCCGGTAGCCGAGGTGGTGTTGGCCACGTGGGCTTCGGCGATCTTGATCTGTTTGAGAATGTAGGCGAGGTCCGAGGTCGTCACGGTAAAGCCCTGGCCGACCGGCGCGACGACCGCGCTAGCACTCATCGCGGACCCGAGCCCGAGTCCGGCGTAGAGCACGACGGCCATCCCCGCAGCGATGACGCGGGTAGTCGTGCGAAAAGCGCCCTGGGGGGTAGGGGTGGGACTTTCAACGCCTGGCGAAGATGGACTACCACGCATTCCGGTTATGCCTCTTGTGCTGCGCACGATTTCTTTTATTTTGAACCTGCTCATGACGCACCTATCTCTTCAGGGTGAGTAAACGCTGTAAGAGTGCGATGTAGACCCTATGGAAACCTTGGGCATTCGCCAGTCGGGCTGCCCGTTGATTCCCCCGTTGATTCCGTGCTAATTTCGCCTGACAATGCCTGATCCGTCCGCAGCTTCCGCGCGCCCCAACCTCATCCTCCCGCCGGTCGCTCGGCTAGCGGAGGCCCGCAGCCGCGTCGACGTGGCCGACATCGCTGTTCGCCTGTTTCAGGCCCAGGGCTACGAAGCCACGAGCACCACTCAAATCGCCGCTGCCGCCGGAGTGTCCCGAAGTACCTTCTTTCGTCAGTTCCGGTCGAAAGACGACGTGATCTTCGCCGATCACGACGAACTCCTGGAACAGATCGACAGGTACTTCGCGGTCGAGCACGATGATCCTTGGCTGGCCGTCTGCGACGCGGCCGCGCTCGTGTTCGAGCGGTTTCGGGAGCGTCTCGAGATCGTGCGGGTGCGCGATCTACTCGTGCGCCAGACATCCGTTCTGCGTGACCGCGAAACCGTCATGGTGTCGCGGTACGAAAAAATATTCTCGGCTTACCTGCGGCGCTCGCTGCTCGGTGTCGACCCGGTCATCGCGATTCAATTTGCGGCAGCCGTCACCGCCACGCACAATTTTGAACTGCGCCGCATGATTCGCGCCGCCGACTCAAGTCAGCTGCTCGACACGGCCGGGCTTGCGGCCGAGCTCCACGCGGTGCGCCATCGCTTCGATCCCTCCGCGAGCTCGCGGACCACAGACACGGTACCGGCGGCCAGCGAGCTGCTGGTCGCCGTGTTTCCCGCCTCGGCCCTGCCGGAAGACGTCGCCCGCGTGATCGAGAAGAGGCTTCGATCCACGGTTATTTGACACTTCGTGTCACTTGACCTGAGACTCAGTGTCAGATAGAACTGATATCACCCCCGCTACCGCGAAAGGCACTGATGCCCGATTACGATGTCTCGGCCCCCCTCGACACCGATTACTACGGCGTTTTTGCCGATGTACCCGAAGCTGATCGAGCGTTCTGGAGCCGGGCCCGTACCTTTGCAGTAGAGACCCTCGACGAGCTGAGCGAAGCCTGGGACAAAGCGGAGTACCCGCTGCACCTGGCTCGCCGCCTGGGCGAACTCGACCTACTCACCGACGGCGTCGAGGGGCCTGGGCTCACCCCCATGTCACCGCTCGCCGCCGGCCTGGTGAACATGGAGATCTCGCGCGGTGACGGTTCAATGGGCACCGTCGTGGCCGTGCAGGGCGGACTCGCCCTGCGCAGCATCGCCATGTTCGGTAGCGATGAACAGAAAGCCACCTGGCTGGTGCCGCTGGCCCGCGCCGAGAAGCTCGGCGCCTTCGCCCTGACCGAGCCGGATCACGGGTCGGATTCGGTGGGCCTCGAGACCACCGCCCATCGCGACGGCGACGAATGGGTCATCAACGGCGAGAAAAAGTGGATCGGCAACGGCTCAGTCGGCGACCTGACCGTAGTCTGGGCACGCGACAACGACGACAACGTGCGCGGCTTTCTGGTGGACCAGTCCCTGCCGGGGTACCACGGCGAGACAATGCTGGGCAAGGGCTCCCTGCGCGCGGTACATCAGGCCCGCATCACGTTGACCGACGTGCGGATTCCGCTCGATGCTGTACTGCCCGGCACCCACACTTTCAAAGACACGGCCGCCATTCTGTTCGCCACCCGGCTCGGTGTGGCGTGGTCGGCACTTGGACACGCCACCGCGGTCTTCGAAGCAGCCCTCAACTATGCGCAGCAACGTGTGCAGTTCGGTAAGCCGATCGCCGGTTTTCAGATCGTGCAGGAACGCCTCACCCTCATGCTTTCTGAGCTCACGTCGATGCAGTTGCACTGCATGCGCTTGGCCGAACTCGACGCGGCCGGAACCCTGCGGCCCATCCAGGCCAGCCTCGCCAAATTTCACAACACCCGCGCGGCCCGGTCCCTCGCCTCTCTCGCCCGCGACATGCTTGGCGGCAACGGAATCCTGCTCGAAAACCACGTCATTCGGCACCTGGCCGATATTGAATCCATCCACACTTACGAGGGCACGGAGAGCATCCAGTCTCTGCTCATCGGTCGCGATCTGACCGGGGTCAGCGCCTTCCACTAGATTCGACGTGTTTTCGCTAAACCCGACACGCTTTTCAGAGAAATCACTTTGCCGGCGGTGTCTGAGTGAAGTTTCTGACAGGGCGTCTGACGTGCTCCCTCTGTATGACGACAGGCGGGTCGAGAACCAGACCTGAATTTGATTCTCCTATACCCAAGCGGCACACCACCGAACGAACTACTCTTACTTGGATGCTGATGGAAGAGACGAATGATCCGGCTCCGGCCGCCCTGCTCGGCAATGGTTTTGTGCGCGTGCGCGGGGCCCGCGAGAATAACCTGCGTAATGTGAACGTCGACGTACCACGGGACGCCATCGTGGCGTTCACCGGGGTCTCTGGGTCGGGCAAGTCCTCGCTCGCCTTCGGCACCATCTTCGCGGAGGCGCAGCGCCGTTTCTTCGAGTCGGTCGCGCCATATGCGCGCCGATTGATTCAACAAGGGCATACCCCGCACGTTGACGAGATCACCGGGCTGCCACCGGCCGTCGCCCTGCAGCAACGCCGCGGAACGCCGAGTTCGCGCTCGAGCGTTGGTACAGTCACGACGCTCTCCAATTCCCTGCGCATGATGTATTCTCGTGCCGGCATATACCCGGCAGATGCAGACGGTCGCCTCGAATCGGATTCGTTTTCGCCCAATACAGCTATGGGAGCTTGCCCGCGGTGCCACGGCCTGGGTATGGCCCACACCGTCAGCGAGGAGTCGATGGTGCTTGACGCCACGCTAAGCATTCGTGATGGCGCAATCACTGCCTGGCCAGGTGCCTGGCAGGGCAAGAATTTGCGTGACATCGTCGCCGTGCTCGGCTACGACATCGATGTACCGTGGCAGGAATTGTCCCGCGCCGACCGGGACTGGATTCTGTTCACCGAAGAGCAGCCGGTAGTCGAGGTGGTACCGCAGCGCGATCGTATCGCCAAGCCCTATCAGGGCCGTTTCTGGAGTGCGAAGAGCTTCGTGCTGCACACTCTCGCCGACAGCAAAAGCCCCAACGTACGGCAACGTGTGTTGCGCTACGTCGACACCGGCCCCTGTCCGGTCTGCGGCGGCAGCGGGCTGAAGCCCGACGCTCTCGCCGTCACCGTGGCCGGGCACTCGATTGCCGTTCTGAACACCCTGCCGATGACTGCCCTCGCCGACATTCTGCGGCCGATCGTAGCGGGTGATACGGCGTCGGAGGTGGCCATGACCCTGGCCAGCGACCTGCTGCGCCGTATCGACGTGCTGCTCGAGCTCGGTCTTGGCTATTTGGCCCTCGGCCGGTCGACCCCCACGCTCTCGCCGGGAGAAATGCAGCGGCTGCGCATCGCCACACAACTGCGCTCGGGCCTGTTCGGCGTCATCTATGTGCTCGATGAGCCTTCCGCCGGCCTGCACCCAGCCGACGCGGAGCCCCTGCTTCTCGTGCTCGAGCAGCTCAAGCTGTCGGGCAACTCGGTCTTCGTGGTCGAACACAATATGGACGTGGTCAGCCGCGCCGACTGGGTCGTCGATGTGGGTCCACGGGCCGGTGAAGGTGGCGGCGACGTGCTCTATAGCGGGCCGACCGCTGGACTGGCCGAGGTAGAGACTTCCGTGACGCGGCGGTACCTGTTTGCGGACCACCGCGATCTGGCGCCACGAGCAAAGTTGCGGCATCCGCTGGGGTGGCTGGGCCTGACGAATATCACCCGGCACAACCTGCGAGGGCTGGACGCGCAGATTCCGCTCGGGGTACTCACTGCCGTCACCGGCGTTTCGGGGTCAGGCAAGTCGACCTTGGTCAGCCACGTTCTCGCCGAGGCCGTGGGCCTGCATTTGCATCCGGCTCTCGACGATGAGCCCGCGCTCGACCTCGGCGACCCGGATGCCGCTGGAGAAGCCGCAGCAGAAGCGGCTGCTGATGCGGCGTCCGGTGAGCGAATTTCCATCGCACAGGTCACCGGACTGGAGACCATCGACCGTTTGGTGCAGGTCGATCAAAAACCGATCGGGCGCACACCGCGGTCAAACCTCGCCACCTACACCGGGCTGTTCGATGCCGTTCGGGCGACCTTTGCCGCCACGGACGAAGCGCGTCAGCGCGGTTTCAACGCCGGTCGATTTTCTTTCAATGTCGCTGGCGGTCGCTGTGAAACCTGCCTCGGTGAGGGCTTCGTGGCCGTCGGGTTGCTGTTTCTACCGGGAAGCTATGCCCCCTGCCCCACCTGCGGCGGGTCACGCTACAACCTCGAAACCCTCCAGGTCACCTACCATGGCAAGAACGTCGCCGAGGTGCTCAGCCTCACAGTGGATGCCGCGCTGGTCTTCCTCGCCGACGTCGCCGTCGCCGCACGCAGCCTAGAGACCCTGCGCGAGGTGGGACTGGGCTATCTGCGTCTCGGCCAACCGGCCACCGAGCTTTCCGGCGGCGAGGCGCAGCGCATCAAGCTTGCGACCGAACTGCAACGCGCACGGCGCGGCCACACGCTCTACCTGCTCGACGAGCCGACAACCGGGCTGCATCCGGCCGACGTGGAGCTGCTCATGCAGCAGCTCGGGCGCCTGGTCGACGCGGGCAACACCGTCGTCGTGGTCGAACACGAGATGGACGTGATCGCCGCCGCCGACTGGGTGATCGACCTCGGCCCCTCCGGCGGTGACCAGGGCGGCCGCATCATCTCCGCTGGAACTCCGGCAACGGTAGCGGCCCATCCCACCAGCCGCACCGCACCGTACCTGGCCCGCCGCCTCGCCTGACCTCCCCGCACCCTGCTCTTCAGTTTCCTTGAGGTTCATTCCAATAAATAGTGCCTGAACGAGTGGCGGCTCGGTCTGTTCTGGTGCGGCGGAATAATTCATACCCTGCACAACGCTTCACCTGGAGGCGCCCACAGCGAGCCGTCACGGGGGCACTCACGGGTTGGGCGACCCGCTCATTTTCGCACCTTCCCTTTCGCACGACCTCCTTTTGCACGACCTCCTTTTGCACGACCGTCAGGGTCCGTTATGACCACGACAGCAAGCGCGCCCACCACCAAGGCCGACCTGCACCCGGACGCCCAGCGCAACCAGCTGGTGATCCGACTCCTATTGGTCTCGGCCTTCGTTGTAATTTTGAACGAAACCATCATGGGTGTGGCGCTGCCGCACCTCATGGACGACCTCGACATCACGGCGACCGCGGCGCAGTGGCTGACCACAGCGTTCATGCTCACCATGGCCGTCGTTATTCCGATCACCGGTTTTCTGATTCAGCGCTTCAATACGCGGCCGATCTTCATCGCCGCGATGACACTGTTCAGCACCGGCACCCTGATCGCCGCTGTCGCACCCGGCTTCGAGGTGCTTCTGGTTGGCCGCATCGTGCAGGCCACCGGAACAGCCATCATGATGCCGCTGCTCATGACCACCGTCATGACGCTCGTCGCACCCGCTTCCCGCGGCAAGACGATGGGAAACATCTCCATCGTCATCTCGGTTGCCCCAGCCATCGGCCCCACCATCTCCGGCATCATCCTGAGCCTGCTGGACTGGCGCTGGATGTTCCTGATCGTGCTGCCGATCGCTGTCGGCGCGCTCATTCTCGGTGCCTCGCGCATGCAGAACGTGACAACGCCGCGCACGGTTCCCCTCGACGTGCTCTCCGTCATCCTCTCCGTCTTCGGCTTTGGCGGCTTCGTCTACGGACTCAGCAACCTCGGCACTGATCCCGCGACCGGATGGCTGCCGCTTGGCATCGGCGTGTTCGCCCTGTTCGTGTTCGTGTTGCGCCAGCTGCAGTTGCAGCGCACCGATCGCGCCCTCCTCGATCTGCGCGTGTTCACCTCGCGCACGTTCACCCTCTCGATCTCGATGCTCAGCATCAGCATGATCGCCCTGTTCGGCACCATCATTCTGCTGCCGCTCTACATGCAGAACGTGCTCGGCATGACCGCACTCTCCACCGGGCTGTTGCTGCTTCCGGGAGGGCTGACCATGGGCCTGCTCGCGCCGTTCGTCGGCCGCATCTACGACCGCCGCGGCCCGACCATTCTGCTCGTTCCCGGGTCGATCATCGTCAGCGGCGCCTTCTGGGCGATGACCATGATGGGCCAGACCACACAACCGTGGATGCTCATGGTCAGCCACATTGGCATGAGTGTCGGCCTGTCGATGCTGTTCACGCCGCTATTCACGTCGGGCCTCGGATCGCTCCCGCCGGAGCTGTATTCCCACGGCAGCGCAGTTGTCGGCACCATCCAGCAGCTGGCCGGCGCCATCGGCACCGCACTGTTCATCGCCGTGATGACCTCACAGTCGGCCGCTCTCATGAGCCAGGGTGCCTCCGAGGTCCCCGCGACGGCATCCGGTATTCACGATGCGTTCCTGTGCGGCGCGATCATCTCGCTGTTCGCGATTCCAGCGGCGTTCCTGGTGCGGCGTGCACCGCTCGGTGCGCCGGCACCCATCGGGCACTAGCCCGCGCAGCTGCACGGCACAGCACGCCGGTTCAGCGGATGCGCTGGGCCAGCACTGCAGGGTGGTCCGCGGGCAGTCCGTGGCGCCGTCCGTTCCGCAGCAGCGCGACGTTCTTCTTCTCCCAGTCGCGCAGCGCCTGGCGCAGGGGGTCGATCGCGGCGCTCTCGGCGCAGCTGCCGGCCGTGCGCCCGCAGGAACACTTCTGCGTCGCTGAGTCGTGGTGCAGCGTTTCGATGCGCCAGATGCCGGCCATGGCCCAATCGATCTGGCGCCGGGCCAGATCGGTGTTGCGTTCAGCCCGCTTGACCAGGTCGTTCTGCAGCAGACCACGCACCCCATCGATGCCGGCCGTGAACTGGCCCGCCACAACGGCGCTGAGCTCAGCGACCTGATCGCGCAGTGCGGTCAGGTCGACGTCGCGGGCGACGAGCAGGGCATCCGTTTCGGAGACGAAGTCGGCGTGGCCGGTCTCGGACGCCGCCCACCGAGCGGCCCACAGTCGAACATGCTCGAGATCGCGACGTTCTGATTTCTCGGCCCCCAGATGGTGCACGCACAGCGCGCAGACCACCTGGTCACTCAGCGAGGTGAAGTGAAAGGGCTGCGGCGCGAGGCAGCACAGGCACGGCACCTCGAGGTCGACATGCAGCCGATGCGCGTGCGTCACGACTGCCCCCTCTCACTGTTGTTCCCTCGAGAATACCGGGTACAGGGCACAGAACCGAGGCACGCACCGGAACATCGGAACGCTACGGTCGCTCCGTCCCGCCGCCGGCTCGCAGCGTGGGCCGCCGAAATCACCGACACCCCCGGGGCGACACGGGCGGTTCACGGCAGCCCGGCCTGGCAGACCTCGCGCTAGGGTTTTAGGGTGCCGCCTTCGACGAGTCCCAGCGCCTCACGCGAATTCTTCGCCGGGGCCGGTTTTCTCGGTCGCGGCCTCAAAATGTGGATCACGTCACCACGCCTCATGCTGCTCGGCGCACTTCCGGCGTTCATCGTCGGCATTGCCTACCTCGCCGGCATCGTGGTACTGCTCATCAACCTCGAAGCCATCGCCGTGGCCATCAGTCCGTTCGCAAGCGGCTGGGGGGAACCGTGGCGCACGGGTATGCGGGTCGTAGCCGCCGCGGCGGTCACGGCCGCCGGCATCCTCTTGTTGGCGTACACGTTCGTGGCCGTGACCCTCGTCGTCGGCGACCCGTTCTATGAGCGCATCTGGCGCGCGGTCGAAACCAACCTCGGCGACGCGCCGGTCGAAACCCCGCGCGGCCTGCTGCGTTCCATGGTCGACGCCCTGAAACTGGTCGGCCTCGCCGTTCTGGGCGCTCTCATACTGCTGCTCTGCGGCCTGATCCCCGGGCTCGGCCAACTGCTCGCGCTCGTTCTCGGGGCGCTGTTTGGCGGCTGGATCCTCTGTCTCGAACTCACCGGCTTCGCCTTCGATGCGCGCGGCTTCACCCTGAAACAACGACGACGGATGCTCCGCGCCCGCCGCGCCCGCAGCCTCGGTTTTGGGGTGCTCACCTACCTGTTGTTCCTGATTCCCGGCGCCGCCGTCATCGTGATGCCCGCAGCGGCGGCCGGCGCGGCCATGCTCAGCCGGGACCTGCTCGCGTCGAGACGTGCCGCCGGTTAACGCTTCCGGTGAATGATGCGGCCGCTGCGAGCCGCGATTGCACGCACGACCGCCGGACGCGCGCCCGCCCAAATTCCGGCCGTGACCAGCAGCGCGGCCACGACGACCCAGACGCCGGTCCATCCGTCATCATTGCGCGCGGCATACATATGGTTGAGGTTTGCACGGGCACCGGTCGTGAGCACGAGCGTCACGTGAATGACAATGAACGCCACAAAGAAGATCAGTACCGCAAAGTGCAGTTTGCGCGCAACAGGCAGAGGAAAGACGCGATCCAGGCGGCGAAACCGGGCGGACAGGCCCGGGGACATGCGCAGGCCGGTCACGAGCGCGATCGGCGCCGCAATGAACACCACGACGAAGTAGCTGAGCATCTGCAGGGCGTTGTAGTGCACCCAGCCGGTGCCGGTCGGCCAATTGAGCGAGGCATATTGCAGGCCGGCCGACACCGCGTTGGGAAAGACGTCCCAGCTGGTGGGCACCAGACGCAGCCATTGACCGGTCGCAAACAGCAGAACATAGAAGAGTATGCCGTTGACAGCCCAGAGGGTGTCGAAGACGATGTGCTGCCAGAGGTTGAGGGTGATTCGAATCGGGGGATTCTTCGTGCGAAACAACCCGGTGTTCGTACGCGTCCAAAAAATGGACGGACGTTTAGTCGTACGCACCTGCCAGCCGGTACGAATGACGAACAGAATGAAGAAGGCATTGAGACCGTGTTGCCAGGCCAGCCAGGCCGGTATTCCAACCGGGGTCGCGGCGAGGTGCGTCGAGACACCGGGGTAGCTACGCACAAACGATTCGACTTGCGGAAGGCCACGAATCCCATTTGCCGCGAGCACAACGAGTGCCAGAGTGACGAGCACGGCAGGCACAACCCAGGCGAGCCAAAACCACCGGTTCGGCCGAACTAGGCTCAGCCGAGAGGCACCCGTCGTCATGGTGATCCGTTCCGCGCTCGGGCGGATTCCCACAGCGTCCTCGTAAGGTTACTTGCCCGTCTGCCTCCGGTGTCGATCACTGACGCGGTAGGTCATATTGTCGGCGACGAGGGCTCTTTGCACGGGGACTGATGGTTCCTTAACGACACAGGGCCTCCGATTTCTCGAAGGCCCTGACTGTTCGCATGGATTGTGCGCCTATCCGCAATGGGTGTTTCAGCTTATTTGAGGGGCCTTGCTACGACTGGGCGGTTATTGTGCCGCCGATCCACCATCCCCGCCTTAGGACTCAATCGTTCCAGCGCTTCGACGATTACTCCGCAACCACGCTAATTTCCTATAGAACATTGGATTCTCGAGCTGGACACTCCGACTGGGACACATTGACCGGTGGATGCTGCCCTCCATCAGTAAGCGTTTCTGCTCGGCGCCTCGGCCAGTGCGGATTAGCCATTGGTATTCGGGGTTGCGAATGTTCGTTGTACTCGCTGCACTCGTTGTGATTTCTTGAACACGTTCAGCTGTTCGGAAATGTTTTACGAATGCGCGAATCATTGCAACGGTGCAGTATCCAAGTGGAGGAATCATTTTGGAAAACGATCGACCCAACAGGGCATCTAATATTCCGATATGCCCCACTGCGATACCTTTCTCACCGGCCGTCCTGCTGAGTGAACAGCTGGCCCGCACCGCGCAGAAACATGGAGGTAATCTCGCCGTGGTGCACGCTGATGTTCGGCTGACATGGAGCCAGGTTGAGGAACAAAGCCGTCGTATCGCCAAGGCACTCCTAGTCAATGGCGTATCGCGAGGTGACAACGTCGCCGTCTGGATGCCAAACCACCCGACATGGTTGCTCCTTTGGCTGGCGGCAGTCCAGATCGGAGCCGTGATCGTGCCGTTGAATACTCGGTATACGGCCGCGGAAGCGTCCTACATTCTGGCGAAGTCGGAGGCGGCGATGCTCTTCATGGAAGCATCCTTCCTCGGCCGTGATTTTCCCGCCATGTTCCGCGAGATCTGTCCCGATTGGAATGGTGAACGGTCGTTAGGGCTCCCGCACCTTCGTTCCGTGGTGCTGATTGATGGCGAAGAAATCGGCCTAAGTGCATTCGCGGACTTTTTGAATAGTGCTGATGATGTCACAGACCTTGAGCTCGACACTGCAGCCCTCAGCGTGAGAGCAGACGACACCGTCATCATCGTATTCACGTCGGGAACGACAGGTTTCCCCAAGGGAGTTATGCACAGCCACAACGCGTTGCGCATGATGGCCGAAGTGACGATGTGGCTTTCGATCGGCCCGGATGATCGGATTCTCGGCCACCTTCCGCTCTTCCATGTTTCCGGAATCTTCTCCAGCTTCCTCCCCGCGCTGATTTCCGGTGGCGCCCTCATCCAACTCGACAAATGGGACGCGACCGAGGCGCTGCGCCTCGTCTCCACAGAAGGTGTCACCGTGTTGTCGGGGATACCGACACACTTCATCGACCTGTTGAAGCACCCTCGCCTGTGCGATTTCGACACCGCGACGCTGCGCATCGGCTGGATCGGGGGATCCACGATTCCGTCGAGCATAGTTACGGGGTCGCGGGACGCGCTCGGCATGCAGGCGCTCCTTCCGGTCTACGGTATGAGCGAGACCACGTCGACGACAACGTTAGGCCGACCGAGCGACCCCATCGACAGCCTGATGGCGGGCAAGGGTTTGCCACTGGGCGGGTACGAGGTCGTAGTCGTAGACCCCCGGCTTCGTGAGCCACTCCCGATGGGCACCGAGGGCGAGATTGCCGTGCGGGGCTACACAGTCATGAAGGGTTACTACGGGGACCCCGAGTCGACACGAGCCGTGCTCTCAGACGAGGGATGGTTTTACACTGGCGACCTCGGTGTCTTCGATGAGCGCGGATACCTGTCTATCACCGGAAGATTGTCCGACAAATTCATCGTCGGCGGAAACAATGTGCATCCGGCCGACATCGAACACGTGCTGCTCGCTTGTCCAGGCGTGAAAGTTGCTCATGTCGTCGCTCGCCCGGATAATCGCCTTGGTGAGGTGGCTGTCGCGTTCGTTGAGCGCGTGCCCGGAATCGTGCTCACCGCAGCCGACGTACTAGCACACTGCCGCTCGCATCTCGCGTCTTTCAAAGTGCCAAGGGACGTAGTCTTCGTCGACACCTGGCCGACGACGCCCACCGGCAAAGTCGAGCGCTTCCGTCTGAGGCAGAGTGCGATCGAATTGGCATTACACGAATTGACCTCAGTTACGGCGCCACCAAAAGAAGGGAATTCCGATGCGAATCAGTAGAGAACGAATCCAGGGAACGCCGCGTCCAGCACTCCGGAGGGTGATGCTCGCCGTCGTTGTCGCAGGATCGCTTCTGGTCAGTGGTTGTGCGCCAGGTCCTGCCGACGGCTCAGGGGAAGAAACCATCAAACTCGGTTCCCTGCACCCGCTCTCCGGCGGACTCGAGTTCGAAGGCACGGAAGCCAATCAGGGTGTCATGGTCGCGGTCGATGAAGTCAACGCGGCCGGCGGCATCGCATCGATGGGCGGCGCTAAGGTGGAGCTGCTCGTCGAGGACAACGGCGGCGATGTAGACCGCGGTTCTCTCATGGCGACAGGCATGGTGGAAGACGGTGTCGTTGCCATCCTCGGTACGATGTCAAGCGGAGTCGCGTTGGCCATCCAGCCCATTTCCGAGCGCAGCCAGGTGCCGTTCATGATAACGGCCGGAGCCGACCCAGAGCTGACTAATCGTGGGCTCAAGTACACGTTCCGCGCCCACCCCGACGTAGGGATGTCTGTCGACGGGGCGATTGCAGCTCTCAAAGGCATCTCAGCGGCCTCGAGCACGCCAATCCAACGGGTCGCCCACCTTAAGTTGGACATCTCGGCTTATACCGCTGTTTCCGAACTGCTTGAGAAAAAGCTTCCTGATGCCGACATGGATCTCGTTTCGGTTGTGACTGCGCCATTAGATGCCACCGATTTTTCGACCCAAGTGACCCAGATCAAACAGTCCAAGCCCGACGTGCTGGTGATCAGCGCACTGCTGGCCCAAAGTCTCGAGATTGTCAAGACGATGAATGCGCAGGAGTTTCGGCCAGACTTCACCGTCGGTATCGCTGCGGGCTTCACCCATCCGGGATTCTCGAAGGCGTTACCGGAACTCGGCGAAAACATCGGAGACGTCACCTACTGGTACAATGCGCGCAGCGACGTCTGGACGAAATTCAAGGCCGAGTATGTCGAGCGTTTCAGCACCGTACCCACGACGCACGCCGCACAGGGTTACCAATCGGCGATGATCGTGATGGACGCACTCGAGCGTGCCGGAACAACCGACGGTCCGGCCCTACGACAGGCCCTGGCCAACACCTCTCTCGAAGACCACCTTCTCCCGCAGGAAGGACCAATCGAGTTCGGTGAGGACGGGCAAAACCATGACGTGCAATCGCCGATGACGCAGCTCTTCACCGGACTGCCGGAGATCACCTTCCCCGCCGAGTTCGCAGCGACGGACTCCTTATTTCCCGACCCCCTCGCAACGCAGTGACTTCGGCAGTGGTATGCGAGCGGCATACCGGCAACGGCAATCCCTCCTATGGCACAATCTCGGATTACGCGCTCATGAAAGGCCAACGATGAATCTGCTTCTACAAGGCGTCGTTTCGGGAATCCTGGTTGGTGGCCTGTTCAGCATCGTCGCGATGGGCCTGGCCGTACAATTCAGCGTCATGCGCGTGATCAATTTTGCCCAGGGTGTCTTCCTGATGCTGGGCGCATACTTGGCCCTGTTCCTCAAGGCGAACCTGGGAATCGACCCGTACCTCGGTTCGGTGGCCGCCTTCGCCGCGCTGTTCCTCGTCGGTTACATCATTATGGGCACTGTCCTGCAGCGGCTCTTGAACTCTGATCCCGTACTTCCCCTTATCGCGACCTTTGGAATCGCGATGGCAGTGCAGAATCTCGTTGTCGCCACCGTGGGTGCCACGCCGCGCCAAGCTGATGCGCTTTGGAGCGATGAGATCTGGCATATCGGGGACGTGACTGTGCCAGTGTCCCGGGTGATCGCATTCGGTTTGGCGGCCGTGTCCGTCGTGGTGCTTGTCGTGATCGTGAAGCACACAAGACTAGGACGCTTCATGCGAGCGACATCGTCGGAGCCCGTGGCCGCAGCGCTCTCGGGTATCAACGTCAAGCGGGTCGACCGTCTTGCTTTCGGGCTGGGTTGCGGCTTGGCCGGATTCGCTGGCGCAATCATCCTGCCCGTGCTCCAGGCCAGTCCGTTCGTCGGCGACCAGTTCATGGTCAATGCCTTCGTCATCGTGCTTATCGGCGGCCTCGGCAGCATCGTCGGGTCCGGAATCGCTGGACTTCTGGTCGGCGTGCTGACCGGCGTCGGCAGCCTGATTCTTCCCGGTTCGCTCGTTGCTGCGCTGCTTTTCGTTCTGCTCATCGCCGTGATGATGTTCCGTCCCTATGGACTATTCGGCGGCAAACGCGAGGCCTTGATATACCGCTCGGCTGGCCATTGAAATGAGGGCATCATGAATCTCCCCCGAAACGAGACTCCGACCAATTTCTGGACCGACCGAATGCTTCCGGTCTGGATCAAACATCGCCGTACCATCGTGCTGGTCGGGTCAGTAGTTGCGCTCCTGATGGCGCTGTCATCTGCCCAAAGTAGTCAGCTCCTAGCTCTGATCCTGATTTATGCCGTCGCCGTTTCCGGCTGGAATATCGTCAGCGGCTATGCCGGGCAGCCCTCGCTTGGGCATGCCGCGTTCTTCGGCCTCGGCGCCTACGGAGCAGCGGTGTGGACTGTCCGTTTCGGTCAGAGCCCGTGGATCGGAATCGCGCTCGGTGCTATCACAGCCGGGATACTGGCGATGCTCGTCGGCTGCGTATCGTGGCGGCTAAAGATCTCTGGCATTTACTTCGCCCTGATCCTGTTCGCGGTCTCCGAGCTGCTCTTCGTGATTGCCTCGAATATCAAGTTTCTCGGCGGAACGACGGGCCTGTTCAGTGTGGTCTCCGGCGACAGTTTCACCATGCTGACCTTCGCCGACCCGCGCTGGTTCGCGGGGATAGCGGCGGGCATGCTCGGCCTGATATTGCTCCTTACCACCGCGCTGTCGCGCAGCCAGCTCGGCCGACAGTGGGCCATCGTGCGACACGATGAAGTGGCCGCCGAGGCCTCGGGAATCAACACCATGCGCGTCAAGGTCATCGCGCTGGGCATCAGCGCCGTGATCACGGCGATGGCCGGAGGTCTCTACGCACAGTTGCAGCTCTTCATCCAGCCCGACACTGCCTTCGGCATGCAGACGAACCTGCGATTCATCCTGATCGGGTTCCTTGGAGGCGTCGGCCTGCTGTGGGGCCCGCTGGTGGGATCCACCATCGTGACGATGATCGAGACCGTTTCCCGCGAGCTCTTTCGCGGTCTGCCTGGAATCGACGGAGTTGCCTTCGGACTCGTGCTGGTTCTCGCGGTCACGCTTCTGCCCCGGGGGCTTGCGTGGCGGCGTTCCGCCAAGGCACGGCGATCACTGGCAGTCACGCCATCCGATCCGCACATCAGCCCGAGTGGAGCAATCGGGTTGGACAGTGCAGATCCCGCCGGAAGAGATCAGGTGCGACGCGGAGCCACTGTGTTCACCGTTGCTGACCTTAGCAAGACATTCGGTGCCATCACCGTGGTCAACGCAGTGTCAATGACGCTCTCAGGGGGAACCATCCACGGCCTCATTGGCCCGAACGGTGCCGGCAAGAGCACCATGATCAATATGCTCACGGGCACTATCCAAAGCGATACCGGCGAGATGCACCTAGAAGGCCGGAGCGTGTTCGGACGACCACCCCATGAGTTCGCTCGGGCAGGGATCGCCCGCACGTTCCAGATCCCGAGGCCGCTGGGCGACCTCACCGTGCGCGAGTGCGTGTTGGCAGCCGCCACCGCGACAGGACGGAGTTCGAATCCGGCTCAGTCCACAGACCGCGCCCTCAAAGCGATGGGAATGGCCGAACACGCGGATCGACTCTGGGTCACGCTCAATGGTTCGCAACAGCGGCGGGTCGAAGTTGCCAGAGCCTTGTCACAGGAGCCGCGGGTTCTGCTCCTGGACGAGCCGATGTCCGGATTGGGAGCCGAGGAGATCGATGCCCTCGTCGAGGTCATCCGGCAGCTTCGGCATTCGCGTCCCGAGATGACCATCTTGCTCGTCGAACACCTCATGCGCATCATGATGACCCTCGCCGACCAGATTACTGTCCTCGACCGTGGTCGCGTCATCGCCCGTGGGACACCGTCGGAAATCAACGCAGACCGCGCCGTGATCGACGCGTATCTAGGGAGTTCGGTCGTATGAGTATTTTAGAGATTTCCGAGCTGGTCGTCGCTCGTGGAGCGGGCATCGTTCTTCAGGGGCTCACTGTCGAGGTCGCTAACAATGAGATCGCAGCCATCCTCGGCCCGAACGGGGCAGGCAAGACCACGCTGCTCGAAACGATTGTCGGGCTTCATCGCCCGCAGAGCGGGCATGTAGTCTTCGACGGCGATGACATCACCGGTGCCAAACCTCACCAGATCGCTGCACGTGGGATCCGCCTCGTTCCCGAGGGGCGGCGCCTCTTCAGCGGACTGACCGTCGGCGAAAACCTTCGGATCGGCGCGGAGGGTGCGGGGCTCAAGGAATGGCGGTGGGTGCTGGAGATTTTTCCGCAACTGCAGAAACTGCTCGGCAGCCGCGGAGGCACACTCAGCGGTGGTGAGCAGCAGATGGTAGCGATCGGTCGGGCGCTCGTCGCCAAGCCCCGCCTCATGATTCTCGACGAGCCGTCCTGGGGGCTGGCCCCATTGCTCGTAGACGATGTTCTGACCGCGGTTGAGAACATCCGCCAGCTCGGCACGACCATCGTGCTCGTCGAGCAGAACGTCGAAGCGGCTCTCAAGATCGCCGGGCAAGCGCACATCCTCGCAGACGGAAAGATCCAGAGATCACTCGGCCACGATGAGGCTATCGCTCGGCCCGAGTTCCTCCGGGAAGCCTACCTCGGCGCTCCGATCGCGCCAGCGTGAGCGAGTGCATGACGGGCTTTCCACAGGAACTAGATGACATTAGCTTCACCGAAAACGCATGGTTCAAAGGAGACCTCATGAATTTCGCTCCGGACACATCAGTACTGGACGTCATAGTGCACAATTCCAGAGCACACCCGGGTGGAATCGCGATCGTATCCAACGACGCGAGTTACACCAACCGCGAACTCGCCGACGCAGTCGCCCGGGTCGCCGCAGGATTCCGAAATCTCGGAATCGACTCCGGCTCGCGAGTTGGCCTGATCTGCTCCAATCGCGTCGAGTGGGCGGTTGCTTTCTATGGTGCGCTCGCGGCGGGAGCGACGGTCACGGCCTTTAATACCTGGTCAAAGAGGTGGGACCTAGATCAGATGCTGGAGCATTCCCGCTGCGATATTTTGGTCGCCGTTGATCACCTCGGAGACACCGACCTGCGCCCCCTGCTCGCCGAGGTAGTGCCGGAGGCATGGTCATCGACCAGCACGGGCTGGCAGTCCGCGAGCTACCCCCAGTTGCGGGACCTGATTCTGATCGCCGTCGACGTTCCTCCGGGAGCCCGGTCGTTCGACGATCTGCTGAACTTCCCGACCAATCCCGACCTCGACGACTTCCCTGCAACTGTTCTCGATCTGCCGCTTGCCGAAGTCGTTCTCTATACATCCGGGTCGACGGCCAGTCCCAAGGCAGTCCGACTGACGCAAACCGCCCTGGTACAGCACGCCCTGGCGGTAGGAGAGCGGATGGGCATCGAACCGGCCGATCGCGTGTGGGTGCCTGTGCCGCTGTTCTGGAGCTACGGCGGAGCGAACGCGCTGATGGTGGGGCTGGTGCATGCTTGTCCGATCATTCTGCAGGAACGGTTCGATGCTCGGGAATCGCTCACTCTCATCGAGAGAGAACGATGCACTGTCGCGTACTTGCTCCCCAACATTGCCCAGCGACTCACCGACTGTCAAGATTTTTCGCCGGCCAAGGTTGCAACTCTTACGCGAGGAATGATCATCGGTCCGCCCTCGGCCATCGTGCATGCCGCCCTCACTCTCGGCGTTACGCACGTGTGCAATGCGTACGGATCGACCGAAATGTATGGGGGTGCCACAACTACTCCGCATGACTGGACATTGGAACATCGGGCGAACTCGCAGGGATTGCCCCTCCGCGGGACTCTGGTTCGCATTTTGGACTCCCAGACGGGTGCCAGAATAGGCGAACGGGAGGTCGGTGAAATCGTCGTCTCCGGTTCGGTCAGCCCCGGTTATCTTGAACCGGCCGACCACAGTACAAGCCCGTTTACCAGCGACGGAGCATTCCATACCGGGGACCTCGGGTACATCGAAAACGGGGAGGTCCACTATGTGGGTCGCGCCTCCGAGATGATCCGCTCGGGTGGCATCAACATCTCGCCGCTCGAGGTGGAAGAGTTTCTGCTGACTAACGACTGCATCGAGGATGTTGTGGTCGTCGGGGCCGAAGCCGACAGTGGCGATCAGGTGGCCATCGCGTTCGTGCGCGTTGCACAGCTTTCCGTCACCGATGAGGTGCAGCTGACGACGTACTGCCGCGAACGGATCGCCTCCTACAAAGTGCCGCGGCGTTTCGTGCTCCGTACCTCGGACTTTCCCCGCACGTCCACCGGCAAGCTCGCCCGCGCCATTCTTAGGGACGAAGGCCAAAAAGTCTGGTCGAGTTGGGATAACGGTACGCATTCATCTTCAACAAAAATTACTGAGGAGACACCATGACCACCGACAATCCCAAAGTGCGCCCGCTCGATGAAACGCTGCTGCGCACAGCGATAGATATCGCAAACATCCCGTCGTTACTCATGGTTCTGGTGCAGCTGACCGGGGAGATGCGCTGGCTACACGATCCGTACCTGCCGAGTCGTGGCAAGGGCCTCAGCCCTAACGACACCGGCCAGCTCGACTCGGTCTACCAGAACGAAGTGCGTAGCGCGGCCTATGCGGCAATCCTGGAATGGAGCCGGGGTCGCGAGCCGCAGATCCCCGCGCCGAGTCCGGAGTTGCTGATCCGAATGCTGAGCGTTTCAATGGGTGAAGACGTGCCGGCCGAATACGCCGAAATGATGTCCCACGAACTTGGTCTCGATAAGGCCCCGCGGCTCGCCGAACGAGTATTCGGCGCCCGGCCACCGGCAGGATTCACCGCGCTGATCATCGGCGCCGGTGCATCTGGGCTGTGCGCGGCCATTCAGCTTGCCAAGGCCGGGATCAGCTATGAGATCCTGGAGCGAAACGACGAAGTTGGCGGAACATGGCTGGAGAACCGCTATCCCGGCTGCGGGGTCGACACACCGAGCCACCTTTATTCGTTCTCTTTCGCCGAGAAAGACTGGACCCGCTATTTCGCGTCCAGGGACGAGCTGTTCGACTACTTCAAGCAAGTGTCGATCGACCATGACATCCGCCGCCACATCCGTTTCAGAATGGAGGTGCTCGGGGCGGTTTGGGACGAGCAGAACAAGCAGTGGCACGTGAATGTAATGGACGCAGACGGACGCAAGCGCACTCTTTCGGCCTCGATGATCATGAGTGCGGTCGGTGCTTTCAACAAACCCAAGATTCCAGTGATCCCTGGTTTGGACACCTTCGAAGGCCCCGCCGCGCACACCGCGCAGTGGCCAGCCGATCTGGACCTTGCCGGCAAACGAGTGGGAGTCATCGGCAATGGTGCTAGCGCCATGCAGTTGGTTCCGGCCGTCGCCGACGTCGTTGAGTCGCTCACCGTGTTCACGCGCTCGAAGCAGTGGGCAGCGCCGTTTGAACAGTTCAAGCTGCCGGTACCCACCGCCCTCCGGTACCTCTTCGAATCGGTGCCGCTCTACCGCTCCTGGTATCGGTTGCGCCTCGCGTGGACTTTCAACGATCGAATTCATGCTTCTCTGCAGCGCGACCCCGAGTGGGAGCACCCCGAGCGTTCCATTAACAAGGTGAACGATGCACATCGCAAGTTCTTCACCCGCTACATCGAGAGCGAACTGGGGGACCGGCAGGACCTCCTTCCGCAGGTTCTCCCCGATTACCCGCCCTTCGGCAAGCGAATGCTGTTGGACAATGGTTGGTTCCGCACCATGACCCGCGACAATGTCACGCTTGTGGCCGATTCCATTACGGAGGTGCGTGCACACTCTGTTATCAGCGGCGATGGGACGGAACACGAGGTCGACGTCTTGGTGCTGGCCACCGGATTCGACGTTGTGCGATTCCTTGCCCCGATGGAGGTTCGCGGTCGTTCGGGGCGCACGCTGGAAAGCACCTGGCATGGTGATGATGCGCGGGCATACCTGGGCCTGGCTGTCCCTGACTTTCCCAACTTCTTCTGCCTGTACGGCCCGAACACCCAGTTCGGGCACGGTGGCAGCCTGATCTTCATGATGGAACTGCAGATGCACTACATTGTTGACCTACTTGAGCAAATGTTCGAGGCGGGAATTGACAGCGTCGATTGCAAGACGGAGGTGTGCGAAAGCTACAACGATCGAGTCGACGAAGCGCACTCTAAAATGGTGTGGACCCACCCCGGCATGGACGTGTACTACCGCAACTCCAAGGGGCGCGTGGTGGTCAACAACCCGTTCAAGATCGTCGACTTCTGGCGAATGCTTCGCAATGCCAATCTGAACGAGTTCGAGGTGACGACCGGATTCAACAGCGCCGAGTCCCTCGCGGGTGTATCCGAGCATGCTCTCGCAGAGCGCCAGGTTTAGCGTGCTTCTGGAAAATAGCTCAACCCTGGTGACCGGTGGTTCATCAGGACTCGGTGCCGCCACAGTACGCCGCCTGCACCAGTCAGGGTCGCACGTCGTGATCCTCGACCTGCCATGTTCGAAGGACGGGGCCGAGCAATTGATCGCCGAGTTGGGCTGTGGGGTCACCTTCGTTGCTGGCGATGTGACCGAACCCGACGATGTAGCGACAGCCGTCGCTGCCGCCGTGAAGATTGCACCGCTTCGGGTGGCCGTGGCAACGGCCGGTATCTCGACGGCGGATCGTCTGATTGGACGCAAAAGCCAGGTGGAACGCCGCAATCACTTCGTCAGGACCATACAGGTAAACCTCGTCGGTACGTTCAATCTGCTCACACAGTCCGCAGAGACCATGGCGAGGAACGACCTCGTCGACGGCGAACGGGGATTGGTCGTCTGCACCGCCTCGATCGCGGCTTTTGAAGGCCAGATCGGTCAGGTGGCATACTCCGCGTCGAAGAGCGGGGTCGTGGGGATGACCCTTCCGGCAGCACGCGAATTGGCGCAGAACAGCATCCGAGTCATGACGATTGCGCCCGGGTTGTTTGACACGCCTATGTTGGCGCGGGTGCCCGAGGCCGTGCGGGCGTCCGTCGCCGCTCAGGTGCCGCACCCAGCCCGTTTGGGTCAACCGCATGAGTACGCCGCGCTAGTTCTGCACATCGTAGAAAACCCAATGCTCAATGGTGAGGTTGTGCGGCTGGATGGCGCAATCCGGATGGGCGTGAGTTGATGGTCGGGTATCGTCGTCGGGTAATCGGTCAGAAGAGGCAAACAGTTATTCAGGAGGTTTCATGGGTCCGCTCGTAGGTGTGACGATTCTGGAGTTCGCTGGGCTCGGGCCCACCCCGTTCGCGGCATTGCTGCTCAGTGATATGGGTGCGAACGTGATCACAATCCACCGGGTGTCCGAAACGAAGCCGCTGGGAGAGAACTCCGAACTGAACGAGATGACCTGCGGTGCGCTTGCGCGCGGGCGGCGGTCGATTGCCGTGGATCTGAAAAGCCCCGATGGGATCGAGACGGTGCTGTCCCTGCTGGCTTCCGCGGATGGTTTGATCGAAGGCTTCCGACCCGGTGTCATGGAACGGCTGGGCCTGGGACCCGACGCGTGTTGGAAGCGCAATCCGCGTCTTGTATACGGCCGCATGACGGGATGGGGGCAGTTGGGAAAGCTCGCCCGCACCGCAGGCCATGACGTGAATTACATTGCAATCGCCGGTGTGCTCGACCACGTCGGGCCGGCAGGCGCGCCGATGGTCCCGCTCAACCTCATTGGCGACTTCGGAGGAGGAGGACTGCTCCTGGCATTTGGAATGGCTGCCGGGCTGTTCGAGGCCACCCGTTCGGGAACGGGACAGGTCGTCGATGCGGCGATGGTCGACGGCTCCTCGCTATTGATGACGATGATGTACGAGTTATGGGGCCGCCAGCAGTGGGATGCCCGTCGTGAGTCGAATATGAATGACGGCGGAGCCCACTTCTACAACATTTATGAGACCCTGGACGGGAAGCACGTCACCATTGCGGCGATGGAACCGGCGTTCTACGCGATCCTGGTCGATTTGATCGGTCTTGGGAACGAACAATTACCGGATCAATGGGACAAGTCCACCTGGGCTGGAATGAAGACACGGTTCGCCGCCGTCTTCCGAACGAAGACTCGGGCGGACTGGTCGACACTGCTCGATGGCACGGACGCCTGTTACGCGCCGGTGCTGTCTATGGATGAGGCGGTCTCGCATCCGCGGAACGTTGAGCGTTCGTCGTTCGTCGAGGTTGACGGCATCTTACAACCCGCCCCAGCGCCGCGCTTTAGCCGCACGCCGGCCACGGTCAGTCGCGGGCGGGCGTCACCGGGGGAGCACACCGAAGAAGTGCTACTCGAATTCGGAATCGATCAAGGCACGATCGATGGGCTCATGTCTTCCGGCGCGGTCGCGGGGATGGCGTCCGTCTTAGCCGAGACCAGATCCTGAATGGCCGTGAAAGTCGCCCGTACCACCTCGAAATCCGACGAAAGTTTCGAGGCGAACCTCGAACGCGTCGATCCGCAGATGCGCCGGCAACTGAGAGGACTGCGAGGCAGGCTCGGGCCCACCGGATTTCTGGGGATCGACGACCTTGTCGCCCGTCGGCAACAGTATGAAGCTGTGGGGCAGGTTGCGGCGCAGGCTTCACCGCCCGCAGACGTCACGCGGGAGGACGTGCTCCTTCGCAATGGGACGACAGGGGAGGGGCTTCGGTTGCGCATCTACCGACCGCCGGAGTCACCCATCGGTTCCGCTCCGGGGCCGGCCGTGCTGTACCTGCACGGAGGCGGAATGATCATGGGCGGTATCGAGACCGATGATGTTTACGCGGCGGCGCTGGCCGCAGAAGCTGGGCTCATCGTCGTGGCCGTGGAATATCGGCTCTCGCCGGAACATCCGTACCCGGCGGCGCTGAACGACTGCGTGTGGGCATTGACCGCTCTGGAATCCGAGCAGGTCGCGGTCGAGATAGATGGCACACGACTCGCCGTCTACGGCGTGAGCGGAGGCGGTGGCCTGGCCGCGGCGGTCGCGTTGTACCTGCGCGATCACGAGGGGCCCACGATTGAGCTTTTAGTGCTGGCAGCACCCATGTTGGATGATCGCGTGGCAGCGCGGCTGAACCATGTTGAGTTGGGGGTCTGGGATGCCGCACACAACGCGGAGGCTTGGGGCTTCGTGCTGGGACATCCAGCCGGGGCCCAGACCGTCCCGCAGTACGCGGCTGCAGGGCGGGCGCTCGATGTGAGCGGGTTGCCACCAACCTACCTCGATGTGGGCGCCCTGGACCTGTTTCTCCAGGAGGATCTCGAGTTCATCCAACGATTGGCGCTTGCGGCTGTTCCGATCGAGCTGCACGTCTATCCCGGCGCGTATCACGGCTTCGACCAGATCGCTCCGGGGTCCGCATCGTCACGCGCGGCCCGGGACAACCGCGTCAGCGTGCTGAGGCGAATACTTGGCCCACTCAATGACCTCACTGATCCGGACGCGCCGGAAGTACCCCGCGGCAACGCTCACGAGTTGCTTGCTACCGTAGGCAATCATGATCGGTTCTCACGCCGACCAGCACGGGGATGGATCGCTCCGGAGCAAGATCTGGAAGGTCACCGGCCCGCTGCCGATGACCGAGACGCAAATTGAATATGCTCGGCTGATGAGGCAGGGTACGAGCAACGCCGAGGCGTGCGGAATGTTGACCATAGGCTCATGCATCTGAACAGCAAGCACGATGCTGTTACCGTTCGCGAACGCGTCGGCACGGCGACGGCCCATCTGCCGGCGCACCTTCGAAATCACTGACGTGAGATCAAGGATTAGAGATGGCCGAATATCTTCATTTCAAGGAGAACACGACGATCCCGGTTTACCTCTGCGACTCTCATTCGCCGTGGCAACGAGGGGCGAACGAGAACACAAACGGGCTCATTCGCCAGTACTACCCCAAGGGCACCACCTGAACCTCCACAGCCCCGAATACCCGGCCGAAGTCGCCACCAAGATCAACGCTCGACCGCACAAATCACGCAATTGGGAACCATCCCAGGCACTTCGACAGCCTCAAGAAAATAGCTTCACGGGAACGAGTGTTGCGACGTTGGCGAGAAAATACCCCGTTCTTCACACCCCTTTACTTTCGGTGTCCAAACCGACGCAATCATGGACCGGGTCATCTGGCGCCCCCTCGCACGATCCTCGGCGCTGGACCGCACGATTGGGTAGCGCTCAGGGCTTCACATACTCACCACAATCCAGATTTCAGTAGACGACGATAGAGTCCCGCTCTAGCCGCGCGTTTTCCGTTCCAGGCAGGGTACTGACCAGCCTGTCTTCGATTGCCGATGCGGTGCGTTGGAGCTCCGTGTAGACATCGCGAAGACTGTGATCACTCAAAATGCTGCGCAGAGCCGAGATATGCACTGCTCCGACGATGGAACCATTGCGGCGGACAGGCGCTGCGAGACCGATGATGCCTGAAACCGCCTCTTCGCGGGAGATGCTTATCCCCTGAGCCTTGATCCACTCCAATTCGCGCATCAAGGATTGTCTATCTACACGGGTTTGCGGGGTGAGTCGAGGGAGCGGCCCATTCATCAGCTCCTGACGGATCTCTCGATTAAAGGCGGCGAACATCTTCCCTGCTGCGGTCGCGTGGCGGTATAGGGGTAGCCCAAGTGGGATGTCGACGTTGATTCGTTGACGGCCTCGGAGGCGAATTGCGTAGATGACGTCATTGCCCGTTCGCACCGCGAGATAGGTATCGAATCCGATCTTGTCTAGAAGTTTTTCCAGTTCAGGACTGGCCACGTTGACTATGTTCAATCGGTCTTGCACCTTGAATGACAGACGCGCCGTGGCTGGTCCTAGGTCGTACCCGTCACTCGTCGATGAGACCATGCCACCCTGCACCATTGCCTTGAGCAGATCATGCGTGCTGCTCACGGGAAGAGACAGCGAGTGACTGACCTCCGTTACCGTTTGTGGGCCACCTACCGCGAGTCGTGCGAGAACATCGAAAATTCGCTTTAACCGCTGACTTTGCATGTCAAGTCCTCTTTAAGTTCGCCTCTTCATCGAGACAATATTCGATAATTCGGAGGTGACCTTCGAATAATCGAAGTAAACCGTGTTTCAGCGTGACAATCAATTCTTCTTCGTGTTTTCGAAACACGAAGACACTGAAAGTGAGAATCGGTCATACCCATGTGACGCTGGACGGTGATGATTCGTGAGCTAGCCGCAGCAGCGCATTCGCCTCGACGCCGACTGCAAACACCGGGATACGAGTTGACCACCACATCATCCGTCGGGGGGTCACCCCGTCGCGGCATAACCAACATGCACTTTCGCACTAGACCCTCGGATTAAACGGACCATCCAGGGATTTCTTCACCTGACCAGCCCACATTAGAATCCACCTCTGCAACACGATGCTCACTGTAGATGCAGAAGTGGATTCTCGACAGGTGATCCTCTACGCCTTAACCATGATCGACTTCGTCTCCAGATAGGGCAAAATTCCCTCGGGGCCACGTTCTCGGCCGATGCCGGAATTCTTGAATCCACCGAACGGTGAGGCGCAATCGAGGCTGTAGAAGTTCACTCCAAGGGAGCCTGAGCGGATTTGATTCACGACCTCGAGACCCGCGGCCTCATCCTCGGTCCAGACGCTGCCGGCCAAACCATACGGAGAATCATTCGCGATCGCGATCGCCTCGCTGGTGTCGTCGTAGGGGATCACCACGTAAACCGGCCCAAAAATCTCCTCCTGAGCAATCCGCATCCTGCTATCAACGTCGCGAAAGATAGTCTTGTCGATATACCATCCCTTATCTCGATCCTTCGACCGGCCGCCGCCGAGTACTGCATTCGCACCTTCCTGAGCTCCAATTTGAAGGTAGGACTCGACCCGGCTCCGTTGCTGGGCCGACGCCAGCGGTCCTACAAAGGTGTTCGGGTCGCGCGGGTCACCGAATGGAACCGCTTCTACTGTGCTGACCATCGCATCCACAACCTCGTCATAGCGGGAGCGCGGAGCCAGGATGCGAGTTTGAGCGTTGCACGCTTGGCCGGAGATAAACAACATCGGACTCACGAGGTCACTGATCGCCCGGTCGAGATTTACATCCGGTAATAGGATCGCTGCCGACTTGCCGCCAAGCTCAAGCGTGGCGCGACGCACCCGCTCGCCGCACAAACCACCGATTCGTTTTCCCGCCGCTGTGCTTCCGGTGAAGGTGATCTTGTCGATTCCGTCGTGTGTAACGAGGTACTCCCCCACTTCGCGTCCCGCCGGTACGATGTTCAAAACACCGGCGGGAAGTCCCGCTTCCTTGAAAGCATTCGCGAACTGCACGAAATTGAGCGTCGATTCCGGCGGTGGCTTGAGGATCACAGTGCAGCCCGCCAGGAGCGCCGGGGCCAACTTCATCGCTGCGACAATTTGTGGACCGTTCCATGGAATGATGGCTCCAACGACCCCAACGGGTTCGGAACGAACGATGACCTCGTATCCGGCGTTGAGCGTGTCATAGGTCGGCCGACGAGACGTCCACACGAATGTATTGGCCAATCCCGCATAATATTCGAACAGGTCGACAGCGCCGGGCATTTGTGCGCCTCTCGAATGCGCGATGGGCGAACCCATCTCCGACGTCAAGACGTTTGCCATTTCTTCGCCGTGAAAACGAAGCCGCTGCGCAGCCCGCTTCATGATTTCGGCCCGCTCTTGATGCGACATTCGCGGCCAAGGGCCTTGGTCAAACGCCTGTCGAGCAGCCGCGACCGCGCGGTCGATATCGGCATTCGTGCCGTCGGGGAACGACCCGGACACTTCTTCGGTGGCCGGATCAAGCACCTCGATGACGTCGGTTCCCGCGGGATTGACCCAATCTCCGTCGATGAAGAACTGCTTCTGGATGTACATTTACTCCTCTTTCTGCCGAATTTTTTTGTATTGCTCGAGAATGACTAGTGCTCGTGTACGAGTAGTCCACGAATGTTGTCGCCGGCAAGCAGATCGTCATAACCCTTGTTGACGTCCTCGAGTGCGTAGCGTTTCGTTACGAGTTCCTCTAGCTTCAAAGTGCCGTGGTTGAAGAGGTCGATCAACCGAGGAATGTCGACTGTCGGGTTGCAGTCACCAAAGACAGTTCCTTTGATGGTTTTCTTATATAGCCCGAGCACGGTACCTGGAACATGGACCGTCTTTTCGGTAAGACTTCCCATGCCCGTGAGTACGACGGTTCCACCCTTGCTAATGGCATCGACGGCGGCACTGATGGTGTCTTCGTCGAGGCGCCCCACGGTCACGATGCTGCTATCCGCGCCGACGCCACGCGTGAGATCCTTCGCAAGCTCGTGCGCCTCCGCTGCCGTACCCACGGCGTGGGTCGCACCAAAATCCTTGGCCGCGGCGCGCTTGTTTGCGAGAGGATCGACCGCGATGACATGTTTCGCACCTGCCATCGCGGCACCCTGAACGGCGTTAATTCCGATGCCGCCAATGCCATAGATGACCACGACATGGCCGGGTCGGATCGCGGCCACATTCACCGCAGAGCCCCATCCGGTCGGCACGCCGCATCCGACGAGCGCCGCAGTGTCCATCTTCGTCGCTGGATCTACCCGAATGGCGGAATTCTGATGCACCACTGAGTACTGACTGAACGTACCGAGCATGCAAAACGCACCGACGGTTCCGGCTTTTCCTCTGAGCGGCCATCTTCCCCCGGGCAGGGAACCTTCGAGTATTGTGGCACCCCAGTCGCAGATTGCCTGCTGACCGGTTGCGCACCACTTGCACGTGCCACAACTGGGGATGAAGGACATCACGATGTGATCACCGGGCTTGACTCGGGAAACGCCGGGACCAACATCTTCAACGATTCCAGAGCCTTCGTGGCCTCCGACGATTGGTGCGTTTAACGGCAGATCGCCGGTCATGAGGTGGACGTCAGAGTGGCATAAACCTGAATAGAGGTTTCGCACAAGTACTTCGCCTTCACCGAGAGGCGCGAGTTCGAGTTCCTCGATCTCGAAGGGCTTTCCTACTTCGTAAAGGACAGCTGCTTTGGTCTTCATTGCACGGCCCATTCCTTCCTACCTTTCGGGCTGTCCTTATTGATACCCGCCTGTGGCTAGGTCTACAGATAGCCGCTCTGCAAGTCAATGGCGCATCGGGATCACGAAGATTGGCGTGCAATAACCACGCCACAAGAGCATTCTTTTCGCACTCATCACTGCCGTCCCAAGTTCGAGGAGAAGACGTCATAGATCGCGTTTCGGGCAAAGTAGCCTTCAGCACCTGTGTGGCTCAAGGCTAAGGAAGGTCGTACGCACTCCGCCTTACTGAACAGGGTGCTGACATCATCGCCATCGATCTTATGCAGCAGATCGACACCATTTCCTAAGCGATGTCCACACTGGACGATCTCGCTGAAACTATGCGACTGGTCAAGTCCCCCGGCCTCCGAATCGTGGCATGCGGGGTCGACGTGCGTGATCAAGCTGGAGCGGATGCTGCGTTCGTCGACGGATTAGCGGAGTTCCGCCACCTCGATATTGTCCTTGTTAACGCTGGGATTAGGTCGGTCGCCCCTACCCGGGAGCTCGGCGATAAAAATTGGGACGACATGTTCGCAGTCAATTCAACGGGAGGCTGACGCACCTCCGAGGCGGTCATCCCGAGTATGGTCGAGGTGAGCCGGGGCGGGTCGATCAGCCTTCCGTGCACGACCGCCGGCATGAACAGATTCACCAACCTTGCTCACCACGTCGCCGCCAAGCATGGTGTGGCTGGGTTGGTGAAGATCTTGGCCAATGAGCTCCAGGTTCAATATATCCGTGTCGATATCATTCATCTCACGGACGTGGCGACCGGAATTGGGCAGAACGCGCCGACCTACAAGCTGTTCGCACCGCGTATCGAGCATCCCCAGAAAGAGCAAGCCGAGCCCCGTTTTCACAACTTCCAATGCGTTTCAATCGTTCAATACGACGGGATAACAGACCAGCAAACGACTGCAGCTCAATGAAGTGACTATCCATGTAACTGCCGTAATTTTACGGGTCGAGAGCGACGTGACGACAGCGCGAAGCTTGGCTCAGCGTCTTGTAGAGGCTAAATTGGCATAGCTTTGTCATTACCCCGCGACTGAAGGTGAATTGCACAAGGCCTAATCGTGTCGTCTTATGTGAAAGCCCGTTCATTGGCTATGGAATCGGTCTCCGTCCGCATAATCCCGGCAGGTACATGGATAACCTCACTGAATAAATCCGCGAGACGGCGGTCTTCACGCATCGATGTCGTTCGATAAGAGATCTGATCGAAGAAACTCCGGATCTTCCCAACAATCCATGCGCAGCAAGAGTCAGTTCGTTTCGCCGAAATTACGGATGACGGCGGCCAGCTCGGCTGGGGCATCACGCTGCACGTTGTGACCGGCATCGATCTGCACCATCGCTGCCGCTGGCATACGCTGCGCGAAGTCCTCAAGCGTTTCCGTGTTGAGAATTCCACGGCTTCCATGCACCAGCAGGATAGGAATATCGAGCATTCCAAGGACCGGCCAAAGCGCTTCACCATCGAAATCACGGTGAGAGCCGGCGGGTAACGATGCGAGATGGTGTTTAAAGATGACGCGTCCGTCTTCGCGCACTCTTGTATTAAGCCTGACGCCCCGTTCGAGATCGGCGGCGCTGCGCCCGATCCCAAACTCGATCGCCCGCTCGATTACTTCCGAATAAGAAGCGTAGCTTTCCGGGCCGGCAAGGAAGGCACTTACGGGGCTAATGAACGCCGCCTTGGCTTGAAAACCAGGTGTGACGTCCACGAGCACTAGGTGCGAGAGTTGTCCACGCAGCTGATTTGCCAGGGGGATCGCTGCTAGGCCGCCGAGTGACTGACCAACCAGCATCGACACTCTCGCACCGAACTTGGGAATGACAGAAGCCAGGGCCTCGGCAATGGTCGGCGGCGTGTAGTCAGAATCGGCTCGCCACTCGGATTCGCCGTGGCCCGGGAGATCGACGGCAACTGCGGCACGACCCAGCACGAGAGCCGTTGAATCCCAGGAGTGAGCGTTCAGTCCTGCTCCGTGGAGGAAGGCTACCCCGGGATCATCCGTGCCCCATCGGAGTGCACTCATCCCATCACCATTTGCTGCGACTTCCGCTATGCGCCGTACCGGTAGAGGATCCATGACACCCAGTCGCGCTGCATCGGTGTCGAGAAAAGCAAACTCGTCGAACGGAATTCTTTGTAAATCAGTCCTGCCCATCACACACCATTTCTATCCAGTCACAACATGAAACTCAACGTTAAGTCCACCGAACTCCTCGCCGGAAACGCATTCGGGTTCCCGAAGAATCGTTGTGCGGACTCACCTGATTCGATTTGATTCAGATGTTCGGAATTTATTTCCGGGTAATCGAACCCAATCTAATGTCGAGACGAGTCGTAGTCGCCCGTCGGCCGGCAATCATTACAGTAAGGAGAATCCACTTTGGAGAGCGATCGGCTCAAGCGAATATTTAATGTTCTGGGCAGACTTGCAACCGATGCCCCCCAGACCGTCACCGAAGTCAGCGACGCCTTATCGTTGCCAATGAGTAGTACGCACGACCTCATGAAAGCCATGGTCAACAGCGGGCTAGCGTCCACGACCAGCCACGGATACTACGTAGGCGCGGCAACCATCCGGCTGTCATTGCGCGTGCAGGAGCGTCTCAACATCGTGAACGCCGCGTCGCCCGAGCTGGAAAAACTTGTAGCTCGTATCGGCTTCGATGTCTATCTGGCGGTTCAGACTGGCAATGATGTCGTGTACGCGGCTCGATTCCGTGGACGCAAGGGAATCCAGCTGGATATTCCTCTTGGGCTTCCGCTCTACCGGCACGCTACCGCCGTCGGCAAACTACTCGCCGCCTACAACGTGGAGTATCGGGAGGAGATGCTTGCCGGGCCGTTGAATGCGCTCACGCCGCAGACTTGTACCAATCCCGGGGCCCTCACCGAGGAACTGAAAAGAATCAGTGCGTGTGGCATCAGTGTCTCCCGCGAAGAAGCGATCATCGGTGCCATCGGACTCGCCACCCCGATTTGGACGAACCACAGGATCGTAGGCGTTGCCCATATCTCCGCTCTCCGGAGCATCCTCAATGACGATCGTATCGGCGAGCTTGGAGTCGAACTGCAGCGCACCTCCGCGGCAATTGAACAACGGCTGATCGGGCTCGCCCCCGACGACGATCCCCCTGCGCCGATCACCGACGTCATGGGCCCGCCAATCCGCGATGGTGCGTATGCCCCTCGTTCCCGCTAAAGAAAGGCTTTTGCTGTGTCCCCTTTACCCCTTGATGAAATAACTCTTAGACCAGACATTGCTGTCATTTCGATGAGCAGCACCGTCATCGACTTTGAATCATCGCGAAGTCTTGAAGAGATGATCTTCGACACTACGAGCGCAGCGTTGGATTCTGTTGCCCTGACCGCGAAAGACCTGGATGGCATCGTGCTCAGCGGCAACGACCAGCTCGACGGTCGCGTGATTTCGATCATGTCGTCGGCCGGACCCGCAGGCGGTGTGGGTCGCGATACGACCATGATCGCTTCTTCTGCCGACCACGCACTCGCTTTTGGATATCTGCGGCTTCGTGCCGGACAGGGCAAGAACGTCCTGGTTGTCGGCTGGGCGAAACCCAGTGAATCTGTCGATCCAGACCGGGTGGAATTGATGGGTGCTGAGCCATATCTGCTTCGCCCGATGGGAATGAATAATACGATTGCAGCGGCATTGCAGGCATCTACATGGCTGACACCTGACAACACTCCCGATGCTTCGGACAAATTCGTTGCCTGGCCACTTCGCCGCGAAGACCTACCCGCACGTGGCGACACGGTTCATGCCATCATCCTCGCGATCGACGGCGAGTTTCCCTCTGGATCGGAACTCGCTTGGATCGTCGATGCAGGCTGGGCGAGCGCGAGCTACGAGATTGGTACGCGAAACCTGGGCGATCTCAGTTCACTTCATGCGGCCGGTCAGCAGATCTTCGATCGCAACCCTCAGGCGAGTCCCGAACACTGGGACTCGGTCGAGATCGGTGGTGACAGCGAGTACGCCGTTCGCGCGGTGCAGCAGTCGCTCCGCTTGAAGGAGTCTGTTGATGTCAACATATCGGGATCGCTCTGCGAGCGGCCCACGTCTCCCTATGTGGCCGGTCTGAGCCGCATGGTTGCCGCAATCGACGCGGTTAGACCGTCTGCAACGGCAGCCGAGGGTGTACGGCTCACGGCCGGGATCGGATTCAATGGTTTCGCCAGCCAAGGCGCAACGGTCATGGTATTCAGCAATTCCAAAGGAGGAACAGCATGATCAACGTGGGAATCGCCGGGTTCGGCCAATCGCATTTTGTTACCAAACGCACAGACGTGACATTTCCCGAACTTGTGAAGGAAGGTGTCGACTTCACTCTGGAGGATGCGGGTATTGGTATCGAAGACGTAGATGCGGTGGTGTACCCGCTCGCGCCCGATGCTTTGATCGGCGTTAGCAATGGCGAACGCTGGGTTATTGATGCACTCGGTGCGACCGGAAAGCCTTTTATGCGCGTCAATAATGGAGGTGCTACGGGGATGAGCGCAGTGCTGGCGGCGTGGACCCACATCGCCTCGGGGATGTTCGACGTGATCCTCGTCGCAGGTGCCGACCGGGTCTCTGAATCCGGGTCGGCACAGTCGGTGTTGAACAAGATGTGGGACGTGGGTTACGAACGTACGGTGCCGCTAAACACCATTACGATGCTTGCGTTGTCGGCACAGCGCTATATGTCCAAGTACAACAGCACTGAGTTGGATATGGCACGGGTTGCAGTGAAGAACCGCACCCACGCGGCACTGAACCCTTACGCCCACCTCCGCGAACCGATCACAATCGATGAGGTGATGGCAAGCCGCACACTCGCTTGGCCGCTCAAACTCGGCGATGCCTGCCCCGCATCCACTGGAGCAGCGGGAGTTGTACTGGTCTCCGAGCGATATGCCAAGGCTCACGGACTCAACCCGGCATGGATCAGAGGCATCGGCCAGAACACCGAGACTTTCTGGATGGGCAACCGGGTCGGGGCCAGTGCTTTCGCCGATCACGCCGATGCGGATGCCCTCGAGGCCGCGTTCCAGACTGCGTACGCTCAGGCCGGTGTCACCGATCCAACGACTCAGATCGACGTCGCCGAGATCTACGCACCGTTCTCAAGTGTCGAACTGCACGCAATCGAGGCCGCCGGATTCGCCGCTAAGGGCCAAGCGCCCGCAGCGCTCGCGAACGGCAAGTTCGCGCTCGGAAGTGATGGTCCCATCGTGAATCCTTCAGGGGGCACGCTTTGCACCAACCCCATCGCAGTGACGGGAACCATCCGTGTTGGCGAAGCCGCAAACCAGGTCCGGGGCCGTTCCGGCGCACATCAAGTTCCCAATGCACGAGTCGCGGTGGTCAGCGCCATCGGTGGAGACCACCAATTCTATTCAACAATGGTGCTCAGCACCGATCTAGAGGAGATTTCACGATGAGTAAAACGACTATGCCGGTACAGACTGCTACCGTGACCGCCGAAGGCCCCACGTTCATGGAGCAGACCTGGGACTTGGAATACCGCCACGCTCTGGGAGAAACTACGTCCCACTTTATGCAGGGCTTGACCGAGGGCAAAATTCTCGGCCGTCGTACGACAGATGGTCGGGTGCTCGTGCCTGCACGTTCCTACGACGACCAGACCCACACCAAGACGGAAGAGTGGGTCGAGGTTGGGAACACGGGCATCATCGAAATGTCGACCTTCGTGTACGAACCGTTCAAGGGTCTCCCGGCGCCGCCCTATGCAATTGCCTACGCCATGCTCGAAGGTGCCGACACTGCGCTAGTGGGATATGTGCGCGGCATTGACTTGGCCGACCAGGATGCCGCGATCAAAGCTCTTTCGATCGGCACACCAATTGTGGTGTGTTTCTCGGACAAGCCCACCGGGACCGCCGCCGATTACTGGTTCGAATTGGCCGAGCCCGTGCGTGAATGATCGCCGGAGCGCCGGTGTTAGGAGCCTCTGAATCCTCCGGTACTGGTAGGACAACCATGCGCGCGATGCGGCTTAGCTCTTCCGGAAAGTTTGCTCTAACAGACATGGAAATACCGATCCCGGCTTTGGACGAGTTCCTCATTAGAGTCGCTGCGTGCGGGGTGTGCGGGCATGATCTCCTCGCAAGCAATGGATTGTTATCAGCAGGGAATGGAGCAGTGCTCGGCCACGAGATCTCCGGTACGGTGCAATCGGTGGGATCACCCGATCTATCCGGGTGGCTGGGGACTAGGGTCGCGCTCGTGCAGCGTCGGTCCTGCGGCGAGTGCGCCGACTGCATAGCAAACCACACGTCACAATGCCGATGCGGTCCCGGTTTCTACGGGGACGACATCCAAGGCGGCTTCGCCGAATTCGTCTTGGCTGATCCCCGCAACGCCGTTGAGATTCCGGACAGCATTGACAGTGTCACCGCCGCATTCCTCTCCTGCGGTGTGGGCACCGGGTTACGGGCCCTACGAGCGGCAAAACTGAAGGCCTCCGACGTAGTGCTCATCACGGGCGCAAGCGGTGGCGTGGGCGTGCATACAGTGCAGCTAGCCAGGCATCTCGGCCTACGGGTCATCGCAACCACCTCGCGCCCATCGGCCACCGCCGCGCTGGTGCAAGCTGGTGCGACGGAAGTCGTTGTGAACCCGACGGTTGCGAACATCAGGGCGGCCGCTGCCAGTTTGGGTCGACCACGGGGTGTCGACGCGGCTATCGAGGTCACTGGCGCTCCACTATTTGCGACCAGCCTTCGTTCCCTAGCGCCGGGTGGCCGTCTGGTTCTAGTCGGAAACGTCCGACCCGAGGCGATCGCCCTAGATCCGGGCCTCACCATCGTCAAGGAGCTCCAGATCATCGGAACTGCCCATGCCACTCGCAATGACCTAGTCGAGATAGTCGACCTCGTCGCCACGGGAGCCATTCATCCGATCGTGTCCCACGTGTTCGCACTGATCGACGTTCCCCAGGCATTCGCCGCGCTGACGGCACGGTCTAGTACAGGAAGAGCGGTAGTTGTGCCATGAATTTCGTATCGATAGCGTTACCGGCCATTGACAGTATCGTCGGGCCGATTCCCTGGAATCAAGAACAGACTCCGCCCAGTTGCCAGACACTGCCCGACCTGCTGGACGTCCAGGCGTCGACTCGACCGGACGCACCAGCTCTCGTAGCCGGCACCACCCGTTTGACCTACCGCGAGCTTGCAGCGCGTGCGGGACAGTTCGCCGCGGCGTTACAGGGCCTTGGCATCACTGCCGAATCGAAGGTCGCTCTGTTGGCAACCAACACCGATGAGTGGCTAGTTGCCGCCTTCGCGTCTTTACGGCTCGGCGTGTCCCTCGACACGTTTAACACCTGGATTCTTTCCTGGGATCTCGAACAGCTCATAGACGCATCCAGAACTCAACTGCTCATTATGGTGCCGTCTGTTCGATCCACGGACATGTTAGGGCAGCTGCGCCAACTGGTTCCGGAGTTCTGGACGTCCCCGCCGGGTGAGGTCACGAGCGCGAAATTCCCCGCATTGACGCACTTAATCGTGCTCAGCGGAGACTTCACGGACACTCCCATGCCGTCTGGAGCGTACTCATTCGCCAAGTTAATGACCGGCGCCAAAGATCTTCCCGTGCCTGCGAACGTGGCCGCCGGCACTGATGCCGCGCTGGTGATGTACACATCGGGAACGACTCAGCGGCCCAAAGCCGTACCGCTGCGGCACCGCCACCTCATCGAGAACGGTTACGCCATCGGCACCCGGATGGGGCTGACTGATGAGGATCGGGTTTGGTTGAGCTCACCCCTTTTCTGGAGTTTCGGCGGTGCCAACGCCACCATGGCGGCGCTGACCCACGGCTCCTGTCTGATACTTCAGGAACGTTTCACTGCTGAGACCGCAGCCGTACTTCTGGCCGACGAGCAATGCACTGCCGCCTATTTACTTCCAAGCCTGTCGCTGGTGCTGGCAGAAGAGGTCGGCGAGCGAATTCGGGCAATCGACTCGCTTCGCACAGGTCTTATCATCGGCAGGCCCGAAGAAGTGAAGCGGGCCGCGATCGATCTCGGCATCAGCGAGATCTGCAATGTCTACGGATCCACAGAGGTCTACGGAAATTGCTGCGTCACCGAACACACCATGCCGCTCAATGAGCGGATCATCACGCAGGGACCACCACTGCAAGGCGTGGAAGTACGCGTTGTGGACTTGGAGACAGGGAAAGTTGTTCCCTTGGGGGTCGACGGTGAGCTGCAGATCCGAGGCCGGGTTACCGAGGGTTACATTGACAACGCCGAGGCCACCGAGGCCGCCATCACAGTCGATGGCTGGTATCGCACCGGCGATGCGGGGCTCATCCGGCCAGATGGCACCATCCAGTTCCTGAGCCGCCACACCGACATGATCAAAACATCGGGTATCAACGTGTCGCCTGCAGAAGTCGAAGCATTCATTGAATGTAATCCTTCCGTCGACGAGGTCGCCGTGGTCGGTGCCCCCCATCCGGGTCGGGGTGAAGTGCCTGTAGCGTTCGTTGTACTGCATGACGGCGAGAAGACGACGGCTGATGATATACGGAACTTCTGTAAAGGTTCGATCGCCAGCTATAAGGTGCCGTGGGCAGTAAAGATAGTGTCGAAGCTGCCACACACACTTACCGGAAAGATGGTGCGAAAAAACCTCATCGGATCGGCGACTGCCCTCGTCGATTCTCTTCTGGCCGATCGATAAGCCGGTCGATCCCAATCAAGGTGGAACCAGATTATGTACGATAATTCAGACGACAACTGGGGACGATGGGGTGCATCCGACGAGATCGGAGCGCCCAACCTCGTTGATCCGGCAAAGATCCTCGACGCTGTCGCTCTAGTGACCCAAGGCCGGATCATCTCGCTCGCGCAACCAATCGGTCCCACCGCAGGTGTACCACCGCACCGCAACAAGGGTTCGCGATTTATGGACAGGGATGCCGGGGATTATGCACTCGGTGCGCGGTCGCCCGGTGGTTTTCGCTTTGCTGAGGATACTGTTCAGCTGTCCACTCACAGCGGCACACATATGGATGCCCTGGCCCACGCTTGGGAGGGAGATGAACTCTACAACGGCCATTCGTCCGCCAATGTGAGATCGACGTTGGGTGCGAAAAAACTGGGTGCGGACAAGCTTCGGCCCGGAGTAACCCGTGGCGTACTCCTAGACTTTGTCTCGATAAATGGCGTCAGCCTGCCACCATCGACACCGATCGGTCCAGTCGAGCTGGTTGACGCCTACCAGCGTGCCAAGGTAACGCCGGCACCCGGTGATGCGGTACTTCTTCGGACTGGATGGTGGGAGTCGACTGGTTCGAGCGCCGAGTATTTCGACTTAGAGCCTGGGTTGTCAAATAACGGCGCCCGATGGCTTTCGGATAGAGACGTCGCTTACGTAGGTGCCGATAACTACGCCGTGGAGGTGCAACCTGACCCCGATGGCGCGACGTTCCCCGTTCACCTCCGACTGATCCACAAGTTCGGCGTGCCCCTGATCGAGAACCTTGATCTTGCAGAACTCGCCGCCGCCGGTGCTTCGACATTTTTGTTGGTCTTGGCACCGGTGGGCTTTCAAGGATCGACCGGTAGCCCACTGAACCCTCTGGCGGTGCTGTAGGTGATGCTCTCACTTATCTGCCCAGAGCCGACAAACGACCCCGACGTTCCACTACACGCAATGCGGGTGCTGGATTCAAGTCAACGACTGCCCGGACCGTACGCGACGCAGCTGCCTCCCGGAGCCCGGCTCGACCGGGTCGGGGCGCCCTGGGTAGACCGAACACCGAGCACCACCACGGCCGATCACCGCTTTGGCACTCCCGACCATCCCGCTGATTGCACGATCCCCGCCTCTACCTTCTGGCAGAATTCGCTGTCCCCAGCCCTTGGTAAGCCCTAGTCGTGCGTTCGAGCCTCGAGCACTTACTTATCAACGTCGTCGGTCCGGTCGCCACGCTCACCCTGAACCGGCCTGAGCAGCGCAACGCGCTGTCACTGAAAATGTACAATCAAATTCCCGAGTTGCTGGCGCAGCTTAACGCGGAATCCACGATAGCCGCGTTGATCGTTCGAGGTGCTGACATGCGGGCGTTTTCGGCCGGAGCGGACATCGCGGAGTTCACCACCGTGCGCGCCGGCACAGACGGTGCGCGTCGTTACAATGCTGCCGTCGCCGAAGCGGAACGAGCTATCACCGGCTTCCCCGCACCCACAATTGCCATGGTTCATGGTTTCTGCATCGGCGGAGGATGTGGACTCGCTCTCAGCTGCGATGTTCGGCTGGCCGACACCGCCGCGGTCTTCGGCATCACGCCCGCTCGGCTTGGTTTTGCCTACAGTCTCGAATCCACGAAACGTGTCATCGACTTGGCGGGACCTGCGGAAGCGAGTTACCTTCTTTTCTCCGGCCGGCACGTCACCGCGGAGCGGGCCCTCCGCGTCGGCCTGATCAACGAGGTCCACTCGCCCGATGCGCTTGAGCGCGCTACTTATGAACTCGCCGTCGAAATCTCCGAGCGAGCGCCGATGTCTCTGCGCGCGACGAAAGAAATCATTGGATTAGTTCGAGCGGGCCAGGTCCAAGACGACGATCACACGACGGCTCTTCGGAACGATCTGTTCAGTTCGAACGACTACCACGAGGGCGTCAGAGCATTTCTCGGCAAGCGACCGCCGCGATTTACCGGTCACTAAACCCGAAGGCTTGCAGCCGATCCTCCGAGATCACGAAATTGCATTGGCGCGTTTCCGAATAAAAGTTAGATTCGAATAACCGAATTGCACCTCCGAAAGTTCGAAACGTGTGACTAGCCCGGGAAGTCCAGTGCCATCAAAGAGGATGTATACAAATGACTAGAGACACCACGAGCTCTCATTTCCGCGAGCGAAAGAGGGTTGTCCTCGCCGCGATAACCGTCGCTGCGCTGCTTGCTGTCGCTGGCTGTAGCGGGCAGGATGCAGGTGCCGGCGGCAACACGATCAATATCGGTCTTCCATATCCGCTGACCGGTGCGTGGGCCGACGGCGGGCAGAACGCTCTTAACGGGGCGATGCTCGCGATTGAGGACATCAACGCCGCTGGCGGAATCGAATCTCTCGACGGCCAACATTTGCGGGGCATCAAAGCGGACACCAGCTCCGACGACCCCGGCCAGGCTGCCACGGTCACGCGGCGCCTGATCGAACAGGAGAACGTCAGCGCTCTTATCGGTTCCTATGTCTCCGCCTTTACCATCACGGCCTCCACGGAAGCCGAAAAAGCCAGCGTACCTATCGTGAGTCAGTCGTATGCGGACGCGCTGACCGACCGCGACTACAGCTACTTCTTCCAGCTCCCGCCCACTGCTTCAGCTCTCGGTGACTCCATTGTTTCGTATGTGCAGGACGCGTACGCTGACATTGGAATCGAGTTGCAGAAGGTTTCGGTCCTGGCGTCTGACGATGCCTCGATCGAGGCACAGGGCAAAGCGGCCATCGCACAGGCCAAAAGTTCTGGTCTCGACGTCGTTAGCCAGGCCTTCTATCCTCAGGACCTCAGCGACGCGACGGTGATCGTCTTGGAAGCACTTCGCGCAGATCCCGACGTTATCTTCCTTGGCGGTCCCACTGGTGCCGCGGTGACAATCGTGAATACCCTCCGGGACCTCGACTACAACGGACCGATCGTCGGACTCGGCGGCGGCGGAATCCTCTCCCCCGAGTTTGGGAAGATACTCGGCGAAAACGTTGACGGAATTCTGAGCCAGGCCGGTTGGAACTGGGACATGCCCTATGACGGTCTCGAGGACATCAGCAAACGGTACACAGAGAAATATGACACCGCGTTCATGCCTCAGGAAGCTGGTGAATCCTACGTCGCAGCCTGGATTCTCGCAGACACCATCGACGGTGCAGCGAGCAGCGATCCCGAGACGATCGCTGAGGCGCTTCGCAAGACAGACTTCACCGCTGGTCCCTCCTCATTCATGCCCGCCGGAACAGTCAGCTTCGACAAAAAGGGTCTAAACAAGGATGTGTTTCCCATCATGATCCAGTGGCAAGCGGGCGTTACCCGCACTGTCTGGCCGCTGGACGTCCAGGCTGTAAAGCCGCAGTAGCCAGCAGCACGCTATCCGCTTCTGACGCCCAGCCTACGAAGGACCAGTCACAATGGAAATCCTTGCTCAAACTGTTATTACTGGCCTTCTACTCGGAGGCGTCTTCGGACTGATCGCCATGGGCTTGAGCCTCGTCTTTGGCGTGATGCGGATCATCAATTTTGCCCACGGCAACCTTGTGCTGCTCGGCATGTACACCGTTCTCTTGCTCTACACGACGTTTGGTATCAATCCGTTCCTAGCCCTGCTCATCGTGGTTCCCATCGGCCTCCTATTGGGCGCGGCACTGCAATCGGTCCTCTTTGCGCGGCTTCGTAACGCGGGCGAGCTTCCGCAACTCTTGCTCACGCTCGGTCTTGGCATCATTATTCAGAGCCTTGTACAGGTGTTCTTCTCACCAACCCAGAAATCTCTCCACGAGTTCGCCTGGGGTAGCGAGCTCATCGCGGTCGGCGGGATCTACCTGCGTCCCGCGCACGTTGTCGGGTTCGTGATTGCCGTCGCAATCACCATCGGCTTGACGTTCCTCTTGAAGAGCACCGACTTCGGCCGTCAAATGCGCGCCACCGTCGACGACGCCGAGATGGCCGAGTCGTCTGGTGTCCGATCCAAGCGAATCTACGTCATCGTTGTTGCGCTCGGCACCTGCATTGCTCTGGTCGCCGGCGGCGTTCTCATTACCTATCAGCCAGCCTCGCCCACCTTAGGAAACCAATTCCTAGTCCTCGCATTTGTTGCCGTCGTACTTGGTGGCCTCGGCAACATTATCGGTGCCTTTATCGGCGGCTTGATCGCAGGTACAGTTCAGCAGCTAACGGCGGCGTACGTGTCCGTCGGCCTGCAGGACGTCGGACTATTCACTCTGTTCATTCTGGTGTTGATCTTCAGGCCAAACGGACTATTCGGAAGGACGGAAGTTACAGCATGATCAGGAAGCCTGCAACCATCGGTGGCATTCTTTTTTTCATCGGTGCAGCAACTCTGCCCCTATGGCTCCTTCGCGGATCATACCTTCAGGGCATTGGCGTCACCGCACTCATCGTGAGTTCTCTCGCTGTGGCCTGGAACATCGTCGGTGGCTTGGGTGGTCGGCTCTCCTTCGGCCACGCAGCTTTTTTTGGCGTCGGCGGCTACACCAGTTCCCTGCTCCTGATCAACTTTAATCTTTCGCCCTGGATCGGAGGACTGATCGGGATGCTGGTGGCGGGTATCCTCGCCCTACTCTTAGGCTCGATCACCGTCCACCTGCGCGGAATCTATTTCACCCTCGTCACGTTCGTCTTCGCTCTCATCCTGCTTAACCTCGCGCGCACGATCTCCGCCCTGACAGGGGGCGACGTAGGACTAAGCCTTCCGCTCATTAAGCCTTCGTTCGCGATGCTGCAGTTCCGCGACCAAGTGAATTATTACTACGTCGCTCTCGGACTGCTACTCCTTTACGTTATGGTCGCGGCATTCATCATCGAGTCGCCTTTCGGATACCGATTGAAAGCCGTTCGCGACGATGAGCAGGTGGCACGAGCCCTCGGTGTTCGCACCGTCCAAGTTAAAATTCAGGCCTTCGTTCTCAGCGCGATGATGGTTTCGTTCGGTGGCACTCTACTGGCGCAACACAGTCTGTTCATCGACCCAGGCAGTGCCTTCGGTGTAGACCGTTCCGTCGAGATGGCGCTTGGAGCGATCTTCGGTGGTATCGGTACACTCTGGGGACCGGTAGTTGGCGGCATCGCCATCGTAGCTATCGGCGAATCGGCGAACAATGCCCTCCAAGACATCGTTGCTGGCTCAGACGCTATTGTCTACGGTGTTGTACTCGTCGCCGTCGCGCTGTGGCTACCAGGAGGGTTGGCATCTATTCCGCGACGGTTGAGAAAAAAACGCGGCAACCCGATTGGACACACTCGTGGTGAGGACGACACGAAGATCAGGGCCGCTGAGGAGGTGCTCACAAAGTGAACTCCTCACTCGTGAGAATGGAAATGGCATCGAAGTCGTTCGGTGGAGTCCAAGCCGTTCGGGATGTCACGATTGATATCCAGGCCGGCGGAATCATCGCCCTCGTTGGCCCCAATGGAGCGGGTAAGAGCACATTTTTTGACCTGATGACGGGGGTCCAAAAACTCGATTCCGGTAAGCGAATCGTCGGTGGAAGCGACATGACAGGTTCCGCCAGCCACCAGATTGCACGACAGGGTATCTCCCGCACCTTCCAGAAAGTGCGCCTCTTCCCGTCGATGACGGCGCTCGAGAACGTCTTGGTGGGAGGACTGCAGAAGCATTCGTCCGTCGAGAAGTCTAAAACGGCTGCTTACGTTGCTTTAGAGCGTCTCGGCCTGCAGGACCGAGCGAACGACAGTCCGGCGGAACTCACGCTCATTGACCGAAAACGATTGGAAATGGCCCGCGCTCTCGCGTCAGAGCCGTCACTCTTACTGCTCGACGAAGTCATGACCGGCCTGACCCCGCGCGAGGTAGAAGATGCCGTCGCGCTCATCCAGCAGCTGACAAATGAAGGCGTTACCGTGCTGCTCGTTGAACATCTTCTCAAGGTCGTGATGCGTATCAGCAAGCGAGTACTTGTGCTCGACCACGGTTTGCTCATCGCGGATGGAACGCCAGCAGAAGTGCAGAGTGACCCTGCCGTCATCGAAGCCTACATCGGAGTCCCAAAGAAGGACCAAAATGCTGACTGTTAAAAACGTCCACGCCCGTTACGGCGACGCTACGGCACTCCACGACATCTCGCTCAACGTTGTTGAGGGTGAAGTTACAGGAATTCTCGGGCCAAATGGAGCCGGGAAATCCACGCTTCTCAAAGTGATCGCTGGCCATCTGAAACCGAGTCACGGAACGGTCTGCCTCGATGGGGAACCCATCACGGGTCTTCCTCCCTATGCTATTGCCGAACTCGGTATCGCTCTCGTTCCCGAGGGGCGTCGGGTTTTTGCGAACCTGACTGTCGAAGACAACCTGCTCGTCGGCGGTTCATCGAAGAGGGCAAAATCCTTACGATCGGCAGCGCTGCGCGAAGTTTTCGATCTCTTTCCGCGCCTCGCCGAACGCCGCGCTCAGTCCGGCGGAACGCTCTCGGGAGGAGAGCAGCAGATGCTCGCCATCGGTCGCGCCCTGATGCTGCATCCGCGGATTATCCTTCTCGACGAGCCGTCATTGGGGCTCGCACCCTTGATCACGGATCTTGTTTTCGACACAATCCGTATGATCGCGAACACTGGAGTGACCATGCTGCTGGTCGAACAGAATGCATCACTCGCCCTCTCCACCGCGGATAACGGTTACGTGCTCGAGCACGGGCGGGTAGTCTTTTCGGGTGACCGAGCGACCCTGCGCACATCTCCGGAGGTTCGGGAGGCTTATCTCGGAATCGGGACAGACACCGCAGAGAGCACGGTGGGATAACAATGGCCACAGCGTCAAGCGAAGCCACTGATGCTTTCCCTGACGAACCTGCCGTCAAACGACACCGCAAATGACAGACATGCACCATCTCTGTCAAACACCACCCCAGCGAGTCAGGAGCGGTGGAACCGCCCAGCAGGCATTCTTGTGTTTAAAGCGCCAACAGTTTCAAGCGGTCAATGCAAGTGTTGCGGTGTTGTAGACCTCGTGAGGAGTCTGCCACTTTTAAGCCCTACGGAGGCGATTGTTGAGTTCGGTCACGATCTCCGTAAGTCGCGTGGTGTCGGTCAGGTTGAGATCGGTGCTTTTGGGTAGGTATTGACGAAGAAGTCCGTTGGTGTTTAGGGTAGTGCCGCGTTGCCAGGGCGAGTACGCGTCGCAGAAGAACACGGGAATCCCGGTCGCTGTGGTGAAGTCAGCGTGGCGGGCCATCTCGTTGCCACGGTCCCAGGTCAATGTTCGGCGCATGGTTGCGGGCGCCGTGTTGAACTTTTCGATCAGTGCGGCGATCACTTTCTCGCTCTTCGCGCCGAGCGGAAGGGGTAGGGCGATCAGGAGGCGGCTGTTTCGTTCGTCTCGAGATTTGTTGTGGAGACCAGCAGATACTGAGTTTCGATTCCACGTGCTCCCGCAACCGATCGTCCCACGTCAATTTTTCCAGTCGCGGACGCCGGGTGCGGGCCACGGCGAGACGTTCGGCGGGAGCCGCACGGTATCCGCTCTTGCCACTATTGCGGAGCACTCCCGCGAAACCGTTGAGACGGGCCGCCGTAATTCGGCCGCGATCGCCGTCAACGACCGACTCGCGGCGAGACCGCGAGAGATGCTCTCGCGGTCATCGAGCGTCAACCGCAACGCCGGCTGCGGCTTTGTCGCACGTGGTCGGACGCCGCCCGATTGCTTGAGCCACAGACAGGCAGTCGACCTCGAAATCCCGGCTAGCGCCGCGGATTTCCGAAGAGATGTCCCTGATGCGCGCGCCGTGAAGAATGCCATCCGCTGCTCCCGTGGCTTTCATTTCCGTCCCATTTCATTCCTCCTACGAAGTACTTTAGGAGGTCACCACGGCCACACCGTTGCATTCACCGCTTGAAACTGTCGGCACTATTGGCCCTGTTTTGGCCCGGCGTTAACAGCAACGATTCCGGGCTCGGTAATCTAAATTCCGTCAGTTCGTTTGGCCCAACGAACAGCACCACTTACATCAGCGGCCCGTTCTTTAGAAGTGACATTCGGACTCTGTATGCGTCCGCAGATGCAGATTGGTAGGGGACAGATTTGTTGGGATCGACACGACTCGTGGCGGGAGCATTTTTAGCCATGTGCCTGCTGGGAGCATCTGCGTGCTCAACAAACACCTCCGACGACTCGCTCGGGGTCGACGAGGGCGGTTCCACTGCACTGCCAGCTCCCTCTACAAGTGGCAGTCCAGCACCTAAAGATGAAATTCCACGCGATGATCTCGTCGAGGAAAGAGTCCTGCCATGGACGGATTCGGCGAACGTCTCGAACACCCAAGTTCGTGTGTTCTTCGTCGGAGGAAATCCTGCGTGCTACGGAACGCGCGCAATCACTGAGCAAACCGATTCGGAAGTCGCTGTGGCGCTCATCCAAGGCACCTTGCCGGAAGCGCCGGATGCGTGCACTGCCCTGGCGTTTCGGGGCTCGCTACTCATCGATCTCGACGCACCTCTCGGGGACAGGCCTGTAGTCAAACTTTCGATCGAGGGCACCGTTCCACCATCGAAATAATGCAAAGTGCCCAGATCTGTCAGATCAGCACCACTACGAGCGGTGCTGAAAGTACACGCTGGGGCGAGATAGCGGACGCGTCGATCCAGTCGTCGTCGAGTTCCACCTGCAGCCCACTTTTGCCCGGCTCAAGACGAAGTACTGCCAGTGAGTGCCGCACACATCGTTAAAAAACCGAAGGCCGGCCGAGTATTTCTACTCAACCGGCCCGTTCGCTTGGATTTCATGAAAACGCATACTCAATTTCCTGAAACACCCACAGTGCGCGAGAGGGGACTTGAACCCCTACGTCCTTTCGAACACTGGCACCTGAAGCCAGCGCGTCTGCCAATTCCGCCACTCGCGCGAACTTAGGAATGCTAACACTACGAGAGGGGTCAGCGCCATTCGGGTACCCGTCGCTCGCCCCTGCGGGCCGTATCCGGCGTGAGCGCGCCCGATGCCGGTTGCCGCGCCACCTATACCTGGCGCCCCTGCGCGTAGCTGGCGCGCCGACACCATAGCCGCCAACGGATGCCCGTGTGGCCACGCCCCCCTACAAAAAAGTCCCACGGAATGCCCCGAACGCGCGCGGAATTCGGTCAGAGACGCTCCGCGGGTAGTATGACTGTTCGTGCCGTTTGCGCCCCCAAGGTGGGTTGTCACCCGAGACAAGTAACATGCTCATAGCCAAACGGACCGGATCGGGAGACCTGTGGGCATACTGGATAACTTTGAAAAGGGCTTGGAACGCGCCGTCAACGGAGCATTCGCCAAGACCTTTCGATCGGGCTTGCAGCCGGTGGAAATCACCTCCGCGCTGCGTCGTGAGCTCGACACCAAGGCCGCAGTAGTCTCGCGGGATCGTATCCTCGCGCCTAATCGCTTCACCGTGCGTATGTCCCACGCGGACTACGCCCGCATGAGCGCGCTCGGCGTCACCCTTCTCGACGAGCTCACCGCCCTCGTGCAAAAACACGGTGCCGAACAGCGCTACCAGTTCACCGGCGGCATCACGATCACCCTGCAAGACGACCGTAGCCTCAGCGAGGGCATGGTGCAGATCGACTCCAGCTCGGTCAAGAGCAGCGTCACCTGGACCCCGGTCCTCGACATCAACGGCACCAGGCACCCGCTGGTCAAGTCCCGAACCGTGATCGGGCGCGGCTCTGACGCCGATATCACCGTCGAAGATACCGGCACCTCGCGCCGCCACGTCGAAATCCTCTGGGACGGCGCCCGCGCGCAGGTGCGCGACCTCGGCAGCACCAACGGTTCCCAGCTCAACGGCGCTCCCGTCAGCCAAGCCATTCTCGAGCCCGACTCGATCGTGACGATCGGTCGCACCCGCATCGTGTTTCGCGTCCTCGCCCAGGCTTCGCCAGACTCCCATGAGTACCCGCGGGCCGCACCATCGGTCGATCCGGCCACCGAACGCCACGACATGGGCGGATTCTGGGGGCCGACGACATGAACGTCAGTGAACTCACCCTGCTGGTGCTGCGCTTCGGCTTCCTCCTGCTGCTCTGGATGTTCATCTTCGGCATCGTCTACGCCCTGCGCAGCGATCTGTTCGGGCAGCGCGTGCGCAAGTTGAAAACAGATGCCACCCCCGCGCCTGCTTTCCCACTATCCGCTGTTCCCGCTGCAGTCCCCGTTCCCTCGGCCGCCTTCACTGCGCCGGTGGCGCGCGCCAGTCCGGCTACCGGCGCTGAATTGGCTACCGCACACAACACCACCCGTCTGGTTATCACGAGCGGCCCGAAAGCCGGTACCGAGTTTCCGTTGGGCACCGACACCATCACGATCGGGCGCTCGAGCGACTCCAGCCTGGTGATCCGCGATGACTACACCTCCACGCACCACGCGCGCCTCATGCTCTGGAACGATGAGTGGATGTTGCAAGACCTCGACTCCACCAATGGAACCTTCCTGGCCGGCTCCCGCGTCACCGTTCCGACCAAAATTCCCCTGAACGCCACCGTGAAGATCGGCGCCACCAGCTTCGAGCTTCGGCGGTAGGTCATGGCGACGGTAAGTCACAGCGCAGCCGCGTCCCACGTCGGCAAGATTCGCTCCAACAACCAGGACTCCGGCTACGCCGGACGCTCCCTGTTCGTGGTTGCTGACGGCATGGGCGGCCACGCCGGCGGTGACGTCGCGTCGGCGATCGCAACCAAGCGCATCATCGAGGCCGACAAGCCATACGCGAGCGCCCAAGACGCCGAGTTCGCCCTGCAGGCCGCCCTCATCGGCGCCAACGCCCAGCTGGCAGAGACCGTGTTCGAGCACGCCGAACTCACCGGCATGGGCACCACCGTCAGTGCTATCGTCGTCCTCGAAAACGAGGTCGCGATCGCGCACATCGGCGACTCGCGCATCTATCTGCTGCGCGATAACGAGTTGTCCCAGATCACCGTCGATCACACCTTCGTGCAGCGTCTGGTCGACAGCGGACGCATCACCGAGGCTGAAGCCATGGTGCACCCGCGCCGCTCCGTGCTCATGCGCGTTCTCGGCGACGTGGAGGCGAGCCCCGAGATCGACACGTCCATCCTCGCCACCATCGCCGGCGACCGCTGGATGCTGTGCTCCGACGGCCTCACCGGCGTCGTCTCCCACAACGCCATGGCCTCAGCTCTGGCGAGCGGGGCGAATGCGCAGGATGTCGCCGACCTTCTCGTTAAAGAAAGCCTCGACGGCGGCGCTCCCGACAATGTGACCGTCGTCATCGTCGACATCGGTGCGGGCGTCGCGCGCACCGATAGCCCGGTCGTTGTCGGCTCCGCGGCGAATCCGCTCGCGTTCGGTGAGGAGCCCAGCCGCAATCGGGCCCTGCGCATCCCGGCCCTCCGCCTCCACCCGGTGCGTGAAACGCATTTTGAGCCCGATTCTCAGGACTACCTGTCCGAGCTGATCGAAGAGGATGCCCGCCGCGCCCGCCGCCGCAAGGGCACCTGGCTGGTCGCTGTCATTCTGCTGGTGCTCAGCATCGTCACGACCACCGTTCTCGGCTACCAATGGACCCAGACCCGCTACTACGTGGGCGCTGACGGTTCCAACGTCGCTATTTATCAGGGTGTGCAGCAGGACATCGGCCCGATCAAACTCTCTGGTGTCTACGAACATACCGACCTCAATCTCTCTGACCTGCGCGTCTACGACCGCCAGCAGGTCGAGCAAACCATCAACGCCGGCTCCCTGGCCGACGCCCTGGACATCATTGAACGATTGAAGGGTGCAATCGTTGAGTAAGGCATCCGCTCTTTCAGCACAACCGGCGACCGAGCCGGTACGTCGCCTGCGCCTGCCGCAGAAGCTGCGCAACCTTGAACTGTTTTTGCTCCTGATCGCGTGCTTCATCAACGCGAGCGCGGTCGTGCTCGTGCAACTCGGTGCGCTCGGCGAACTCGACCCGACCCTCGTGCTGCTCGGCGCAGGCCTGTCCATTCTGGTCATCAGCCTGCACGTCGTGCTGCGGTTCGTCGCCCGCGATGCCGACCCGTTCATTTTGCCGATCGCAACGGTGCTCAACGGCATCGGTATTGCCATGATCTATCGCATCGACATTGCCGACCAGCAGGGCGGCTGGGCGAGTGCCGCCGTGCGCCAGACGGTGTGGAGCGCCCTGGCTATTTTCAGCGCCATCGTCGTGCTGCTGGTCATCCGAAACCACCGAGTGCTGTTTCGGTACACCTACATCGCCGGCCTCGTCGGTGTGCTCCTTCTTTTTCTCCCGCTCATTCCCGGCCTCGGCCAGGAGATCAGCGGTGCCAGGGTGTGGATCCGCTTCGGCGGTTTCGCTACCTTCCAGCCCGGTGAGATCGCCAAAATCGCCCTCGCCGTGTTCTTCGCCGGCTACCTCGTGCGCAACCGCGACAGTCTCTCAATGGTGGGCAAGAAGATTCTCGGTGCCCGCTTTCCCCGCTTCCGTGACCTCGGCCCGATCCTCGTCGTCTGGGCCCTGTCGATGTCGGTCATCATCTTTCAGCGTGACCTCGGCACCGCCCTGCTCTACTTCGGACTGTTCCTGGTCATGCTCTACCTCGCCACCGGCCGCCTCAGCTGGGTCATCATTGGTCTGGGCCTGTTCCTGGGTGGCGCCATCATTGCCAGCCAGACCCTGAACTACGTCAATGGACGCTTCACCAACTGGCTCGATGCGCTCAACCCGGATGTCTACAACGCCAAGGGCGGCAGCTTCCAGCTGGTGCAGGGCCTGTTCGGCCTCGCCAAGGGCGGCCTGCTCGGCACCGGTTGGGGCCAGGGTCGCCCGGAGCTCACCCCGGTACCTCAGAGTGACTACATCATCGCGAGCCTCGGCGAGGAGCTTGGCCTCGCCGGTCTGTTTGCCATCCTCGCCCTGTACCTTTTGTTCGTCGCCCGCGGGTTCCGCATCGGCTTCGCCGGACAGGATGACTTCGGCAAGCTGCTCGCTGTCGGCCTCGCCTTCGTCGTGGCCCTCCAATGCTTCATTGTCATCGGCGGTGTCACCCGGGTCATCCCCCTCACCGGCCTGACCACCCCGTTCCTGGCCGCCGGCGGCTCATCGCTCGTAGCCAACTGGATCATCGCGGCCCTCTTGCTGCGGCTCTCCGACACCGTGCGCAATCAACCCAGGCTGGTGGTCTAAGTGAACCGTGAACTCAAGCGTGTCAGCATCGTCGTGATGCTGATGTTCGTCACTCTTCTCGGCTCAACCTCGGTCGTGCAGGCTTTCCAGGCCGACAACCTGTCGGCCGACCCACGCAACACCCGCACTCTCTACGACAGCTACCAGGTCGAGCGCGGTGCCATCCTCGTCAAAGGCGAGCCGATCGCGCAGTCGATGCCGGCCGATGATGATTTCAAGTTTCTGCGCACCTATACCAACCCCGAGCTCTACGCGCCGATCACCGGGTATATTCCAATCAATGGCCAACCGACCGGGCTTGAGTTCGCCCTCAATAGCGAGCTCACCGGCACGTCAAACTCCCAATTCTTCGACAAGATCAGCGCCCTTGTCACCGGCCAGGACCCGAAGGGTGCCGCCGTCGAGGTGACCATCGATCCAATCGCCCAGCAAGCGGCGTGGGATGCCCTCGGCGATTACACCGGATCCGTCGTCGTCACCGAGCCCGCCACCGGTCGCATCCTGGCGATGGTCTCCAAACCGGGTTTCAATCCGAACCTGCTCACGGTGCACAACAACGCCGAGGTCACTGCGAGCTATGACGCCCTGGTGGCCGACCCGAACGATCCGCTGATCAACCGGGCGATCAATTCGCTCAACCCTCCCGGTTCAATATTCAAACTCGTCGTCACCACGGCCGCGCTCGAATCGGGCAACTACACCCCGGAGAGTACTTTTTTGAACCCATCCGTCTATATGGCCCCCGGCACAACGAGTGTGATCGAGAACTCCAGCGGAGGAACCTGTGGCGCCGGCGAGACGGTTACCCTCGCGACCGCACTGCGGCTGTCCTGCAACATTCCCTTCGCTGAACTCGGTGTCCAGCTGGGCGACACGACCATTCGTGAGACCGCCGAGAAATTCGGTTTCAACAGCACCCACAGCATTCCCATGACCGTCTCCAAGAGCACGTACCCACGCGGGCTCGATGACCCTCAGACCGCGCAGTCGGCGTTTGGCCAGTTCGACGTGACGGCGACACCGCTGCAAATGGCCATGGTCAGCGGCGCCATCGCCAATGGCGGTGTTGTGATGGCTCCCAACCTGGTGCAGGAGATTCTCGCCCCCAACCTCAGCGCCATCCAAACCTTTGAAGCAACCGAACTCGGGCGGGTGATGAGCGAAGAAACCGCCGCGACGATCACCGCGATGATGGTCAACGGCGTTCAGGATGGTGCGGCAAGCAATGCAAGAATAGATGGGGTTGACGTGGCGGGAAAAACAGGCACGGCGCAAAACGGGTCAACGGATCCGTTCACACTGTGGTTCACCGGTTTCGCACCGGCGAACGATCCGCAATACGCCATCACCGTTCTCGTAGAGAACGGCGGGGGAGAAGGACAAACGGGGTTCGGCAACAAACTTGCCGCGCCTGTCGCAAAGAAAGTACTAGAGGCGGTGCTTAACAAATGAGACCCACAGCAGGCCTCACCTTCGGGGGACGATACGAGCTGCAGTCGCGCATTGCGATTGGCGGCATGGGCGAGGTGTGGAAGTCCACCGACCTCGTCATCGGACGAAGCGTCGCCATCAAGATTTTGAAAGACGAGTACCTCGGTGACCCCGGTTTTCTGGAGCGTTTCCGCGCCGAAGCCCGCCACGCCGCGCTCGTCAACCACGAGGGCATTGCGAATGTCTTCGACTACGGCGAGGAAGATGGCAGCGCCTTCCTCGTTATGGAACTTGTTCCCGGCGAAGCCCTGTCCACCATTCTCGAACGCGAACACGTATTGCCGACCGACAAGGTGCTCGACATTGTCGCGCAGACCTCGGCCGCACTGCACGCCGCCCACGCCGCGGGACTCGTGCACCGTGACATTAAGCCCGGCAACCTACTCATCACGCCAGAGGGACGGGTGAAGATCACCGACTTCGGCATCGCCCGCATCGCCGACCAGGTGCCACTCACCGCGACCGGGCAGGTCATGGGTACCGTGCAGTACCTCTCGCCCGAGCAGGCCAGCGGCCACCCGGCCTCGCCGACCACCGACATCTACTCGATCGGTATCGTCGCGTACGAGTCCCTCGCCGGCCGACGTCCGTTCACGGGCGAGTCGCAGGTCGCCATCGCCATGGCACAGATCAATGAGATCGCGCCCGACCTGCCGGTAACCGTGTCCGAACCGGTGCGCAATCTGGTCTTCGCCTGCCTGGCCAAGAACCCGGCCGACCGACCGGCATCAGCGGCCCACCTGGCGCGCGCGGCATCCGCTCTGCGCCGTGGTGATGTGGCAGCGGCCGCCGTGGCCGTGCCCTCCATTTTGGGCGGCCTCACGGCCACCAGTGCCACCATGCTCATGCCCGGTGCCGGCGCTGATTCGGCCACGACCATTCTTCCGGCCAACGGTGCCCCCACCACGCGCGCCTCCGCTGCTGCTGCAGAGGCACAGGAAAAGAAGCGCAGCAAGTGGACCTGGCCGCTCATCGCTCTCGTCGCGCTGCTGGTGATCGTACTCACCGGCACGCTCATCGCCCTGTTCACCCAGAACAATGAGACCCCGGTTCCTGCCGAGACGTCGGCGACGCCGTCGCCGACACCCACGCCATCGCCCACGCCGACACCGAGCCCAACGCCGACACCGACACCGACACCGACGAATACGTCGGTCAATCCCGACGACTTCATCGGAAAGCCGAGCGCCGAGGCCGCCGCCTTGCTCGTCGACATGGGATTTGCAGCTGACGTCGAACCTGGCAACGCGGCTGCGACCGAGGAAGACGTTGACCGGGTGTACCTGGTCAATCCCAGAGGCCCCGTTCCGGCCGGCTCGACGATCACCCTCACCACCTACGGGCCGGTTGCCACACCGAGCACGCCAACATCAGCCCCGACCGCCACACCGTCACCGGCCGCTCCGGCAGGTACCGTCACCGTGACTTGGAACGCCCAGACCTGCCCGACCGGCCAAACGCTGGCCGGCTATGAGATTGCCACGGAGGGCGGTGCCGCCGTGATCACCTCGGTAAACCCGTCCAACGCTCAAACGACTACGGCCACGATCACCGCCGGTACAGAAAACTTCACCGTAAAGTTCCGCTATTTCTGCGGCCAGATCAGTTCTGCATTCTCCCCGCCTGCCGAAGTGCTCGTCACTGGTGACACTGCCCTCGGAGAGTAACTCCCCAATTCCGTGCGGTAAAGTAGCGGTCACTGTGTCCAACCCGAATACGGTGTCTGATTGTGGGGGAGTGCGTACGTGGCTGACTCTGGTCGTTTGATCGCCGGTCGCTATCGTGTCGGGGCCCTGCTGGGCCGTGGCGGCATGTCCGATGTGCACATCGGCACCGATTCCCGGCTCGGTCGCACGGTAGCGATCAAACTGCTCAAGTCGACCCTCGCGGCCGATCCCGCGTTTCGCACCCGCTTCCGCCAGGAAGCGCAGGCTGCCGCGCGGATGGCGCACCCCACGATTGTGCGCGTGTTCGATGCCGGTGAGGAAACCGTCACCGATGAGTCGGGCCACGACTCGCAGATTCCGTTCATCGTCATGGAACACGTCGACGGCCGGCTGCTCAAGGACATCATCCGTGAGGGTGCGATCGAACCCGCAGAGGCTGTGCGCATCATCGACGGGGTTCTGACCGCTCTCGAATACTCGCACCGGGCAGGCGTCGTACACCGCGATATCAAACCAGGCAACATCATGATCACCAAGTCCGGTCAAGTGAAGGTGATGGACTTCGGCATCGCCCGCGCTATCTCCGACTCGGCCACGACGGTCGCCCAGACCACGGCAATCCTTGGCACCGCTGCCTATTTCTCCCCCGAGCAGGCCAAGGGTGAGTCCGTCGATGCGCGCACCGACCTTTATTCGACCGGTGTGGTGCTGTTCGAAATGCTCACCGGTCGACCGCCGTTTCGCGGTGACACGCCCGTCGCAGTCGCCTACCAGCACGTCAGTGAGATGCCGGTCAAACCGTCTGCGCTCAACCCGAGAGTGTCGCCGGCCCTCGACTCGGTCGTGCTGCACGCCCTGGCCAAGGACCGATTCGCCCGATATCAGAGCGCCGTTGAGTTTCGGGGCGATGTCGAGACCGCCGGATCCGGCCAGATTCCACTCCATCACGCCGGCGAAGAGGTCGGCGCCGGACTCTTCGGCGCCGCGCCCACCGCCGTCACCGGTTCGGCCCTGGCCCTCAAGCAGCTCTCCGAAGATCCCACTATGGTGCGCACGCAGCGGCGCCCTCCGGTGATCTGGGTGTGGGCTGGAATCGTCTGCGTCGTCGTCATCGTCGTAGCGGTCATGATCTGGGTGGCGAACCTGCAACCGTCGGTGGAACTGCCCGACAGCTCACGAAAGGTGCCCTCACTCACTAGCCAGAGCTACGATGAGGCCCAAAACGCGCTTCTCGACCTGGATCTCGCGGCTACCCGTGCCGAAGAGTCGAGTACCACGGTGCCCGCCGATCAGGTGATTCGCACCGACCCTCCGGCCGACACCATCGTCAACCCCTCGGACGTGATCAAGATCTTCGTCTCCACCGGCCCGGTCCCCGTTGTGGTTCCCGACGTCACCAACCAACCCATAGCAGATGCCCAGGCCGCGATCGAAGGGCTCGGTTTCGTTTCCGGATCGGTCACCTCCGAGAATTCGCCAACCGTGGCCGTCGACGTGGTCATCCGCACCGATCCGGCGGCCGCCGCATCCGAGTTCTCCGGCGTCATCGTGAACTACACCGTCTCAAGCGGGCTCGTCACCCTCGGCGACCTGACCGGCCAGTCCCTCGTGGCCGCGATCGACCTCGTCAGCAATGAAAGCCTCATGCCGGATTCGCAGGCAGATTACACCTGCGCCCAGCAATCCGGTTCCCCGATCAAAACCCAGTCGCTGGCGCCCGGTGACGTCCCGCAACGTTCCGAGATCACCCTGACCTACTGCGCCGGCACCTAGCATCGTGCGGACGGGGCCCGGGCCCCGTCCGTGGGCCCAGTTTATAAACTGGGCCCGTGGTTATAGGGTGGGCCCCGCAGCCTGGTCCGTCACCGATACACTCTGTCGGCGTCCAACGTCTTTCCTGCCTGGGTCAGGGCCAAAACCCATGGGTGCCCGGATCAGGGCTAAAACGCGCGGGGTGGACTCAGGTGAGGCGTAACAGCGGGTGCAGAGACTTCGCGGCCTCCCGCGCACCCTCCAGGCCGGCCAAGGCGAGCCAGTTGCCGAGCATGAGGTAGCCGCCCTCAGTGAGCACCGACTCCGGGTGAAATTGCACGCCCAGAATGGGAGCGGATGCGTGCCGCAGTCCCATAATGACGCCGCCCTGTGTGCGTGACGTCACGATGAGGTCACTCGGAACAGTCGACGCGACGACGGCGAGCGAGTGGTACCGGGTAGCCGTGAATGGCTGCGGTACACCGCCGTAGAAGTCGCTGCCGTCGTGCGTGATGAGCGATGTTTTGCCGTGCATGAGCTCTTCGGCATTGGTCACCGTGGCCCCGAATGCTTCAGCGATGGCCTGATGGCCCAGGCACACGCCGAACAGGGGCACGTCGGTCGTCAGTGCCGCTTCGACGACGGCAATGGACACACCAGCGTCCGACGGCTTACCAGGACCCGGCGAGATCAAAACACCGTCAAAGTCGGCGATGCGGGAGATGGCATCCACTTTTTCGAAGGAGTCGTTGCGCACGACTTCGGTCTCCGCGCCGAGTTCCATCAGATAACCGTTGAGCGTATAGACAAAACTGTCGTAGTTGTCGATCACGAGAATACGGGTCATGAGCCGCCCACCGTTGCTTCCTGGTTGTTGAGAATGCCGTCGATCCACGGGTACGTCCAAGTGGCGAGTACGGCGAGTACGGCCAACAGCAGGATCAGAACAAGAATAATGCGCATCCAGATTGGTCCGGGAAGAACACGCCATAGTGCTGCGTAGATGGGAGCCTCCTAGCCCTGTGCTGCGATGATCGGTGCGAGTTCGGCGGGAGCGCCGAACGCGAGCGGCTGCCACGATTCGAACACGCCGTAAGCGATGATACGTTCCGCGGTGGAATAGAGCGGGTTGCAGCTGGTCAGGGTGATGATGCGGTCGACGGCGCTCGCGTCGGGACGGTTCGGAACGGATGCCAGCACCTGTACCTGCGAGGGTGCCACGTACTCGGTATCGCGATACCGGTAGGTGTAGTAACCGTCGGCAGTCTGAACGTATATGGCGTCCCCGAGCTGCAGTTCATGGATCAGATGCATACCACCGCCGAAAGCGCTGCGGTGGGCGGCAAGGGCGAAGTTGCCCACCTCCCCCGGCATTTGCGTGCCCGCATAGTGCCCAATGCCCAGTCGATTGCTGTTCAAGACGTCGTGGCCGGTGCCCTCGGCAATGGTGCGGTGATAGCCAGCTCCGAAACGGGGAACGTACAGCACCGCGAAAGCTGTGGCGTTAGCTGGAACGACAGACATGACCGGCTCTCCGTTGTCGCCCGGGACCGGTACGGTACTCGGCTCGGCCGGATCGACGATGGGAACGGGTGTCGGTGTTGACGTGTTCTGCTCGATCCAGTCCTGGCTGATCTCACTTGCAGCTGAGGTCTGTGAGTTCGCCATGATCATGTCATTCCACCAAAGCTGCCAGCCCAGAAAGAGCAACACGAGTATACCTGCGGTGATGAGAAGTTCGCCCAGCACGCCGATGACGGTGATCTTGCCCGATTTGGCGCGGCGTGGGCGCTTGCTGACGATCTCGATGGGATCATCTGCCACAGGACACATGCAACGAGTCTACCGACCTGATTGGCATCCAGCCCCCGCGTCACGTCCACTCAAACAGGCGAAGACGCTAGGATCGCAGAATGGCACGTAAGAATCCTCGCACCCGGTCCGCCCGCACCGATGTTGCCCGCTCGAACGAGGACGCGCCCAACGCCGTCTGGTTCAAGCCGGTCATGTTCGGTTTCATGCTGCTCGGTCTAGCTTGGATCATCGTGTTCTACGTCAGTGGCAGCCAGCTTCCTATCGCGGGGCTCGGTGCCATGAATATCCTGGTCGGGTTTGGAATCGCCTTCATCGGCTTCCTCATGACCACCCGCTGGCGCTAACTCTTCGACTCGACCGACCACCGTTCGCGAACTGTTCATCGAACGCTAATCGCCGGGTCACCGAGGCCCTGTATTGGCGGTAATGACACCGGTGTAATTATCCCCATGTGGATAAACCTGTGGATAACTCAAGGTGAAACGGCGAGCTCCCGCCGCCAACTATCCCACCGGTGCGAGCAGGCTCAAAATCCTGAGTACGGCAATAGCCACAAAGAGAACGGCAACTGCCGCGATCAAAACAATCTGCACGCCTTTTTGGTTTGGTCGACGGGTGCGCATGAGCACAAACCCGATCAGCGCGCCCCCGACGATGCCGCCGAGGTGGGCTTGCCAAGCGATACCGGGAATGAAGCTCACGACAACGTTGATACCGAGGAGCACCAGCAGTTGCTTCGAATTTCCACCCAGACCGCGTTGAATGATCAGGAACGCACCCATGAGCCCGAATAGAGCCCCTGATGCTCCAACGACGGAGGTGAACGGCGCTAGAACCAGAACACCGACCGAACCCGCGAACCCGCTGATCAGATACAGGGCCAGAAAACGTCCGCGGCCAAGCATTCCCTCCAGCATCGGACCGAATAACCACAGCGCGTACATGTTCAGCAGCACGTGAAACGGCAGCCCGCCCTGCGAATGCAGAAAGACACTGGTCAACATGCGCCAGGGCTCAACGATGGTGAGGGCTGGTACGTAGGCGAATCGCTGGGTGATCCCGAGGCCCGGGATCCATTGCAGCACGAACATGAATACGGTCAGCGCGATGAGGGTATACGTGACTGTCGGCTGGCCACTGCCGGTCAATCTGGTGAGCACGGCTGGTTTGGTGCGCGGAGCGTTCTTACGCTGGATTTTCATGCACTCGGGGCAGATAACCCCGACAGCAGCCTGAGTTTGGCACTCGGTGCAGATGGTGCGGCCGCAACGTTGACACAGAATGAAGCTCTGCCGCCCCGGATGGCGGTAACAAAAATTCGCCGCCGAGACCGGCAGATCATTCATTCTCTGTACGGGGATACTGGTTAGACGGACTCGACAGAAACGCTCTGAATGGAAACATCTTCGAGGGGGCGGTCGCGCCCATCCGTGGCGACGGTGGCGAGCTTGGCGACGATTGCGCGACTGTCTTCGTCTTCGACAGCACCAAAGATGGTGTGCTTACCCTGCAGCCAAGTGGTCGGAACGACGGTGATGAAGAACTGCGAGCCGTTCGTGCCGTGGCCCCCCTGGATTCCAGCGTTTGCCATGGCGAGCACGTAGGGCTGGGTGAAGTCGAGGTCGGGGCTGATTTCGTCATCGAACTGGTAGCCCGGGCCACCGGTGCCCTGGCCGAGCGGGTCACCGGCCTGGATCATAAAGTCTTTGATGATGCGGTGAAAGATGGTTCCGTCATAGAGCGGCGCAGAGGAGGCGGCGCCCGTTGCGGGGTGCTTCCACTCGATTTCGCCGGTTGCAAGACCGACGAAATTCTTCACCGTTTTCGGCGCGTGATTGCCGAAGAGGTTGACCTTGATGGGTCCGAGGGTGGTATTCAGGGTGGCGACAGCGGTGTGCTTAGACATACCCCGATTCTTGCACAGCAATCTCCACCGAATCTGACTCCCTGCGTGCGCTCCCAGTGCATTCGCTGGTAAGACAAAGATTGAGTAGCATGATGGGCACTCAGTGGCAAGATGGATATACATTCGCCACACGACATCGATGGAGGGTCTAGATGAGCCTGTCACGCAAGCGCCGCAAGGAACTCACTCGGCTGCGCAAAAGCGCAGACGAATTATGGAGCCACCAACAAGAGGTTTTAGAGCGGGCCAATGTTCTCGCTCGCCAAGCCGGTCACCACGCCGGCGTTCTCGCGCGCGAAGAGGTAGGTCCGCGCGTTCGCGAGGGCTATGACCACTACGTTCGCCCGAGCGTGAACGCCACCCACGACGCCGCCGACGGTGTACGACGCCGCGTGGTCAACGACGTTCTACCCGGAATCGGAACCGCGATCGGAACGGTCATGTCCGTCGGCGACGTTGCACGCGACGCCCGCGTACGGGCTGCGCTCGGCCGCATCCGCTTTCAGAAGCCCGTTGTGGTCGAACCGAAGGGCCCTGGTGCCGGGACGTACTTCGCCCTCGGCCTGGCCGTCGTCGCCGCCGTAGGCGTCGCCTACGCCGTCTGGCAGACTTTTCGCGCCGACGACGAGCTCTGGGTCACCGATGATGAGGTCGAACCGGGTACGCAGGAAGACTAGGCGAACGCCACCAGCTCAAGTAGAGCCCGCATCCATCGGATGTGGGCTCTACCGCGTTAAGCGCTGTATCAGCCAACACGGCTCTGCTGCGGGCTGAAGAGATGCACTACAGGTGGCTGCCCACCGTTGGCGAACGACACCGCGACGCCGCACGGTACACGAAAGGCCCGTCCGAAGACGAGCCTTGTGCCTGAACTGTGGAGCCACGGGGAATCGAACCCCGGACCTCCTGCTTGCAAAGCAGGCGCTCTACCAATTGAGCTATGGCCCCGATTTCTCAGGCCGAACATCAAGCGCAAGCGCTGAATTCGGAGTGAATCTGGTACTGCGTGGGGATACCGGGATTTGAACCTGGGACCTCTTCATTATCAGTGAAGCGCTCTAACCAACTGAGCTATATCCCCCTCTTGAGCAGATTGAAGACTACCGGAATCTGGCCGGAACCTGAAATCGAGCCATCCTCCCGAAGGAGAAACGACGTGAATTCGGCTTACGAGGGCTGTTTTAGGGTGAAAACAGCCCTCAATCGCGCAAAAAGTGATTAGTTATTGGTGAAGCCAACGAGGAGGCCGCCAGTGATTTTGACACTCAAGTTGTACAGAACGGCGTAGATAGCACCGAGGGCGGTGATCACGACAATGTTCAGCACGCCCACGACGACGGCGAAGCCCATGACATTGCCGATCGAGAGGATGGCGGCCAGATCGGCCGATTCTCCCGCGACGGTTGCGTACAGCTCGTCGACCGTGGTCAACACCTCGGTCTGCACCAGAACGGTGTAGGTGAGGAAGGTCGCCACGATCGTGACGATGGCAAGGCAGATCGCCACCAGGAATGATAGTTTTACGCTCGACCAGAAGTCGACGTAGACCAGTTTGAGGCGAACCTGCTTGCTCGCGGTCTTGCGAGTGGACTTTTTGGCGAGTTTTTCGGCAACGCTACTCATTCGGTGTCTCTACTTTCCCTGAATCCGCGTTTGGAACAGCGTCCACCGCAGCAGTGGTGCCGATGGCACCAGCTGGTGCATCGGCATCCGTAACGCCTTCCTCGTCGGTGGCGACCAGATTACGTTCGATGTTTTTCGCGATGGAGATGATTCGGTCGTCATCCGCGAACTTCGCGAATACAACGCCCATCGTGTCCCGACCCTTGGCCGGAACCTCAGCGACGTCAGAGCGTACCACCTTGCCACTGGCAAGAACCACAAGGACCTCATCCTCGGGGTTCACAATCAACGAACCGACCAGGTCACCACGATCGTCGTTGAGCTTTGCCACCTTGATCCCGAGGCCTCCACGATTTTGCAGGCGGTATTGGTCAGCGGCGGTGCGTTTGGCGTAACCACCCTCTGTCACCACGAAGACATAGCCATCGTCGTTGATAACGGATGCGTCCAGCAGGTTGTCCTCACCGCGAAAGTGCATTCCGATCACGCCGGACGTGCTGCGACCCATCGGGCGCAATGCGTCGTCGGTCGCGGTGAAACGAATCGACATGCCCTTACGAGAGACGAGCAGCAGGTCGGAGTCATCTTCAACCAGCAGGGCGGACACGAGCTCGTCGCCTTCCCGCAGCTTGATCGCGATGATGCCGCCGGTGCGATTGGTGTCGTACTCACTGAGCGCAGTCTTCTTGATCAAGCCGTCGCGGGTAGCGAGGGTCAGATACTGGGCCACCTCGTAGTCGCGAATATCGAGGATCTGCGCGATTTCCTCCCCGGGCTGCAGCGCGAGCAGATTGGCCACGTGCTGGCCTTTAGCGTCGCGGCCGGATTCCTGGGCTTCATAGGCCTTGGCCCGGTAAACCCGACCGGTGTTGGTGAAGAACAACAACCAGTGGTGCGTAGTGGTGACGAAGAAGTGTTCGACCACGTCGTCCGCGCGCAACTGGGCGCCCTTGACTCCCTTGCCGCCGCGGTGCTGGTTGCGGTAGTTGTCGCTGCGGGTGCGCTTGATGTAGCCGCCGCGCGTGACGGTAACGACCATCTCCTCTTCGGGGATGAGGTCTTCGACCGACATATCGCCGTCGAAACCGAACATGATCTCGGTGCGACGGTCGTCGCCGAACTTTGCGGTGATCTCGGCGAGTTCTTCACTGATGATCGTTCGCTGACGCTCGGGGCTGGCCAGAATCGACTTGAATTCTGCGATCTGCAGTTCGAGTTCGGCAGCCTGGTCGATGATCTTCTGGCGCTCGAGGGCGGCGAGGCGACGCAGCTGCATGGTGAGAATCGCGTCGGCCTGCAACTTGTCGACGTCGAGCAGGGCCATGAGGCCTTCGCGGGCGTCGTCGACCGTGTTCGATCGACGGATGAGCGCGATCACCTCATCGAGGGCGTCCAGCGCCTTGAGGTAGCCGCGCAGAATGTGCGCATCAGCCTCGGCTTTGTTCAGCCGAAACTGGGTGCGCCGAACGATTACCTCGACCTGGTGAGCGACCCAGGCCGAGATGAAACCATCGAGGGCGAGCGTACGCGGTACGCCGTCGACGATGGCGAGCATATTCGCGCCGAAGTTCTCCTGCAACTGCGTGTGCTTGTAGAGGTTGTTCAGCACGACCTTGGCGACGGCATCGCGCTTGAGCACGATGACAAGGCGCTGGCCGGTGCGACCACTGGTCTCATCGCGGATGTCCGCAATGCCGGTGACTTTGGCGTCCTTGACCAGGTCAGCGATCTTGATCGCGAGGTTGTCGGGGTTCACTTGGTAGGGCAGTTCGGTGATGACGAGGCAGGTGCGGCCCTGCAACTCTTCGATACTCACGACCGCCCGCATGGTGATCGAGCCACGCCCGGTGCGATAGGCGTCCTGAATACCCTTGACACCCAGAATCTGGGCGCCGGTGGGAAAGTCAGGTCCCTTGATGCGGGCAATCAGCGCTTCAAGCAGCTCGTCGCGCGTAGCGTCGGGATTCTCGAGATACCACTGAGCACCGGCGGCAACCTCACGCAGGTTGTGCGGTGGAATGTTGGTGGCCATACCGACTGCGATTCCAACCGAGCCGTTGACCAACAAGTTCGGAAAGCGGGCAGGCAACACGGTCGGTTCGAGGGTACGGCCGTCGTAGTTGTCCTGAAAATCGACGGTGTCCTCGTCGATGTCCCGAACCATTTCCATGGCCAGCGGGGCCATTTTGGTCTCGGTGTACCGCGGGGCTGCAGCACCATCGTTGCCGGGGGAACCGAAGTTGCCCTGGCCGAGGGCGAGCGGATACCGCAGGCTCCACGGCTGAACGAGACGCACGAGCGCGTCATAAATCGACGAGTCACCGTGCGGATGGAATTGCCCCATGACGTCTCCGACGACGCGGGCGCACTTGGAGAATGCCTTGTCCGGCCGGTAGCCGCCGTCGAACATGGCGTAAATCACACGTCGGTGCACAGGCTTCATACCGTCGCGCACGTCGGGCAGCGCGCGCCCAACGATGACACTCATCGCATAGTCGAGGTAGGAACGCTGCATTTCCAGCTGAAGGTCGACCTGGTCGATCTTGCCGTGCTGCACGAGGTGGGCTGCCGCAGCGGCCGCGGTTGCAGCCATCGCGTCCGGGTTGGTTGAGTCGGGGTTGCCTGTGGTGTCGTCAGATGTCAAGGAAACGCACGTCCTTCGCGTTTTTCTGAATGAAGTTACGTCGTGATTCGACGTCTTCACCCATCAGGGTGGAGAAGATCTCGTCGGCAGATGCCGCGTCGTCCAGGGTGACCTGCAGCAGGGTGCGGGATTCGGGGGCCATGGTGGTCTCCCACAGTTCCTTGTAGTCCATCTCGCCGAGGCCCTTGTAGCGCTGGATGCCGTTGTCTTTCGGGATGCGCTTGCCGGACGCTGCTCCGTCGGCCAGGAGCGCATCGCGCTCCACGTCGGAGTACACGTACTGGTGCGCAGAGTTGCTCCACTTGAGACGGTACAGCGGCGGTTGAGCGAGGTACACATAGCCAAGGTCGATCAGCGGGCGCATGTAGCGAAACAGCAGGGTGAGAAGCAGGGTGGTGATGTGCTGGCCGTCGACGTCGGCGTCGGCCATCAAAACAATTTTGTGGTACCGAACCTTGTCGGGGTTGAATTCTTCCCCCATGCCGGCGCCGAAGGCCGTGATCATCGCTTGAACCTCATTGTTACCGAGGGCACGGTCGAGGCGCGCCTTCTCTACGTTGAGGATCTTGCCGCGAAGGGGCAGGATGGCCTGGAATTCGGGGTTACGTCCCTGCACGGCCGAGCCGCCGGCCGAGTCTCCCTCCACAATGAAAATTTCGGAGAGCGACGGGTCCTTACTCTGGCAGTCCTTGAGCTTGCCTGGCATACCCCCACCCTCGAGCAATCCTTTGCGGCGCGCGGTTTCGCGGGCCTTTCGGGCTGCCATTCGAGCGTTTGATGCCTGCAGGGACTTGCGGATGATTTCGCGGGCCGGGTTCGGATTGCGGTTGAACCAGTCGGTGAGCTGATCGTTGGCGACCTTCTGCACGAACGATTTCGCCTCGGTATTGCCGAGCTTGGTCTTGGTCTGGCCTTCGAACTGTGGTTCGGCGAGCTTGATCGATACGACCGCTGTCAAACCCTCACGAACATCATCGCCGGTGAGGTTGTCATCTTTCTCTTTCAGGATGCCTTTCTCACGGGCATACTTGTTCACCAGCGTGGTCAGTGCAGCGCGGAAACCTTCTTCGTGCGTTCCGCCCTCATGCGTGTTGATCGTGTTCGCGTAGGTGTGCACGCTCTCGGTGTAGGCGGTGGTCCACTGCATGGCCACTTCAAGGGCCATCTTGCGTTCATGGTCTTCCCACTCGAACGAGATGATCTCATCGTTGACGAGGTCGGCCTTCTTGGCGCGATTGAGGTATTCGACGTAATCGACGAGCCCCTGGTCGTACTTGAAGGTGTTGCTCACGGCTTTGCCATCATCGGTCTGGTGGTCTTCACGCTCGTCGGTGAGGGTGAGGCGCAGGCCTTTATTGAGAAAGCCCATCTGCTGAAAGCGCGCGCGCAGAGTTTCGTAGTCGAACTCGATGGTCTCGAAAGTTTCAGCACTCGGCCAGAACGTGATGGTCGTTCCGGTTTCGTCGTTGGCTTCGCCCTGTTCGAGGGGAGCGTTCGGAACACCGTTAGCGAAGCTCTGACGCCAGATATATCCCTGGCGGCGAACCTCGACCTCGAGACGGCTTGACAGGGCATTGACGACAGAACTTCCCACGCCGTGCAGACCACCGGAGACGGAATAGCCACCGCCGCCGAACTTACCGCCAGCGTGGAGCACGGTGAGTACTACCTCGACGGTCGAGCGTCCCTCTGCCTTATGGATGTCGACTGGAATGCCGCGGCCGTTGTCCTCGACGCGAATCGCGCCATCGGCCAGGATTCGAATGTCGATGGTGTCACAGTGGCCCGCAAGAGCCTCATCGACTGAGTTGTCGACGATCTCATACACGAGATGGTGTAGCCCGCGTGGCCCAGTGGACCCGATGTACATTCCGGGTCGCTTACGAACGGCCTCCAGGCCTTCAAGCACCTGGATATCATCGGCACCGTATTCATGTTCCGCTTCCCGCTCCCCCTGTTGCTGGGAAATGACTGGGGATATATCTGGGGACGGGCGTTCGGGCGTCGGTTCAACTGTCATCTGAAATTAGGCTCCTGACCATCGCACGGGCGACCCTTCAGTCTACCAAACGGGGGAAGACGAACAGGCCACAATCGCCGTTTGACGCGTTTTGTTCAAGGGGTTGACCTTAAATGTGGGGTTACCCGTAGGTATCGCGTGGACCACGCCCTGGAATTGATCTGGGGCCCTTTTTCCAGGACGGCGCGTTGGGCCCTTGGAAACGAATTGATTGGATACCAGCATCCGGGTACCGATTCGCAATATGTTCCATGATCACATTGCGCATGAGTCGGAGTTGGGTCGCCCAGGCGGTGGATTCACAGCGCACCGTGAGCACACCGTCGTCAATGCCGGCCGGGGTCGAATGGTTGGCAGTTTCTTCGCCTGCAAGCTCTGCCCACGTTGCGAGGAGTTCAGACTGGGCCAACGGAGAGTTCCACCCCAACTGCAGCGTCAGCGAATTGATCGTGTCACCGAGACCGCGCGGGTCGCGTCCGATCCCGAACGGGACACTCGAGCCGGCAACCGGCGCAATTCGCTTACGACCGCGCGCACGCCTGGCATTGGGATCGCCGAAAATGCTCTTGAAGCGCAGGTAGACGTTGGCAGCTTCACTGGTACTGAATTCCACGGAATCGTCGACGTTGGTTGTTTCACGTGGAACATTTTCGTCAACCATTGGTGACGACTCCGGCATGAATGTGGATGGTGTGTGCGACAAGCGCTGCGGGAACGTCTTCGAGAACCGCGGCCGTAATCAAAACCTGCTCGTACGACTCGATCGCGGCGGCCAACCTGGCCCGGCGGTCCAGATCCAGCTCGGCAAAAACGTCATCGAGGATCAACACCGGGTCGCCGCTGGCTGACTCTTGCCGCAACAACGAAGCGGATGCAAGTTTCAACGACAGCGCGAACGACCACGATTCCCCATGGCTGGCATATCCCTTGGCCGGCAAGGCATTGAGCATGAAAACCAGGTCATCGCGGTGCGGTCCAGCCAGAGTGATGCCTCGTTCCAGCTCGCGTTTTCGCAGGCCGACCAGCGCTGCACGAAAGATCTCATTGGTGGATGATTCCACCGACACCGCCGGTCTAGAGGCGAGGGGCGTGATCACGCCGAGATCGGCGTCTTCATCAGCACCGAGAATGCTCAAGCTCGCCACCAGGGCCGGACCATGGTCTTCATTGACGACGGCTCGATACGCCGCGCGCAACGGCTCACCGAGCTGCCGCACAAGTTTGGCGCGCTCGTCGATGATCTCAGAACCGAACTCCACGAGCCTTTCATCCCAGATTTCGAGGGTCGAGAGCTGGTTACCACGCACTCCCGATGCTCGGGCCGATTTGAGTAAGGTATTGCGTTGCTTGAGCACACGGTCATAATCGCTGAGCACTGCAGCCAGGCGCGGATTGCGAAGCACCAAAAGTTGGTCGAGAAACTTACGCCGCCCCGATGGGTCGCCCCGTACGAGGGCAAGATCCTCCGGTGCAAAGACCACACTCGAAAAATACCGGGGCAAATCACGGGTCTTGATAACCGACCGATTAACCTGCGCCCGGTTTTGACCGGAGCGGTTGAGCTGCACCTCGGCGAGGATATCGCGGCCGTTGTATTCGAGCCTGGCTCGGATTATGCCGGCGTCCTGGCCGGCTCGAATCATGGCCTTATCCGTGGAGACTCGGTGCGACCCCAGTGTGCTCAGAAAGCCGAGTGCCTCGACCAGGTTGGTTTTGCCCTGTCCATTACGCCCGACGATGAGGTTCGGACCCGGAACAAAAGCAACCTCGGCGTTCGAATAGTTTCGAAAGTCGGTTAGTGAGAGGTGGGTAACCCGCACCGGCGTTAGCGCAGCAGCAGGTTGGGCTGGAGCAGATACTTGTAGCTGTCCACTCCGGCTTGCTCGCGCGAGGTCTGGCTGGTGATCAACACCGGCCCGGGCTTATTCGGATTGTCTGTTTTCGTGAAAGAAATCCGCACAAATTCGGAGTGGACAGCGCTGAGCCCATCCAGAAGAAACTGTGGCTTGAGTGAGACGACGGTCTCGGTCCCGGAAAGGATGGCATCGATGGTTTCCGAGGCCTGTGCCTGCTCGGAGCCGACGGCTTCCAAAGTGACCCCGTCAGTGGCAAAGGTGAAACGCAGTGCGGCTTCACGTTCGAGTACAAGTTGCACGCGCCGTGTGGCTTCGATGAGGTCAGCCGTGTTCATCACCGCATAGTTGTCAACGGTTGCGGGGAACAATCGGCGAACCGGAGGGAAATTGCCTTTGATGAGCAACGAGGTCACGGTCTTTTTGTTCGCGGTGAACGCGATCAATTCGCGGTCGTCGCTGTTGGTGATGGAGACCGAAATGGTTCCGCTGTGGCCGAAAGTCTTACCGACTTCCTGCAGTGTACGAGCCGGTACGAGGGCCGTGACAGTACCTTGCCCGTTGTCCTCGGTGTTACTGCCCGGGTCCCAGTCGATTTCTCGAACCGCAACGCGGTACCGGTCGGTGGCGACCAGGCTCAGGCTGTTTTCGGTGACCTCAAGCTGTACGCCGGTAATAACAGGGGTGACGTCATCTCGCGACGCCGCCACAGCGACCTGGGCAACAGCCGCAGCGAATTCTTCAGCCGGCACCAGTCCGGATTGGGTCGTGACGATAGGGATACTGGGGTATTCCTCAACCGGCATAGACAGGAGGGTGAAGCTTGCAGAGCCGCAGCTGACCTTGATGCGGGAATCTTCCGTGGAAAAACGTACCGGTGCGTTGGGCAGACGACTGGCAATTTCAGCGAGTAAACGCCCCGAGACGAGAACCTTGCCGGTTTCTTCAACCTCGGCCAAGATCTCCGTTTGAGCAGAGACCTCATAGTCGAACGAGGAGAGAATCAAGCCGGTGGCGGTGGCTTCGATGAGGACACCACTCAGGATTGGCAGGGTGGTGCGTTGAGGCAGAAGTTTGACCGCGAAGGACACTGCTTCGCTGAAGACATCCCGGTTGGCCTGAAATCTCACGAAACATTCCTTGCGTTCGACGGGCGGATGGGTGGTCCTCAATGCTAGCTGTGTTCATGGGCTGGTTCGTTACCGTCGTGATTGATCGGCGTCAGCCGTCAAGGTTGTCGGCTAGATCAAGGTTAAGAAATTCTTGTTAATCTTCTTAACCGTTGTGGAAACTGTGGATAACTCTGTGAAAACCGCTCAGGCATTGGGAATTACACGTTTGTAAGTTGTGGGCGAGCTGTGGAAGTTTGTCATTCGTTTGGGCAAGCGCGGCACGGAGGAATTACACGTTTCCACAGGGTGCATCCGAGTTTCTACAGGCGATGACCGGTTGTGTGAGTTAATTCCACAGGGTTATCCACAGGTGTGAAAACTAAAAAAAAATTCGGCCCCTCCGGGCCTAAGCACGTTGAACCTGCTTAAAACGTCCGGAAGGACCGCTCAGATTTCCCCGTCACAACGAGGGTCGTGACCTGCACGGATGGCTGTGACCTACTTGTACCGGTGGTCCTGCTTGATGCGGTTGGTCAGCTCGGTGACCTGGTTGTAAATCGAGCGACGTTCCTTCATCAGTTCACTGATCTTCTTGTTCGCGTACATCACGGTCGTATGGTCGCGATTACCGAACAGTTGCCCGATTTTGGGAAGAGAGAGATTCGTGAGTTCGCGGCACAGGTACATGGCGATTTGGCGGGCGGTAGCTATGGCCTGTGACCGGCTCGATCCGTAGAGGTCGTCAACGGATAGTTTGAAGTAATTGGCCGTATTCGTAATGATGTCAACCGGAGCGATGACGTTGTCCTCGTCCAGGGTGATCAGGTCTTTCAACACCGTCTGAACCAGATCCATATCCACCGGCGTGCGATTGAGGCTAGCGAAAGCGGTGACCCGGATCAACGTGCCTTCAAGCTCACGAATGTTGGACGAGACCTTCGACGCCATGAACTCGAGAATGTCGTGTGGCACCTGCAGTTTCTCGCTCTGGGCCTTTTTCCGCAGGATAGCGATGCGGGTTTCCAAGTCCGGAGCCTGGACATCCGTGATCAGGCCCCACTCAAAGCGGCTGCGCATGCGGTCTTCAAAACCGGTGAGGTGCTTGGGAGGTAGATCGCTTGTGATCACTACCTGCTTGTTGTGGTCGTGCAAGGTGTTGAAAGTATGAAAAAAAGCTTCCTGGGTCTCCGCTTTGTTTTGAAGAAACTGGATGTCATCGATCATGAGGATGTCGATGTTTCGATATCGAGCCTGAAAAGCCGAGCCGCGGTTGTTCGCAATGGAGTTGATGAAGTCGTTGGTGAACTCCTCCGAACTGACGTAACGAACGCGGATCCCGGGGTACAGGCTCATGGCGTAGTGGCCGATCGCGTGCAAGAGATGTGTCTTGCCGAGGCCCGATGATCCGTAGATAAAAAGCGGATTGTAAGCCTTGGCCGGTGCTTCAGCTACCGCGACGGCGGCGGCATGGGCGAATCTGTTTGATTGCCCGATCACGAAGTTGTCAAAACTGTATTTGGGGTTGAGTCGGGTTTCGTGGGGCTGTGCCGCGACTGCGCCCTCAAAAACCGATTGCGCGGGGGCGGGAGTGATGACGTCTGGCGGGGTCATCGTTTGTTGCACCGGTCGCAACGATTCCTGCTCGAGTTCGGGGTTGACGACCACATAGAAGGTTGAAACGGCAGTCGCTTCATCGAGCTGGCCCATTGCCGTCAGCAGGGGAACCCGCATCCGCTGGTTGAGCATGCTTGCCGTGAACTCGTTGGGGACCTCCAGGTAGAAGGTGCCGGCCGCGATGCCCTTCGGCTCGACCAGGCTGAGAAATCCGTACAGCATGGGTGTGATGGTGGCGTCGGATTCCAACGTGGTCAGAACAGACCGCCATGTTTCAGCAATCGGCGCTTCTACGTCTGCCATTGTTCCTACAATCTGTGCATTTCGAGTTTTCACTGTTGGGCGACCGGCGGATGCGGGTGGCCTTATGCCGGACACCGGCCGCCGACCCTATCGGCCCGCGTGAGGCGAGTTTTGGAGGCCCGTGTGAGTTCTTGGTCCGAACTCATCGTTAAAGTTATCCACTGCCTGTGTACAAAATCAGCCGAATTCTCAGGTTGGTGCGACCAACCTGTGGATAACTTGACTTTACGGTAGTCACTGCCGCGCAACGAGGCGAATTCATCGGGCGCTACGCATCCTCTCTTCGGCATTTACGTTGGAGTCATTATTGTGCAGAATCCCCCGATTCGGGCTCTGAGTTTGACCAGACGTGGCCGAGGCCGTAGTTTTAATCAGTTGACCCCATCCCGCGGGCTTCCATATTCTGTGCGCGCTGCTGTTTTGGCCGAAGGAAATTTGGCCAGCGGTGATTCAAATACGTGGAGATTGAATTATGAGCAAGAGAACTTTCCAGCCGAACAACCGCCGTCGCGCCAAGGTGCACGGCTTCCGCCTGCGCATGCGCACCCGTGCGGGCCGCGCCATTCTCGGTGCTCGCCGTCGCAAGGGTCGCACCGAACTCTCAGCGTAGGTTTTCATGGTCGCCAGGTTCTCGTGCTCGCTCACGTAAATCGCATTACGAGCGGCAGTGACTATCAAGGCGTCGTTCGGCGCGGTGTGCGGATCGTTGGTGCGCATACCGTTCTTTATGTGCGAAAAAGCGCTGGAGATCAATCTGGTGTCGCCGGTGTTCCGGTTCGTTTCGGCTTTATCGTCGCAAAGAATGTGGGTGACGCTGTGAAGCGCAATCTCGTTCGGCGTCGCCTCAAGGCGGTCACGTTCGAACTGCTCCCACTCGTTCCGGCAGGAACGGATGTTGTCATCCGGGCTTTACCGGGAGCGAGCAGTATCGCGTGGCAGGCGCTGCGCGACGAAGTTCACCGTTCCCTCTCCCGCCCGCAATCTGCGCGGAAGAACAGCGTGGGCCGATGAACCCGGTACTCGCGACGATTATCCTGATACCCCGCAACGTCGGTGTCGTGGTTCTTCGCGTGTATCGAGCCGTGATTTCTCCACTCTATGGAGATGTGTGCCGGTTTTACCCGTCTTGTTCGGCCTACGCATTGGGGGCCGTTCAGGAACACGGACTAGCGTGGGGCTGCGCTCTTGCTGTGCGCAGGCTGAGCCGTTGTCATCCGTGGTCACCAGGCGGCATTGATGATGTACCACTCAAAAGCAATCGTCGCTTTCGTCTGACGTCGTTCGGTTTTGTTGTCGCACCTAGCCACGGAAAGGGCTAACCCACAGTATGGACCTCATAGGTACGATCCTCTGGCCTCTGAAATGGGTCGTCGAACTGCTGCTCGTCGCCTTCCACGGGCTCTTTTCCAGCTTGGGGATGGGCTACAACGACGGCATCACGTGGGTGCTGTCCATTGTCGGCCTCGTCTTGGTCGTGCGTGCCGCCCTGATTCCCGTTTTTGTACGGCAAATCAAGAGCCAGCGCAAGATGCTCGAGGTCGCTCCGCAGCTCAAGAAGATCCAGGACAAGTACAAGGGGAAGAAAGACCAGTTCTCCCGCGAGGCGATGTCCCGCGAGACCATGGCCATGTACAAAAAGACCGGGACCAACCCGCTCAGTTCCTGCCTGCCACTTCTCTTGCAGATGCCGATTTTCTTCGCCCTGTTCTCGGTGCTGAACGACGCCCAGAAGTCCAACGCCGGTGTCGGGCCGCTTGACCAGAGCCTTGCCGAGAGCTTCGGTAACGCCAAACTGTTCGGCAATGCGCCGCTGCACGACACTTTCGCCTCCCAGTGGTCGCTGTGGACCGCCGGTAACCCATTCAATGGCACCGTCATGATCATTGCCGCCACCATGGTGGTGCTGATGACCGCGTCGCAGTTCATCACGCAGTTGCAGATCGTGTCCAAGAACATGTCGCCGGAAACCAAGGCGAGTCCGATGTTCAAGCAGCAGCGCATCATGCTCTATCTCCTCCCCCTCGTCTTTGCCTTTTCCGGTGTTGCTTTCCCGCTCGGCGTGATGTTCTACTGGCTTACCTCCAATATCTGGACCATGATTCAGCAGTTCCTGGTCATTCGAAACATGCCGACTCCTGGCAGTGAAGCCGCCAAGGCTCGCGAAGAGCGTTTGGCGCGTAAAGGCAAGCTCATCGCGACCGATGGTGACATCATTGTGGTGGAGGAACCTGCCAAGCCCGTTCAGCGCCAGCAGCCGGTCGGCAGGGCCCGCGCCAAAAAACAAACCGGCCCGAAGAAGTAGTGGAGATCACCGTGACGGACAAAACTGGCCTCACCGAAGTGGGCACTGTCACTGCTGACAGTGCAGATGTCATTGCTCACACAACGGATCCCTCATCCGACGCTTCCGAATCCGGGAGCGTTACTGAGGCCCCCCTTACGACCGACCAGCTTGAGCGTGAGGGTGACATTGCCGCGGACTACATCGAGGAATTTCTCGATATATGCGACCTCGATGGCGATATTGACATCGATGCCCGCAATGGACGGGCCTACCTGGCGGTCAAAGCGTCGGACGCCGACAATCTGCGAGTGCTTTCCAAACCAGATACGGTCAACGCACTGCAGGAACTGACTCGCCTCGCGGTGCAGAATAAAACAGGTTCTTTCTCCCGCCTGATCTTGGACATCGGTGGATCTCGCGAGACGCGCGAAGCTGAGCTCGCCACCCTCGTAGCCCACGCTATCGAGCGGATTGAGGGCGGCGCGACCGCGGCCGACCTGCCGGCCATGTCCTCCTACGAGCGCAAACTCGTGCACGACATCGTGGCAGCCAGTAATGGGTACCGGTCGGAGTCGTCCGGTGAAGGCCGCGACCGCCACACCGTCATTACCGCAGCGTAGCCTCGTTGGTCATGTCGCAATCCGTCACGCCGGACCCGATCCGTGCTGCTTCGAACATTCCGGGATCCACGCCGGCGTCACGGAGCGCGTCCGATCCGGTCACACTGGAGATTGAACCGTTAGCGGCGGTAAGCCTTCTGGGTCCCCAAATCGATCTTATGCGAGCGTTTACCAACAATTTGGCTGATCAGGGCGAATTATTGGGCTTGATTGGTCCACTAGAACTCCCGCGTCTATGGTCACGACACATTCTCAATTGCGCCATTGTGGCGCCGCTGTTACGCCCCGGTCTCGTGGGGGACGTTGGTTCCGGTGCTGGTCTTCCCGGTGTCGTGCTGGCCATCGCCCGGCCCGACGTGAACTTCGTGCTGATCGAACCGATGGAACGTCGGGTTGCCTGGCTGAATGACCAGGTCGCTGCCCTGCACTTGCCGAATGTTACCGTGGTGCGTGCTCGCGCCGAAGACACACGCTTGGCGCACCCACTTGATCAGGTGACTGCTCGAGCGGTGAGTGCGTTCAGCAAGCTGATTCCGCTGACTGCTCCCCTGCTGCGCAGTGGTGGTGAACTCATTCTTATGAAAGGTGAGGGCGCCGAGCGTGAGATCCAGGCGGCAGCCAAGCCGATTCGCAAGTATCGCCTGAGCAAGGTTGAGGTAATCACCCTCGGCGCTGGCGTGCTGCCTGAGGTAACCCGGGTCATCAGAGCTACAGTGGAGTAGTCCCGAATGTCACTGGATTTGGTGTTCGGGGGTCCCTTTCGGGTGGCTCATCAACCGTCGAGCGTAAAGGTTTCACGTGAAACATCCTGCTGAAGATCAGCACACCGGCAAAGCGGCAGGCTTCGACGGGACAACACCGCTGGCCCGCGAAATTGCCGAACTGACGCGCCGCCGCCAGGTGATTGCTGCCGGCGAGTTGCCAAAACCCGATCAGACCCGGGTATTGACGATTTCCAATCAAAAAGGTGGCGTCGGCAAAACAACGACCGCGGTCAACCTGGCCGCCGCCCTCGCTCGCCAGGGCGCGCGTGTTCTGGTCATCGACCTGGATCCGCAGGGCAACGCCTCTACTGCCCTCGGTGTTGAGCACCGTGCCGAGACACCAAGCGTCTACGACGTCATCATCAACGACATGCCCATGGATGAAGTCGTACAGAAGAGCCCCGAATTCGGTGCCTTGTTTTGTGTTCCCGCTACGATCCATCTGGCGGGTGCGGAGATTGAACTGGTGTCGCTCGTCGCGCGCGAGCAACGACTCCGTCGTGCGCTTGATCTGTACCTCTCCGAGGCGGTCGAACCGTACGATTACGTCTTCATTGACTGTCCACCGTCGCTCGGTCTACTAACGATCAATGCTTTCGTCGCCGCTCGCGAAGTTCTCATTCCCATTCAGTGCGAGTACTACGCACTCGAGGGGCTGAGTCAGCTGCTCAAGAACATCGCTCTCATCGAAAAGCATCTCAACCCCGAGCTCGTCGTCTCGACCATTCTGCTCACCATGTACGATAGCCGCACCAATCTGGCCACCCAGGTTGCCAAAGAAGTGCGCGATCACTTTCCAGAACAGGTCCTTAACACCGCTATTCCGCGCTCTGTGCGCGTTTCTGAGGCCCCGAGCTACGGCCAGAGCGTTGTGAGTTACGATCTCAACTCGGCAGGATCGCTCTCATACCTTGAAGCAGCAGCAGAAATGGCCCATCGTGGGGCACCGCGAACAGAAAATAGGCCCCAAACGAAAGAAAAGCACTAATGGCGAAAAGAACCGGCCTCGGCCGCGGTATCGGCGCACTCATCCCGGTGCAGGGTGACGCGTCTGCGCCCCGCCCGGTCGACGTATTTTTTCCGCGCGGCGTAACCGATGTGGCGGATACCTCCCCCGAAGTTCTTTCCGACGTCCCGCTGATAGCGGGCGCCCGGCTGGCGCAGCTGAATCCTCAGGACATTGTTCCCAATCGGGCCCAGCCGCGTACTATTTTCGACGAGGATGACCTTGCTGAGCTGGTGCACAGCATTCGCGAGGTTGGGGTACTGCAGCCAATCGTTGTGAGGCCATTGGCCGATGAACCGGGCAAGTATGAGCTTGTTATGGGTGAGCGCCGACTGCGTGCCACCAAGGAGGTTGGGCTCGACACTATTCCGGCTGTTGTACGCGAAACAGCGGACGTGGATATGCTGCGTGACGCGTTGCTGGAGAACCTGCACCGTGCGCAGCTGAATCCGCTGGAAGAAGCGTCCGCATATCAGCAGTTGCTTGCCGACTTTGGCATTACTCAGGAGGAACTGGCAAAACGTATCGGTCGATCGCGTCCGCAGATCACCAACACCCTGCGTCTCTTGAAGCTGCCGGAACCGGTGCAGGTACGTGTAGCCGCTGGTGTTTTGTCTGCCGGTCACGCGCGAGCGATTCTGTCGGTGGGTGACCCGGCCGGCATGCTGCGCCTGGCCGATAAAATCGTCGAGGAAGATTTGTCCGTTCGCGCCGCTGAGGCCGCGGCGGTTGCGGTTCCGCGGGCCATGAAAGCGAAACCGCTGCCGGGTCGACGCCAGGGGCATCTTGACGAGATCGCAGAGCATCTTGGAGATCGCCTTGATACTCGCGTCAAGATCAATCTGGGGGTAAGAAAAGGCCAGATCACAGTTGATTTCGCGACCATTGGTGATCTGAATCGCATTCTGACGGTTCTCGGTGAACCGGGTTTTAGCGCCAGCTGACCAGAGACTCCTTCGACGTCGCGTTTCACGTGAAACGGTGGACTGAGGTAGCGGCACGGTGTTTGACCGGGCTGCCGACGTCGGTGGCCCTCCCTAAAGGCTCGCCTTCTGCTGGGGTTTGGTTTGGGGCTGGGGTTTGGTTTGGGACCGTGGCTATGAGTTGGTCATGATTGCTCGTGCGCATCGGTTACGGTGTGTTTCACGTGAAACATGAAACATGAAGCGTGGGACACGGTGGCAGAGGGTCGAGAGCGTTTCACGTGAAACATGTGGAACGTGCTGTTGGGGCGGGACGGTGTTTCACGTGAAACACCAGGATCGCCCAGTGAAACTGCGATGGTGTTTCACGTGAAACGGCACACTACTGAGTGGCTAGGGCGTTTACCGCCAAGGCCGAGTAGGTGGCGCCGAGAGTACGGCGGTCGGCTTCGATGGCCTGCGGAACCAGGGATGTTTCGGTCAGGCCGGGGAGTACGTTGGCCTCGAGAAACCACGGGGTGCCGGCGGCGTCGACAATGAGGTCGATTCGGCTGAGGTGGCGTAGCCCCAGGAGAGTGTGAATGGCGACTGCGGCCGTGGCGACGGTAACGGAGATGTCGTCAGAGAGACGGGCGGGGGTGTAGAAGTCCGTCTCACCCGCGTTATATCGGGCCTCGAAGCTGTACACGCCGTCGAGGGGGACGATTTCCACGATTGGCAGAGCCGTTGGCCCGTCCCCGGTGTCGAGTACGGCGACCGTAACTTCGGTCCCGTCAATGTAGGCCTCGACCAGGGCGGTGTCGGCGTAGGTATACGCGTCGACCATGGCGCGTGGGAGGTCGGCGGGAGTGCGCACGATCGTGACGCCCTGGGACGAACCACCCTGGGCTGGTTTGACGACGAGCGGTAAGCCGATAGCGCTCACCAGATGCTCCAGCACGCTCGCGGCGCCGAGGTCGCGAAAGGTTTCGGTCGATAGGGCAATGGCTGGGGGAGTAGCGAAACCAGCCCGCAGAACCAGTTCTTTAGCGATGGCTTTGTTCCAGGCGAGAGCGGCGGCGGGACCGCGCGAGCCAAGAAAAGGAAGTCCGGTGGTTTCCAGCAGGGACAGCAGTGCGCCATCCTCTCCGGTGGCGCCGTGCAGGGTGGGCCAGATGAGGTCAGGAACCTGCTCTGCCAGTGTGCCCAGCAAGTTGGCGCCAGGGTCGAGCACGGTGACGAAGTGGCCTTCATCGGTGAGGGCATCCGCTATGCGTCGGCCAGAACGTAGCGACACGTCACGTTCATGGGAGATGCCGCCCGCCAGCACAATAATTTTAAGTGCGGAGAATTCGCTCATGATCAGGTTTTTTCCTAGCTGGGTGTGGGTAGTAAAGCGAACTTAGGAGATATTTGCTGGCGGACCGCCGAAACGCGGATTGTGGATACCAGGTCGATCTGGGGCAGCTCCGAGTGATCCTGTGCCCGCGAAAGTATCCAGTAGGTCGAGTTCGCCGCGAATGACGGTAGCCAGTCGGCGTATGCCAAGTCGAATGCTGTCGGGGGTGGGATAGCAGAACGCGAGACGTAAGTTCTGGCGTCCATCACCGTCAGCGTAGAACGCGGTCCCGGGCGTGTATGCGACAAGTTCCTTGACCGCACGAGGAAGCATCGCTTTGGAATCGAGTTGTTTGGGTAGGGTCACCCAGACGTAGAAACCACCGGTCGGATTGGTCCAGCTCAGGTCGGGGAGATACTCATCCAGGGCAGCCAGCATGGCATTCTTGCGTTCGTGGTAGACACCACGAAACGTGTTGATTTGCGCTTTCCAGTCGGCCGTAGAGAGGTATTCCGAGATGACCATCTGGGTGAAGGAACTGGGAGAGAGCACGGCCGCCTCGTTGGCGAGCACGAGTTTCTCGCGGATCGCGTGCGGGGCGAGTGCCCAGCCCACCCGGAAGCCGGGGGCGAGCGTCTTGGAAAAGGTGCCCAAGTAGACGACGCCGTCGCGCTCGAGCGAGCGGATGGCGTCTGGTGCAGGCTTGTCGAAATAAAGCAGCCCGTAGGGGTTGTCCTCGAGCACCAAGATGTTGTTCGAGCGGCAAATCTGTAGAATTTCCAGGCGCCGGGCCCAACTGAGGGTTACGCCCGCCGGGTTGTGAAAGCTGGGGATGGTATACAGAAACTTGATGGTGCGTCCGGCTGCCTTGAGGGCGGCAATGTGCTCGGTCAGTGCTGCAGGGATCAGGCCATTCTCGTCCATCGGCACGTGGTCGATCTCGGCTTGATACGACTTGAAGATGACCATGGCGGTGACATAGCTGGGGCCTTCGGAGATAACGACGTCACCGGGGTTCAGGAACAATTTGCTCACCAATTCCAGGGCGTGCTGGGAGCCGGTCGTGACGACCACGTCGTCAGCATTGGCCTTGATGCCTTCGAGTGCCATGACGTCGAGAATCTGCTCTCGTAACAAGGGAACTCCCTGACCAGAGCCATATTGCAGGGCGGTGGCACCCTTTTCCCGCATGACGCGGTCCATGGCGTTGATGACGAGATCCTGTGGCAGGGCGGCAACGTACGGCATGCCGCCGGCGAGTGAGACCACCTCGGGGCGGGAAGCCACGGCAAAGAGTGCGCGCACTTCGGATGCCTTGAGCCCGGCGGCTCGGTCGGCGTAGTGGTGGTACCACGGGTCGAGGTTGTTGCCGCCCTGCGCAGTACTTGTCTGCACAGCGCCGGCCTGAGGGGAACCCTGAATTGTCACGTCACATCCGTTCTACTGTGTTCTTTATCGTATGGGGTGGTACCGGGCAGGAAAAAACCCGCCCGGTCGATGCCGGACGGGTTTGATCGCGTGGAAACTGGTTTAGACGAGGAAGTCGGCCAGGTCCTTCTCGAGCTGCGGCTTCGGCTTGGCGCCGATGACGGTCTTGACGACCTCACCCTTCTGGAAGACCTTCATCGCGGGGATGGAGGTGATCTGGTACTTCGCGGCCAAGGCGGGGTGCTCGTCGACATTAAGCTTGACGATGTCGAGCTTGTCGGCGTTCTCGGTTGCAATCTGGTCGAGGATCGGGCTGACGGCGCGGCAAGGGCCACACCACTCGGCCCAGAAATCCACCAGAACGGTCTTCTCGTTGTTGATGACTTCTTGCTCGAAGTTGGCTTCGGTAACGGATCGTGCGGTCATGTGATGCTCCTTAGTTAACTGTTGCGAGTTCGGTGTCGCCGGCTTGGGCCAGCAAGGCAGGGGGAAGGGTGCTGAGGTAGTGCTCTGCGTCGAGAGCGGCCGCGCAGCCGGAGCCGGCTGCGGTGATGGCCTGACGGTAGCTGGAGTCGATCACGTCGCCCGCCGCAAACACGCCGGCCTGGCTGGTGAGCGAGGATCGGCCCGCGACGGCGATGGTGCCTTCCGGTGTGAGGTCGAGCTGCTTGTGCACGAGGTGCGTGCGTGGATCGTTGCCGATCGCCACGAACACACCACCAACAGGCAGGCTGGTTTCGGTTCCAGAGACCGTGTCGCGCAGGGTGAGGCCGTCGACAGCGTCGGTGCCGGTGATGCCGACGACCTCGGAATTCCAAGTGAATTCGATCTTGTCGTTTGCGAAGGCACGTTCCTGCATGATCTTCGATGCGCGCAATTCACCCTTGCGGTGGATGACGTGCACCTTCGAGGCGAACCGGGTGAGGAACGTGGCTTCTTCCATAGCGGAGTCTCCACCGCCGATCACGGCAATTTCTTTGCCCTTGAAGAAGAAACCGTCGCAGGTGGCACACCAGGAGACGCCGCGGCCGGAGAGACGTTCTTCATCACTGAGGCCCAGCTTGCGGTAAGCGGAACCGGTGGCAAAAATGACCGTGAGCGCCTGCTCAACGTCACCGTTGCCGAGGGTGACCGTCTTGATGGGTCCCGACAGGTCAATAGATTCGACGTCGTCATAGACGACCTCGGTGCCGAAGCGTTCCGCCTGCTCCTGCATTTTGGTCATCAGGTCGGGGCCCTGGACGCCTTCCGGGAAGCCGGGAAAGTTCTCGACGTCGGTCGTGTTCATCAATTCACCGCCGGCCTCCACCGAACTGGCGACCAGAAACGGTTTGAGGTTGGCCCTGGCGGCGTAAATCGCCGCCGTGTAGCCGGCCGGTCCGGAACCGATGATGATGATCTGACGCACGCGCACGCTCCTTGCAGTAATGGGCAAGACGGGCAATATCCCGCCTCACGCTTCGATACAACACATCCTAATCGGCTGCTATTCCATGGCTTCCCAGCTTGGATGCGCTGCACCGGCACGGGTTGGGTAAAACCGGGTGCAGCCTTCACCCCGGCGCTGGGGCGACTGCGCGCATCGTGGTACTCAGCGGCGCAATCGTTCACGCAAGGGCGTCAGGAACGCTGTGAGCTCGTCGCTGCGCATGAGCAGCAGCAGGCCGAAGTAGCTCGCGGCCATGATCATACCGATCAGAGCCATGGAGACCATCGCCGAGAGCCTCGAGGACACCGCGAAGCCATTCTCGACACCGCCCCCCAGGATCACCATGAGGGTCAGACCCGCAGCCAATGGAATGATGACGGCGACCAGGTATTTCACCAGGCTGCGAAGAATACGGCGCCCGTCGATACCGTGCATTCGACGGCGCAGGAGCAGCGCGGCCAGAATGGCCTGCAGCGTGCCGGTCACAGTGATTGAACCGGCGATGCCCACGGCAATCCAGTCTGTTGGCAGCCACGCGCATGCCACCACGGCGCAGACCAGCAGAACGACCTGGAACAGGGTGAAAAAAAACGGTGTGCGTGTGTCGCCGAGAGCATAAAAAGTTCGTTGCACAACGAACAACACGCAGAACGGCACGAGTCCCAGAATGAACGCAATGATGACGTTGCCGATCGATTGCACCTGGTCGAATGGTGCCACGAAGACGGCAGCGAAAGGGTAGGCGCAGACCGCAATGACGGCCGCAGCGAGCACGATCACCAACGACGTTCCCCGAATCGCGCTCGAGGCATCCGTTTTTACCAGAGTCCAATTACCGCGTGCGGCATGTTCGCTCATGCGGGTGAAGTAGGCCGTCGCGACCGACACCGTGATCACTGAGTGCGGCAGCATGAAGATCAGCCAGGCGGTGGCGAGAACGGCAACGGATGCCTTACCGTGTGCCAGCGTCACGACTTGCGTTTCGACGATGCCCGCGAAAGTGGTGAGCAGCAGCATGCCGAAGGTCCAGCTCGCCATTTTTCCTGCGGCCCCGAGACCGACGCCGCGAAAGTGGAAGTCCGGGCGATAGCGCAAACCGATGCGATGCCAAAAATAGAACAGCACGACGGCCTGGGTGATCACGCCGAGGGTGGCGCTGCCTCCCAGCACAGCGACCATGGCCGATGTGATCTCGGCAGCCGAACGATCACCGAATGGGTCGGGGCGAAACAGCGTCGCGAAAACGACCAGGCCGGCGATGGCTACGAGGTTGTTGAGCACCGGCACCCACGTGAATGGTCCGAAGGATTTGCGGGCGTTGAGGACTTCGCCCAGCAGCGTGTAGAGGCCATAGAAGAACATTTGCGGAAGGCACCAGTAGGCGAATGCCACGGCCAGCGCCTTCTCGTTCTGTGGCAGGTTCAAGCCGATGAACCCGGTGATGATCGGGGCCAACAGGGTAGCCGCGAGGGTCGTCGCACACAGCACGACCAAAGCCAGCGTGAGCAGTTTGTTGATGTACGCCGTGCCGCCGTCGGCGTGCAGGCTGGCCCGAACGATTTGCGGAACCAGAACGGCCGTCAGGATTCCGCCGGCGACGATCACATAGATCGTATTCGGCAGCTGATTGGCGATCGCGAAAGTGTCGGCAGCGGCGCCGAACTGGCCGATTATGGCGGCGAGCACGATGACCTTGACGAAGCCGAGAATGCGCGACACGATCGTGCCCGAGGCCAGGAACGCACTCGCTCGACCGATTCCGCCGGTTCCGGTCACGGTGTCAGACATCGGATTTTTCCTCCGGCAACACCTTGTCGCCTGCAGGAGCGGATTCCTCACCGGCGCGTTCCCGGCGCCGGCGCACGATGTTACGCCAGATGCCGAAACCGAAGAAGGCGACCACGAGGACCGCGAAGATGCTGGCGCCGACTCCTTCCCAGTCGGCGCGCACGCTGACGTCGATGGGGGCCGGCTGGCCCAGCGGAGTGCCGTTCAGGGTGAATAAAGTGACTCGCAAGACGACGTCGCCATTACCGACGGCAGCGCTGACCGGCACGGAAACCGCCTGTGCGGAGTTGGGCTGAATAATAGTCTCGAGGGTGTCACCGACAACGAGTCGACCGTTGGAGGGCACAATCTCCGCGCGCACGGTGACGGCTTGGTCCAAAGCGTTATTGAGCGTGATGCGGAGGTCGACCTTGCTGCCCACCACAATAATCGGTCCACGGGTGGTGACGGTCACGGCGTGAATCAGGTCGAAGGAAGCAGCAAGGCTCGCCTGGACCTGCATATCCCAGGCCGCTGTCTGCGAAGCCCAGGTCGTGTCCAGAAGGGCCAGCAAATTCAGTCGTGCCGGCGCGGTGAACGCGATAGGGTCGGCCAAAATGGTGGCGAATTCAGCGATCGCCCCCTCGCGCTGCAACAGGGAGCGGGCGAGCGTGACCCGGTTGCTGTCAATGGCCTGGTCGTGAAACGTCACCGTGGTGGCCGGGGCGGAGTTCACGGCTGACTGCAGCGGAGCCGCGTTCGACCAAGCCGTAGAATCGAGCGCCGCGAGGGTCTGAGCGATCCGGGTCGCACTCGCCGGGCTGCTGCGATCGAAAGTGACCAACATCGTGCGTGCCGCGTTGGGGTTCTCCGCAGACACGATCGCCAAAAGCGAAGCAGCTTCGGAGATGTTGACCCGCCACTCGTCCTCGGTCGTTGCCTCGGCGGCGGCACGGACGGCGGTCGAGAGCACGGAGTCACTGACGAGGGCCAGCCCGCCCGGAAGAGTGAACGCGGCGTTCGGGGTGAAGACGTCGGATTGTTCGACGTTGCCGCTGGAGAGGATGGTCGTGGTTTGGCCGCTCGCGGCAAACACGCCGAGGTCGGTGCGCGCAACGTGCCCGGCGACCGGCCACCCGATCGCGGTGCTCGTGTAATCCCACGCCAACAGGTCACTGGTCGAGGGAATGACCGTTGCACCGGGTTCCAATGTCGGAGTCGGGGTGGGCGTTGGGGAGGGGGCAGTTGTGGCCCTGTTACGGGACGTGATGCTGGGCACATCGGTCGGTCTGGTCGTGGGTTCAGGGAGTGGTGCGGCCGAGGGCACGACAAACAGATTGGCGTCAATCGCCGACAGGAAAGAGGTTGGCGCGAGCAGCGTCGTGGCTCCGGCCTGCGCTTGCAACGCGATGTCAGCATCCGCGTAACCGAGTGGAAAAATGTCATTGCTCGCCCCGGCCAGGCGGTCGAGCCAAGCCACGGCCGACGCCGGAGCTGCGGTGCCGAGCACGCGAATCGAGGCGATGATCTGCGGATCAAGGGCGATCGTTGCCGTAGGGGTATCTATGGCGGCATCCAGTTGGCGAGAGAGCAGACCGACCGAGCTTGTGTACGCCTCGAGCGCCTTCGAGGTGATCAGGCCGGTCGCGCTTTCCGGGGTCGTGATCGGCAAGATGGAAGCCAGCTCGACCGGGGTGATGGCGCTGCCCTGCGACCAGACAAATGTGCCGCGGCCCTGCGCCTGAATTACGTCAGCCACAGTGAGGATCGCGGCGAGCCCACGGGATCCCCATGCGTTTCGGTCGGTCAATCCAATGGCCTCGGCCGGAACCGTGATGCTGAGGTTCGTGCTGGCACGAGCCGGAATAACTTCTGTCGTTGGCACGCTCACCAGTTGGTCGCCGGAGTTTGTGTCCTCATTGGGCCGCAGCCAGCTATCGAGCGCAGCTCGTGTGGTGAGCGCGAGTTGCGCGAGGTACACATCGATGCGGCCGGTCGGAATGTCAGCATCCGTGTTGTTGTGCACGGTCACCGTCAGAATCAGATCCTGGCCTGGCGTCAATTGCGGCGAAGTGGTCGGAGAGACGGTGACGCGAATGGTGTTTTCGGGGGTTGCGGCGCTCGTGACCATGCTGTTCTCCGTGTTGGAGTGGGCCACTGGAAGAGAGAACGTCGGTGCCAAAATCAGGGCGGCCAAGGTGAGCAATCCTGCCAGAAACGCCGTGATCGAAAGCAATCCCCGATGACCTAACCCGCGTCCGGCCGGGCGCACGGCAGCGCACGCGGCAACCGTTAGCGCGGGCCGATGCGCGGGATCTGACTCGGCCACCATAAGGGGATTCTACGGCGTACCGACCTAGAGCGGCCTGCACCGCGACTGCGCGCCCCAGGATGCCAACTAATATGGGGCTTATGCAGAGCGTCGCGGCAGCCCTCGCACGACTGGGCGACCTGGCTGCCACTCCCACGGTATCCCGTCTGGCGAACGCATTTGCGTTGGCCGGCCATGAACTCGCTCTGGTCGGTGGTCCGGTGCGCGATGCGTTCCTTGATCGTCCACTGCACGACCTGGATTTCACCACGGATGCAACCCCCGACCAGATCCTCGCGCTCGTCAAGCCACTGTCGGAAGCGCAGTGGGACATCGGCCGGGCATACGGCACGATCGGTGCCAGCCTGGCCGGCGAGACCGTGGAAATCACCACCTATCGAGCCGACAGCTACGACGGCACCACCCGCAAGCCCGACGTCGTGTTCGGACGCCACCTGGAAGCCGACTTGCTGCGCCGCGACTTCACCGTCAACGCGATGGCATTGCGCCTGCCCCAGTTGACGCTCGTCGATCCGGCCGGCGGCATCGACGACCTGCTGGCCAAACGACTGCGCACCCCGAGCACTCCGGAGGTTTCTTTCGGAGACGACCCGCTGCGGATGCTGCGCGCGGCTCGGTTCACCGGGCAGCTGGGTTTCACGCTGGACCTTGACACCGCGCTGGCCATGGAGAAGATGCGGGAGAGCATTCGTATCGTGTCGGCCGAACGCATCGGTGACGAACTGTCGAAACTGTTGGTCTCGAAGGACCCACGCGCCGGCATCGAAGTGCTCATGGAGTCGGGCCTGGCCGAGATCGTGCTCCCCGAGATTCCCGGGCTGCAATTGGAGATCGACGAGCACCACCATCACAAGGACGTGTACCAGCACAGCCTCACCGTGCTGGAGCAGGCCATGGGCTATGAGAAATCACGCGGCAACCTTGAGGCTCCCGACCTGATTGTGCGCCTCGCCGCGCTGCTGCACGACATCGGCAAGCCGGCCACCCGCAAACTCGAACCGGGTGGAGTGGTGAGCTTCTATCACCACGACGTGGTCGGGGCGAAGCTGGCGAAGAAGCGACTGCGCGCCCTGCGCTTCGACAATGACACCATCAACGCTGTCGCTCGCTTGATCGAGTTGCACCTGCGCTTCTTCGGCTACACCGAGGGAGCCTGGACCGACTCTGCCGTCCGCCGATATGTGCGCGACGCTGGGGATCAGCTGGAACGGCTGCACATTCTCACCCGTGCCGACGTCACGACCCGCAACCGGCGCAAGGCCGACCGGCTCGGTTTCGCGTACGACGACCTGGAACAGCGTATTGCCGCGCTGAACGAGCAGGAAGAGCTCGGCGCCGTGCGCCCCGACCTCGACGGTGAACAGATCATGGTCGTGCTTGGCGTGAAACCGGGGCGCGAGGTGGGCGAGGCCTATCGTTATCTGCTCGAGCAACGACTTGATGACGGCCCGCTGGGTGAGGAAGAAGCCACCCGCCGTTTGACTCACTGGTGGGCGGAGCGTGTCCAGTAAAGGCAGCCTGCGTCGACGCAGTGCGATCACCGGCTATGCCCTGCTCGCGCCCAGTCTGTTCGGCGTAGTCTGCTTTCTCCTGCTGCCGGTGCTCGTCGTGCTCTGGCTCAGCTTTCAGAGCTGGGACCTGATCGGCCCGATCACCTTCGTCGGTCTCGAGAACTACCGATCCGTTCTCAGTGACGGTGTCTTTGGAAATTCACTGCTGGTAACGCTCATCTTTGTCGCGCTCGTGGTCCCGATTCAAACCCTGATCGGACTCGCCGCGGCCACTCTGCTTACGCGCGGTCTGCCGGGGTCGGCCTGGTTTCGCACCGTCTATGTACTGCCGTGGATTTGCGCACCACTCGCTCTCGGAGTGGTGTGGAAATGGATCCTCGCGCCCACTGACGGGGCACTCAACACCCTGCTCGGGCAGCGCGTCGAGTGGCTCAGTGACCCCGCACTGGCGCTGCCGGCCGTGGCTGCAGTGGTGATCTGGACCAACGTCGGCTACGTCACCCTGTTCTTCATGGCCGGGCTGCTCAACATTCCCGGGCAGATTCTCGAGGCGGCCCGCATCGACGGGGCCGGCGCGGCCAAGATGTTCTGGCACATCAAGCTGCCCCTATTGCGTCCAACGATGTTCTTTGTGTTGGTCACCACCGTTATTTCGGCCTTTCAGGTCTTCGACCAGGTGTACGCGCTCACCCAGGGCGGCCCGGCACGATCGACGGATGTTGTGGCCGCGCGCATCTACTACGAAGCTTTCGACGCCTTCGACCTCGGACGCGCGGCCGTCATGGCCGTCGTCCTGCTGGTCATCCTGGTTGTCATCACCCTCGCCCAGCAGCTCTATTTTCGCCGGAGGGTCACCTATGAGATGGACTAAATTCTCCACCACGGCCGCTGTCTACCTGGTGCTGGTCCTTGGCGCCGTATTCACCCTCGGCCCGTTCCTGCTGAGTATCTTGACCGCGTTCAAGACGCGTGGGCAGTTCGCGCAGCAGTCGGCGCTGAGCTGGCCTGACCCGTTCACCCTGGAGAACTTTGCGCTGCTGCTGAACGGTCCGGCCCAATTCGGGCGCGCCATCCTGATTACGGTACTTGCGGCCGTGCTGATTCTGGTCGGGCAGTTGATCTGCTCGATCCTCGCCGCCTATGCCTTCGCCCGGGTCGAGTTTCCCGGTCGCCAGGTGCTGTTCTGGGTGTATCTGTCGACCCTGATGATTCCGCCGGTCGTGCTTGTCGTGCCGCTGTACCTCATGATGACCGAGGCCGGGCTGCGCAACTCGTTTTGGAGTCTCGTGCTGCCATTCGCGTTCGCTTCCCCTTATGCGATTTTTTTGCTGCGCGAATATTTTCGGGGAATTCCCCAGGAACTCATCGATGCTGCCCGGCTCGATGGGGCGAACACGCTCGACGTGTTGGTCGAGATCGTCGTGCCGCTGTCCCACCCGATCATCGCTACCCTGACCCTCATCACAATCGTGAGCCACTGGAACAGTTTCATGTGGCCGCTCGTGGTCACGACCGGTGCCGAATGGCGGGTCGTGACCGTGGCCACAGCCAGCCTGCAAAGCCAGTTCAACGGCAACTGGACACTCGTGATGGCGGCCACCACGCTCGCGCTCGTTCCGCTCCTTGCACTGTTCCTGATGTTCCAGCGCAGCTTCGTGCGGTCGATCACCATCACGGGATCTGCGTAGGCTGGTCCACTGGGGAGGTTCGATCCGTCAACAAAGGACATCATGGCCAAGCGTTCCACCATCATTGCTGCGGGCGCGCTCGCCGTGCTGCTCGTCATCACCGGGGCTGTCGCCGCACTGAATTTCTTCGACTCTGACACGGGAAACACGGCGACAACGGTGACCGTGCGCCTGTGGGACGAACAGGTCGCTGCCGCCTACGAAGAGTCTTTCACCGCCTTCGAACAGGACAATCCCGACATCCATGTCGACGTCGAGATCGTGCCGTGGAACGACTACTTCGAGAAGCTGCGCACCGACGTCGCCGGTGACAGTGCCCCGGACGTGTTCTGGGTCGATGGAGGCAGCTATCCTGCCTATGCCGACGCGGGCGCCCTGCTCGACATTACGACCGCCATTCCAGTGGATGCCCAGGCCGGCTGGGTTCCAGCCGTCGTGGCTCAGTACACCCGGGATGCCACGCTGTGGGGAGTACCGCAGCTGGCCGACCCCGGCATAGCGGTCTATTACAACGCCGACCTGCTCGGTGATGCCGGCCTGAGCGCTGAAGACGTATCTGCGCTCACTTGGGATCCCACCGGGAACACTGACACCCTCATCAGCGTGCTGCAGAAACTCACCAAGGACTACAACGGGAATACGGCCGACAGTGCAGCGTTCGACGGCTCCAACCTCAGCCAATACGGCTACAACGCTGGCTACGACCTGCAGGCGATGGTGCTGAACTATCTGGCCTCCGGTGGCGCCGAGTTCCAGGACGAATCGAATCAGTATGCCTTCGCGTCTGACCCGGGCCTCACGTCATTCCAGTACCTCGTCGATCTCATGAACAAATGGCACGTCGCTCCGTCGGCCGCCGATACAAACACCAACGGCGATTTCAGCCGCGAGCAGTTTCTGCAGGGCAAGATGGCCCTGTTCCAGAGCGGGGTGTACAACCTCGCCAATGTGAGTGCAGGGGCGAACTTCGACTGGGGCATCGTGCGACTTCCCAGCGGTCCCGCCGGCGCGATCAGCGGAGTCGATGGCATTGCTGCTGCCGGAAATGCTTCATCGGAGCACCCGGCGGAAACTCAGCGAGTGTTGGAATGGCTCGGGAGCGCTGCCGGCTCCGAATACATCGGCGCGTCCGGCGCAGCGTCTCCGGCCGTGCTGGCCGCGCAGCCGGCATACGCTGCTTACTGGGCCGCCGAGAAGGTCGACATCAGCCCGTTCTACGACGTTTTGGCTGCCGGAACGGCGCCGGCGCCGCGCGGGGCTGGCTGGCCGGCCGCCGAGAACGCCATGCGGCCACTGCTTGACGAGGTCTTCCTCGGTCGCATCCCGGTGCACCAGGGCGTGCTCGCCGCCCAGAACGCGGCAAACGCGACTCTGACCGAGTAGACCGGCGGATCAACTGGCGCAACGAGTCGGTATCCGGTAGTCTGGGCAGGTTGCCTGCGTGCCGGATTCCTGGCCTCCGCGTTCAGCACATGCACAACCCTCCTGTTACAGAAAGTCTGTAGCCGTTTTAGTCCGAAGGAGGTGGGTTAGTCATGCATCAGTACGAACTAATGGTTATCCTCGATCCCGAGATCGATGAGCGCACCGTAGCTCCCAGCCTTGACAAGTTCCTCAACGTTGTTCGCAACGATGGTGGAACCATTGACAAGGTTGATGTCTGGGGTCGTCGTCGTCTCGCATACGAGATCAACAAGAAGACCGAAGGCATTTATGCCGTCGTCGACTTCACCGCGAACGCCTCAGCCACGGTCGAGCTCGACCGCCAGCTGAGCCTGTCCGAGGCAGTCATGCGCACCAAGGTGCTCCGCGCCGAAGAGGGCATTGCCCAGGTCGTCGTCGCTACCAAGCTGGCCGCAGAGAAGGCTGCCCGCAAGGCTGCCAACCCCAAGGTCATCGCGGCCAAGGCTGAAGCTGCTGCCGCAGCCGCTGCCGCTCCGGCGGCCAAGGTTGCTGCTGCTGCTGCGAAGCCTGTCGTCGCCGATGCAGTCGAGGCTTCGGCCGCTGCTGCTCCGGTTGCCGCCAAGGTCGACGCGTCCACTCCGGTTGCTGCCGCCTCCACCGCGGTCCCCTCCGCGAAGGTTGCTGCCGCCAAGCCTGCTGCTGCCAGGGCCACTCCGGCTCCGGCCGCTGTTGCCGACAAGGCAAGCGACAAGTAGCCCATGGCCGGCGAGACCGTAATCACCGTGGTGGGAAACCTCACCAGCGACCCGGAACTGCGTTACACGCAGAACGGGCTGGCGGTTGCCAACTTCACCATCGCTTCCACTCCGCGCACATTCGATCGTGCGGCTAACGAGTGGAAAGATGGCGATGCGCTGTTTTTGCGTGCGAGCGTTTGGCGTGAATTCGCCGAGCACGTGGCGGGTTCACTGACCAAGGGGTCGCGTGTCATCGCTTCCGGGCGTCTCAAGCAGCGTTCGTACGAGACGAAGGAAGGTGAAAAGCGCACGAGCATGGAGCTCGAGATCGACGAAATTGGTCCCTCTCTGCGCTACGCCACCGCTTCCCTCACTCGCGCGCAGTCGTCCGGCCCCCGCAGCGGCGCTCCCGCTGTTGGTGGTCAGGGCAACGATGAGCCGTGGGCACCCAGCGCCCCCGCCAAGGCGGCTGCGCCCGCAGCGTCCGGTGGAGACGTCTGGAACAGTCCAGGCAACTTCAGCGACGAGACCCCCTTCTAAGCCACGCCTGGCGCGTAGCTAACATCTTTTTTGAGAAAGTAAGGAAATCATGGCTGGAAAGTCGAGCGGCGACCGCCGCAAGCCGCTTCGCGGAGCTAAGGGTGGCAAGAACGCCGCTCCCGCGAAGTCGATTCGGGTTGGTGTCATCGATTACAAAGATGTCCCCACCCTGCGCAAGTTCATCTCCGAGCGTGGAAAGATCCGCGCCCGCCGCATCACAGGCGTCTCCGTCCAGGAACAGCGCCTCATCGCCCGTGCCGTCAAGAACGCTCGCGAAATGGCTTTGCTGCCCTACGCAGGCTCAGGCCGGTAAGGAAACCAAATGTCGAAATTGATTCTGACGCATGAGGTCTCCGGCCTCGGTGCACCCGGCGACGTCGTAGACGTCAAGAACGGGTTTGCTCGTAACTATCTCGTTCCCAAGGGTTTCGCTGTTGCGTGGACCCGTGGTGGCGAGAAGCAGATCGAGCAGATCAAGGCCGCCCGCGCAGCGCGCGAGCACGCCACCTTCGAAGAGGCCGAGGCACTCAAGGTCAAGCTTGAGAACACCAAGGTCACCCTGGTCGTCAAGGCCGGCGCCGGCGGGCGTCTGTTCGGTTCGGTCAAGACCACGGATGTGGCTAACGCCGTCGCAGCCGCTGGCCTCGGTACGGTCGACAAGCGCAAGATCGAACTCACCGCGATCAAGCTGACCGGTGAGCACACGGCAACGGTTCGTCTTCGTGACGAGCTCAGCGCCACGATCACCCTCGTGGTCGTCGCCGCCAAGTAACAACGCACCTCGGTGGGTCCGGTGCTGTACGGCCGGCAGCTTTCACCTACTCCCGTAGCGGGGGATTCCTCAAGGAATCCCCCGCTACGGGGCGTTAACGATCGTTTTTGGGGATTGACCCGCTGCTTTTGTGCACAGGTGAGCATTCGTATCGGCAAGGTTCAAGGGTTTATTGAAGGTACTTTACTCACAGCCATGTGAGTAATTAAAAAGCCTGATCAAAGTAGTTTTATTCGGCAAATTTTAATATTTGTCCACAGGTGAGTGCACAGGTTCTGCACAATCTCCACGGCGTTTCGCGCAGATTATCCACAAGGTTATCCACAGGGGGGTTTGTGGCGGGTGCCGCTGGCTCTTTAGGGTAATTCAGTGTCGGCATCTCGCTCAGGCTGGTGTGTCCCGTCTCGTGTCGGTGGGCCCTGATACACCTATGAGAACGACAGAGAAAGAGGTGCCGAGTGTCAATCGCTCACCTGGGCCTGGCAAATCAGCCAGCGTCAAATGAGTACGGTTTGTCAGCGAGTGGTGGACCCGGTCGCAACGAGCGTTCCGCTGAAGCCTGGAAGTCGGAGCGAGCACTGCCCCACGATCTCCTCGCAGAACAGAGCGCCCTCGGTGGCATGATGCTCAGCAAAGACGCTGTTGCCGACGTTGTCGAGACCGTGCGGGGCGGCGACTTCTACATCCCCAAGCACGAGATCATCTTCGACGCCATTCTCTCGCTCTACGCCCAAGGCGAGCCGACCGACGTGATCACCGTCACCGATGAGCTCACCAAAGTCGGTGAACTTTCGCGGGCCGGCGGCGCGGACTACCTGCACACCCTGACGAGCCTGGTGCCCACCGCTGCCAATGCGGGGTTCTACTCGACCATCGTGGCCGAACGAGCGCTGCTGCGCCGTCTGGTCGAGGCTGGCACCCGTATTGCCCAGATGGGCTACGCCGCAGAAGGGGAGGTTCTCGACCTCGTCAACACCGCGCAGGCCGAAATCTATGCCGTCACCGGGGGGACCCAGACGGAGGACTACGTTCCGCTCACCGATGCTGTGACGGCGGCGATCGAAGAAATCGAGGCCGCCAAGCTCAAAGACGGCCAGATGAGCGGCGTCCCCACGGGGTTTGCCGACCTCGATGAACTGACCAACGGATTCCACGGTGGCCAGCTCATCATCGTGGCGGCTCGTCCGGCGTTGGGTAAGTCCACCCTCGCCCTCGACTTTGCACGCTCGGCGTCCATCCACCACAATATGCCGAGCATCTTCTTCTCACTCGAAATGGGGCGCAGCGAAATTGCGATGCGCCTGCTCGCGGCGGAAGCTTCCGTTCCTCTCCAGAGCATGCGCAAAGGAACCGTTGAGGCGCGCGATTGGACCACGATTGCCGCTACACGCGGCCGCATCAACGACGCACCGCTCTACATCGACGACAGCCCGAACATGACCCTGGTCGAGATCCGCGCCAAGTGCCGCAGACTCAAGCAGCGGGTCGGTCTCAAGATGGTCATCATCGACTATCTGCAACTGATGACCAGTGGCAAGAAAGTCGAGTCACGCCAGCAAGAGGTCAGCGAGTTTTCGCGCGCTCTCAAGCTGCTCGCCAAAGAGCTGCAGGTTCCGGTGATTGCGTTATCCCAGCTCAACCGTGGGCCAGAGCAGCGCGCTGACAAGATGCCGGCCATTTCTGACCTTCGTGAGTCGGGTTCACTCGAGCAGGATGCCGACATGGTTATTTTGCTTCATCGCGAAAGCGCCTACGAGAAAGACAACCCGCGTGCCGGCGAGGCCGACCTCATCGTGGCCAAGCACCGTAACGGCCCGACGCGCACCGTCACGGTTGCCTTTCACGGACACTACTCACGCTTCGCCGACATGGTGGCGGGCGGGTAGTTCGCACCGCGCTCGGGGCATCAGCACGTGCAGCCCGCTCGCAGATCTGGGCGGTGTCGCCGCGTAGACTAGAACTGTCCAACCTTGCAACGAAAGAGGTCGTGCGTGGCGAACGCGCAGGTACCATCAAGCGTCGGGCCCCGCTATTGGGCCGTGCCCGTCGGGCGCGCCATGATCGCAGTCATCCCAGCCATCATCATCACATTCAACCGCGATCACTCCGCGCAGCTGGGTCTCATCGTTTTCGGCGCATTCGCCCTGGCGAGCGGCCTGCTTCTCGTGCTGGTCGGGCCTCGCTCCCTGACCGTTACCACCGACCGCAGCCTGTTTCTCATTCATGGCGTCGTGAGCATGATTGCTGGGGCGCTGGCCCTCGGTTTCCACACGGGTGGACACGGGCTTTTTCTCTTCGTCGTGAGCGTCTGGGGAGCCGTCACTGGTCTGCTCGAAATCTATGCCGGCATCCGGGTGCGCTCACGTCCCCTGCCCGCCAAGGACTGGCTCTTCACCGGCATCGGCGCAGCGGTACTCGCCCTGCTCCTTCTACTGCTTCCGCCCAACCCGGTTGTCTCGGTCGGGTTGTTCGGCGCCTACCTGGTCTTTCTCGTTGTATTCCTGCCGATTGCCGGGCTGTCCCTCAAAGGGGATTCTCCGCGACAGCGTTCTGATGCCACGGCACCAGCAGACGCCGCCCCCGCGAACACCGCAACCAATGATTTGGACTCCCTGTGACCAAAAAGACTCCTGGTACCCCCGACCCGGCGCACCAGCCGAGCCGTTCTGATCGGTTGAAGCCGGTCGAATTGCTTGCAATCTCTGCCGGGATGGCCCTCTTCGTCGGGTTGACCATTCTCGGGACCACACGCGAACTCATACTCTCCGTCATCGGGCTCGGTGTGACGTTTATCGTGGCGCTCGTGGTGATCGCGATGCTCGTGCTCGGTATGAAACCGAACGCGTCGGAGCAAAGTGACCTTGATGAGCAAAACGGCCACTAGCCAACGTGCGGCTACACAAGAGCACCGTCATCGGTTTCGATGACGGTGCTCTTGTGTAGCCGGCGGCTGATCAGGGCAGATAATCAACCAAGGTGTCGGAGAGACCGACGTAGGTGGCCGGGGTCAGGGCCAGGAGCCGGGCCTTGGCCGCGGCGCCGATGTCGAGGGCTGACACGAACTCGGCGAGGTCGGCGCTCGTGATGCGCTTACCGCGGGTCAGCTCCTTGAGCAGCGCGTATGGGTCTTCAATCGATGAGCGCCCCGCCGAGACCTCGGCACGAATCACGGTCTGAATCGCCTCTCCCAGAATTTCCCAGTTGGAGTCGAGGTCGCTAGCGAGAAGCGCACGGTCAATATCAATCTCGCCCAGGCCCCGCAGAATGTTATCAAGCGCGAGCAATGAATGCCCAAAGCCGACACCGATATTGCGCTGGGTGGTCGAGTCGGTGAGGTCACGCTGCAGGCGGCTGGTCACGAGAGTCGCCGCGAGCGAGTCCAGGATGGCGCAGGACAGTTCGAGGTTGGCCTCCGCGTTTTCGAATCGAATCGGATTGATCTTGTGCGGCATCGTGGAAGAACCGGTGGCGCCAACCTGGGGGATCTGGCGGAAGTAGCCAATAGAAATATAGGTCCAGATGTCGGTGGCCAGGTTGTGCAGAATGCGGTTCGCGTGGGACGTGCGCGAATACAGCTCGGCCTGCCAGTCATGCGATTCGATCTGGGTCGTGAGTGGGTTCCACCCGAGACCAAGGCCCTCGACGAACTCGCGTGACAGCGCAGGCCAGTCGACAGAGGGCTCCGCAGTCACGTGCGCGGCGAAGGTTCCGGTAGCGCCGCTGAACTTGCCCAAATACTCACCGGCATTGATCTGACGCACGATGCGCTCGAGCCGGTAAACGAACACAGCAAGTTCTTTTCCCATGGTTGTCGGCGTCGCGGGCTGTCCATGGGTGCGCGCCAGCATTGCATCCGCTCGAAATTCGAGCGCGTTTCTACGCAGCGCATCAATGACCAAGCTCAGCTTAGGTAGCCAGACGGTCTGGACGGCGTCACGAACGGTCAGGGCGTAGGAGAGGTTATTGATGTCTTCGCTGGTGGCGGCAAAATGGGTGAGTTCGCTGATGTGACCGAGGCCTAGCGTTCCCAGGCGTCGACGAACGAGGTATTCGACGGCCTTGACGTCGTGACGGGTGGTCGCCTCAAGCGTGGCCAGTTCGTCAATCTCGGCCTGACCGAAGTCGGTCACGAGGGAGCGCAGGGCGAGTTTCTGTTGGGTGTTGAGGGGCGCGGAACCAAACAGACTGCGGTCGGTGAGGGTGATCAGCCACTCCACCTCGACGCGCACACGGGCGCGGTTGAGACCGGCCTCGGACAGGAACTCGCCCAGATCGGAAACGGCGGCTCGATAGCGGCCATCTAGTGGGCTCAAAACCTGTACGGGTAGGTGACTCATTGGACTCCCTGTCGAATTGCGGGTGCAAGTTGTTTCACAAGTGCGTGACTTGCCCTCTCAATCATGCCCAATACGGCGTCAAACAACGCATCGTCGGAATAGTACGGGTCTGGCACGTCGAACAGGGCGGCCTGCTCGGCGTCAAAGCTCAGCAGCAGGCGCACCTTGGAGCGATCGCGATCCTCCAGTGCCCAGTTACGCAGGATGCGCTCCTGGCTGCGGTCGAGGACGACGACAAGGTCGTGCTCAGCGAACCACAGCGGGTCAAACTGTCGGGCCCGATGGTGGCTGCCGTCGTAGCCGCGCTTGGCCAGGGCCGTGATCGTGCGACCGTCGGCTTGCTCACCCACGTGCCAGTCTCCGGTCCCAGCTGAACTGCTCGCGATGAGACGACCAAGACCAAGCTTCGTGACGAGGTCGCGAAGCACGACCTCGGCCATGGGCGATCGGCAGATGTTACCCGTACAGACGAAAATGATTCGAAACGGCGTCGACTCATCGGGGGTGAGAGACGCGAAGGGCATGCCGTCCATTGTGGAGCAGTTTCGTCTTCTCCACACGCCCAGGTTTTGGTGTCTGTGCACAGATTGCGCGCGGGTCAGCCGGCAGAATCGCTCATTCTGCGACGATCATCCCTGACGAGGAGGTGTCATGGACGGTGTGGAGATGCTGTTGCACGGTCAGAGTCGTTCTGAACGTCTGGCCATGTTGCGCACCCAGCGGGATCTTCTCTTTGCGCTGTACGCAGATATAACAGCGGGCCGTCGACACCTGAGCATGCTCGACCCCAGTGATGTCTGGAGTTCGCGCTCGCAGCGCGAATACTCGTGCCGTGTGGCCGAAATGCTCGGAGACGTCGATGTGGTTTTGCACTATCTCGATGAGGCGCTCGCCAGTGTTCGAAGTCACATTCACGAGGAGGAGCAGATGTGTCGAGCGTGAGTGATGGCTTGGAAGACGGTGACCTGGTTGTCTCGGTGGGTGGCACCGCCATCGTGGCAACGGATGCCATTCTGGCTCAGTCCCAATTCGTGGACGCACTCCACGACGATGCCGCCGACTGGGCTAACCGCGCCTATCGCATTCGAAATTTGGATCCGATGTGGCCGGCGAACTGGCTTGGACAGGATCCCTGGCCGGATCTTCTGCAGGCGGCCGGCAGGCTCCAGCAACTCGCGACGCTGTGTTCGGACGTCGCGAGTTATCTCCGGGCAGCAGCCCGAAATTATGGCTATGCGGAGCGGCTGGCGCAAAAACTCGCGCTGCTTAGTGCCGCAGACATGGCTCACGGTCTTGGCAGTCTTGTTCGTGCCTGTTTGTTGGCGCTGTACAGCACGCCGGTCGGTGTCGCCCTGACCGGGATTCTCACCCTCGAACTGATGCGCCGTTACGGAACCACGCAATCTCCGTCAGCGGTGCAGAGCGGCTCAGTCGGTGGAGTGCAGATCAGCCCTCGCTTGCTCACCAACCCGGCCGTGGTGATGCTCGTTCGGATAGCGGCCTCATCAATCGACGATGCCGCCGCTGGTCTTGGAGGGATGCCGCGAATTGTTGGTCGTACATTCGGCGATGAGGGATTAGGACTGATCGGCGTTTCCCAGACCGCCCTCGGGGTTGTGGCTGCGGCGCGCGCCCTGGGTCTCCTTCAGGAAGGTCCGGTGACGGCTGCGGCGGTGGGAGCACCAACGCGAGCGACTCCACCAACAGGGGTCGGTGACCTGGCGGCGCGCATACCGCGAGCCGTCCCGGGCAAGCCGCAGGTGCGCATCGAGAAATACGGCACACTTGACAACCCTTCCTGGGCGGTCTACGTCGGTGGAACGGTCGATTGGGACCCTGTCGCGTCGACTGAACCGTGGGACCTCACAGCAAACATTGCTGCGGTTGCCCGTCAGAATGCGGGCTCCTTCTCGGCTGTCATCGACGCTATGAAAGCGGCTGGAATCGCACCGTCCGATCCGGTTGTCCTTGCCGGCCATTCTCAGGGCGGGCTGGTCACGACCCAGGTTGCGGCGTACACCTGGTTCAATGTGCAGGCGGTCGCAACCTTTGGGGCACCCGAATCGAGAGTTCCGGTGCCACCTGGCGTGGCCACGATGACGGTAGAACACACCGATGACGTCGTGACCGCTATAGGCGGCGCTAGCTTGCTCGATTCCGATGATCGACTCCTCGTTCGGCGCGAAGCGTTTGCTGTGCAGGAGCCGCTACCCGGGACTGTGCTGCCTGCTCACGATCTCGATACCTATCAGGAGACGGCGCACATCATTGACGCCTCGCCGGAAGACAACCTCAGCGGCTTTCGTTCCACTGTGACCGGAATCATCGGGAGCGAACCGGGTGAGGCCGTGTTGTGGCGCGGTGTCCGCTTGCCGGGAGGCCCTGCGCAACAGTAGGACGCGTGCGGGTGCGGCCCGATCAGTTGCGCGCGGTGACCGGGCGCAGAATGAGACCGAGCAGCCAGGAAACAATGCCGAGAACGAGTGCGCCAAGCACGCCCCACCAGAAACCGTCGACGATAAGGCCGAACCCCAGAAACCCGGAGAGCCACGCCACCAGCAACAGGAGCAGTCCGTTGACGATGAGTGAGAACAGACCCAGCGTCAAAACGTACAGCGGAAAAGCCACGACACGCAGCACACCGCCGACCACCGTGTTCACGAAGCCGAAGATCAGCGCAAGGAGCAGATAGGTGAGCACGCTGGCACCGACATCCGGCGCGTAAGGCGTGACGTGCACGCCGGTCACGAGCAGTGCGGTGAACCACAGGGCTACCGCGTTGACGATCAGTTGGATCAGAAATCTGGCCATGCCCCACTATCTCACCGGCTCGCGGCGGGCGAAAGTCCGACAAACATTCATTCGTCATCGCGAATATATCCGGGCGTAGACTCACCGAGTGAGCCTCTCAGACCGACCCTCCGTCCGCCTGCGCCCGGAGATTGTCGCCCTCCCGGCCTACAAGCAAGGCAAACCGGCCGATGCCAGTGCCTATAAGCTCTCCAGCAACGAGAACCCGTTCGACCCGCTGCCGGGGGTTATCGCTGCGGTTACGGCCGAAACGGCCTACAACCGGTACCCGGATTCCTCGGCGCTGGTTCTGCGCGAGCACCTCGCCGCCAAGTACAGCATCGGCGTCGATCAGGTGCACATCGGTTCCGGCTCGGTGGCCTTGCTGGCCCAACTTATTCTCGCTGCTGCTGGCCCGGATGATGAAGTGCTTTACTCCTGGCGGTCGTTTGAGGCCTATCCCTCACTCGTAACCGTCGCCGGTGCTGTCAGTGTGCGTGTGCCCAACCGCCCCGATCACGCCCATGACCTGCCCGAAATGGCCGCCGCGATCAGCGACAACACCCGGGTCGTCATCGTGTGCTCACCGAACAACCCCACCGGCACGATCGTGACCAAGGACGAATTCGAGGCTTTCATGGCCGTCGTCCCGACCGACCTGCTGGTCATTCTCGATGAGGCATATATCGAGTTCGTTACCCAAGCGGATGCCGTCAACGGCCCGCCACTGCTGGCCCGCTACCCCAACCTTGTCGTTCTCCGCACCTTTTCAAAGGCCTACGGCCTTGCCGGGCTGCGGGTTGGTTACGCGCTCGGTCCCGTGGACATTCTGAACGCCGCTCGTTCGACTGCGATCCCCCTCTCGGTTACCGCGCAGGCCGCGGCTGCCGCTATCGCCTCCCTCGTGGCCGAGAAAGAGTTGCTTGATCGGGTCCGAGTCATCGCCGCGCGTCGCGATGCGACCTGCCAGGCGCTGATCGACCAGGGCTGGAACATCCCGGTACCCCAAGGCAACTTTCTCTGGCTGCCCACCGGCGCCGAAACAACCAGTATCGCCGAGGCCCTCAGCGAAGCTGGCCTGGTGGTGCGTCCCTTCGCGCTTGAAGGTATTCGGATCTCGATCGGTGAAGAGCAGGCTGTAGCGACACTCTTAGTAATGAGCGCGGATCTTGTCGACGCGCTTCCCGTCGGCCACCCGGCTCGGAAGATAGGTTAGTACGGTGTCAGCCACTCGAAACGAAGCAATTGCGTCACGCATTGCTGCAGCGCCCACACCTTTTGGTCTCGATGGGACCGAGACGTGCGTGCGCATGATTTCTTCGACCGGGGTGTTCGAACCGAGCGCCGCCGCTGAAGAGTTTCTGCCCTACCTCGACCGCCTCACCGAAGCTGACTACCGACGTTTCTATCGGGACATGGTCGTGGTGCGGAAGTTCGACACCGAGGCAGCCAATCTGCAGCGTCAGGGCCAGCTCGCTCTCTGGGTTCCAAGCCACGGCCAGGAGGCCGCGCAGGTGGGATCCGCCTACGCCACCCGGCCGCAGGACCATGTGTTTCCCTCTTATCGGGAGCACGTGGTCGGCATGATCCGTGGCCTTGACGTCGTGGATATTCTGCGGATGCTGCGCGGTGTCACCCTCGGCGGCTGGGTCCCCGAAGAGCACGGAAACTTTCACCTCTATACCCTCGTACTCGCCTCGCAGACCCTGCACTCCACCGGCTATGCCATGGGCATGCAGCTCGACGGTTCGACCGCGACCGGCAACGCAGAGACCGATCAGGCCGTCATTGTCTACTACGGCGACGGAGCATCATCGCAGGGCGACGCCAACGAGGCGCTCGTTTTCGCGGCGAGCTACCAGACGCCACAGGTGTTCTTTCTGCAGAACAACCACTGGGCGATCTCGGTGCCCGTCGCCCGGCAGTCCCGTACGCCGCTGTACCTGCGTGCCGCTGGCTTCGGCATGCCGGGCACCCAGATCGACGGCAATGATGTGCTCGCGAGCTTCGCCGTCACGGCAAAGTCGATGGACGACGCTCGCGCCGGCCACGGCCCGTCGCTGATCGAGGCACTCACCTACCGGGTCGGCGCCCACACGACCGCCGATGATCCGACCAAATACCGCGACCCGGAGGAACTCGCCTACTGGGTGGCCCGCGACCCGATCGTGCGCTTTCGCAGCTACCTGAAGGGCTTGGGCGTCGAGCAGCAATTCCTCGACGACGTCGATGACGAAGCGGCCGATTTCGCCGCCGACGCCCGTCGTCGTGCTCTCGAGATCACCGGTCCGGAGCAATCGGTGATCTTCGACAACGTCTACGCCGAACCGCATCCGCTGGTGGCTGAGCAAAAAGCCTGGCTGGAACGCTACGAAGCATCTTTCGACGAGGGCAAAAACTGATGACCGCTGCACTAGACACGAGCGTGGCTTCCGCTTCGCTACCGATGACCAAGGCTCTGAACGCCGGGCTGCGTCGCGCAATGCTCGACGACCCCAGAGTTCTGCTGATGGGCGAAGACATCGGCCCCCTCGGTGGAGTATTCCGGGTCACCGAGGGCCTCATCGCCGAATTCGGTGACAAGCGGGTGCTCGATACGCCGCTCGCCGAATCCGGCATCATCGGTACGGCAATCGGCCTGGCCATGCGCGGGTTTCGCCCGGTCTGCGAGATTCAGTTCGACGGATTCGTTTTTCCCGGCTTCGACCAGATCACCAGCCAGCTCGCACGCATGCGCAACCGCCACGAGGGCGGGCTCATCATGCCGGTGGTCATCCGTATTCCCTACGGCGGACACATCGGCTCGATTGAGCACCACCAGGAGAGCCCGGAAGCCTACTTCGCGCACACTCCCGGCTTGCGTGTGGTCAGCCCCTCCAATCCACACGATGCCTATTGGATGATGCAGGAGGCCATCGCCAGTGACGACCCGGTGATCTTCTTCGAGCCCAAGAGCCGCTACTGGCCCAAGGGTGAGGTGCGCTTTGATGAAAGCGGAACACCGCTGCACGCCAGTCGCGTCGTTCGGGCCGGCACCGACGTCACCGTCGTCGGTCACGGCGCAATGGTAAGCGTGCTGCTCCAGGCGGCCGAACTCGCCACCGCGGAGGGCATCAGCCTCGAGGTCATCGACCTGCGTTCGATCTCCCCGATCGACTATCGACCGATTCTGGGTTCCGTGCAGAAGACCGGCCGCCTCGTGGTCACCCAGGAGGCGCCCGGCTTCGTGAGTGTCGGCAGTGAGATTGCCGCCACGGTTGCCGAGCGATCGTTCTACACGCTCGAAGCGCCCGTGCTGCGGGTCTCTGGCTTTGACACACCGTTTCCACCGGCCGCCGTCGAGACGCACTTTCTGCCCAGCCCCGATCGGGTGCTGGAAGCTGTCGACCGCGTTCTCGCCTACTGATCATGCTCACTTTTACCAGCAGCAGGAAAGGCACAGTATGAGCGTGTCGAAGTTCACTCTCCCCGATGTCGGCGAAGGCCTGACCGAGGCTGAAATCGTTGAGTGGAAGGTCGCGCCCGGCGACGCCGTGACGATCAACCAGGTTCTGGTCGAGATCGAAACGGCTAAGTCCCTGGTCGAGCTGCCGTCGCCGTTCGTGGGCGTGGTCGCGGAGATTCTGGTCGCGGCGGGCACGACCGTCGACGTGGGTACCCTCATCATCACGATCAATCCCGATGCCAGTTCAGCGGCAGCGGATGCCGCCGACACTGGTTCCGCTGACCAGATGACCGTGGACGCGAGCACCAGCATCATCGACGAAGCCCCGGAACCGGTGCTCGTCGGCCGCGGCGCCGCCGCTACCATGCCGACCCGTCGGCGTCGGCACACCGCCGCGAGCGTCGCCCACGAGACACTCGCGCCAAAAGCCCCGGCGCGCGCGCGCGTCGAGGCTTTGGAACCGACCCGGCGCGCGGCATCCGTTGGACCGGTCATGGCCAAGCCGCCCATTCGTAAACTCGCCAAGGACCTCGGTGTCGACCTCTCCCTCGTCGAAGCGACCGGACCGGTCGGCGACGTGACTCGCGAGGACGTGGTGCGCGGCGCGACCCAGACCAGCGTGTTCCGCAATATTCAGACGCCGGAATGGCCGGTCGATCGCGACGAACACATTCCCGTGAAGGGTGTGCGTAAAGCCATCGCGCAGGCAATGGTGAAGAGCGCTTTCACCGCCCCGCATGTGAGCTTGTTTGTTGACGTCGACGCCACCCGCACCATGGAATTCGTCAAACGACTCAAGGCGTCCACGGACTTCGCCGGCATTCGCGTGTCGCCCCTGTTGATCATGGCCAAGGCCATGATCTGGGCCGTGCGGCGCAACCCCACGGTAAACTCGACCTTCACCGATGAGGAAATCATCGTGCGGCACTACGTGAATCTCGGCATCGCAGCAGCGACCCCGCGCGGGCTGATCGTTCCGAACATCAAAGAAGCGCAGGACATGAGCCTGCTCGAGCTTGCGGCGTCCCTCGAGAAACTCACCATGACCGCGCGCGACGGTAAGACCAGCCCGGCCGAGATGAGCAATGGCACGATCACGATCACCAATATCGGCGTGTTCGGCATGGACACCGGTACTCCCATCCTCAACTCGCCAGAGGCCGGAATCGTGGCCCTCGGCACGATCAAGCAGAAGCCGTGGGTCGTCGATGGTGAGGTGCGAGTTCGGTATGTGACCACGATCGGCGCGAGCTTCGACCATCGCGTCGTCGACGGTGACGTTGCGAGTCGTTTTCTGGCCGACGTCGCGAGCATCATCGAGGAGCCGGCACTGCTGCTCGAATAGGAAGCTCGCCCGCTAATGGTTTTGACAATCATTATCAGCAAGGCTACTGTCGAGGAATGCACACGAGACATTTCGCCGTTCCCGCACTCCTCGCGTCAGCCGCACTAGCCCTCTCGGGATGCTCGGCTGAGACGACCGCGAGGGCCGACGGCGCAGCCAGCGACCTCAAGATCGTCGCCACAACCACCCAGGTCGCCGATTTAACCCGCAACGTGGTCGGCGATGCCAGGGGCGTCGACCTGACCCAACTCATCCAGCCGAACCAGAGCGCGCACAGCTATGACCCGTCCGCGGCCGATCTGACCGCGCTCGGCGCCGCCGACGTGCTCGTGATCAACGGCGTCGGACTTGAAAAGTGGCTCGACGACGCCATAGCCGCATCCGGCTTTGACGGTGTCACGATCGATGCCGATGAGGGCATCACGATCTCCAAGGTCGGGGCGGGAGAGGGTCAGACGAACGACCAGCACGCCGACGAAGAAGCGGATGCCCACGCCGACGTGGCCGCGGATGAGCATGCCCACGAGGGCGGTGATCCGCACATCTGGACGAACGTGCAGAACGCGAAGACAATCGTCGCCACGATCGTCGACGGTCTCACCTCCGCCGACGCAGGCAACGCGGTGACTTTCGAATCCAATGCAACGGCGTACACGGCGCGACTCACTGACCTCGACGAATGGATCCGCACCAACGTCGATACGGTGCCGGAGAGCGAACGACTGCTTGTGAGCAACCACGACTCCCTCGGCTACTTCACCGCGGCGTACCACATTGATTATGTCGGTTCGGTGATTCCAAGCTTCGACGACAACGCCGAGCCGAGCGCCGCCGAGATCGACTCCCTCGTCGCGGCCATCACGGCGACCGGCGTCACGTCCGTCTTCTCCGAGGCATCCCTCAGCCCCAAAACCGCCGAGACGATTGCGACCGAAGCTGGTGTGACCGTCTACTCCGGTGATGATGCGCTCTACGTCGACTCGCTTGGCCCGAATGGAAGCGCTGGCGATACCTACATCAAGGCGCAGCTGCACAATGCCACGCTCATGCTCGAGTCGTGGGGAGTCACGCCCTCTGCACTGCCCGCTGACCTGCAATAGTTAACACGTGATCGAGAACACTTCTCAAGAAACACCCACAGCGAACGCTGCCGCCGCTCTTCGTGTGGCGACGGCGTCGTTTGCGTACGGCGCGGACCCCACGCTGACCGGTATCGACTTCACGGTGCTGCCCGGTCAGGCTGTTGCCCTGATCGGCCCGAACGGGTCGGGCAAGTCCACCCTGCTCAAAGGTGTCCTCGGGCTCATCACCCGCACGTCCGGTACCGTCGAGGTGCTGGGACAGTGGCCGGCGCCGGCCGGCTACATCGGCTACGTGCCCCAGACCGACCAGCTCGACCCGCACTTTCCGGTCTCACTCGAGCAGGTCGTCATGATGGGCCGTTACCGCTCTCTCGGCTGGTGGCGCATGCCGACCAAGGCCGATCGCCGAGCCGTCGCCGAGGCGCTGGAGACCGTCAGCCTGGGCGATCGTGCCAAGACACGCTTCGGTGAGCTCTCGGGCGGGCAGCAGCAACGTGGTCTGCTCGCGCGCGCCGTCGCATCCGCCCCGCGCTTGCTTCTGCTCGATGAGCCCTTCAATGGTCTCGATCAGGTCAACCGGGATGCACTCATCGAAACCGTGAAGCGCCTCAAGAAGCAGGGCGTCGCGGTGCTCGTGTCGACCCACGACCTTGACCTCGCGCGGGCCGTCTGTGAGTGTGTGCTGCTGCTCAACGGCGCTCAGGTGGCGTTCGGACCGCGCGATGCGGTGCTGACCCTCGCCAACGTGCAGCAGGCATTCGGCTCCGTCGGTGTGGAAATGGACGAGCACACCATTGTGGTTCCCGGTCACGGAGGTCACTGAGTGGGTGTCTTCACGCCGCTGATCACCGCCTTCGACCTGCCGTTCATGGCCAGGGCGTTGCTCGTGCTCGTCGTTCTGAGCCTCGTGGCCGGACTCGTCGGTGTGCTCGTCAACCTGCGTGGGCTGGAGTTCATCAGTGACGGACTTACCCACGCGGTCTTTCCCGGTGTGGCCATCGGATTCGTCTGGGGTGGCCGCGACGGGCTATTCGTGGGAGCCATGGTGGCGGCGCTCATCGCGGCCGTCGTGCTCACCGTGATCGTCAAGCGCGCGGTCACGTCGGACGCCGCGATCGCTATCGTCTTCACGGCCATGTTCAGCGTGGGGATCATAGTAGTTTCACGGGAAACAAATTATGTCGGTCAGTTGGATGCCCTGCTGTTCGGACGCCTGCTGACCGTCGGCCCGGCCGAGGTCAACCAAACCGTTGTGGTCTGCCTGATCGCCCTGGTCATGGTGGGGTTCACCTTGAAAGAGCAAATCTTTCTGGCTTTCGATCGTGAAGGCGCGGCGGCGGCCGGCTACCGGCCCCTCCTGCTCGACATTGTGCTCAATGTCGCTATTGCCCTCGTTGTGGTGGCCGCAAGCAGCGCTGTGGGCAACCTGCTCGTCCTCGCCGTGCTGATCGTGCCGGGCGCGGTCGCCCGCCTGGTGACCAATCGACTGTGGCTGCTCTTTCCGGTAGCGGCAGGCTTTGCGACCCTGGCCGCCTGGGTGGGGCTGACGCTCGGCTACGAAGCATCGGTCAACGGCGGCGTCGACCTGCCGAGTGGAGCCACTGTTGTGCTCGTGCTCGTCGCAGGTTACGTGCTGGCACTGGTCGTGCGGCTCGCACTGGAGCGAATCGGCGGCCCGCGTCGACATCACCGTACCGTACCGGTGGAGCACTGATGGGCTACTTCGAACAGGCCCTCCTGGCAGCACTGCTGATCGGGGCGCTCAGCGGCCTCGTCGGAACCCTGGTAGTGCTGCGCCAGCGCACCTTCTTCGCTCAGGCACTCACCCACGCGACCTTTCCGGGAGCGGTCGGCGCGGCGATTCTCGGAGTGAGCATTCCGCTCGGCGCCGCCGTGGCGAGCGTATTCATCGTGGGCGTCATGACGATGATCGGGCGGGTCGAACGTCAGGGAAAACAGGTGGCATCTGGCATTCTGCTCACCGCCGGATTTGCACTCGGCGTTCTGCTGCAGGGGCTCAATCCGTCTCTGCCGGTCAAGGTCGACTCGTACCTGGTGGGTTCGATTCTCACGGTGAGCGGTAATGATGTGGCACTCGTGGCTATCGTGCTGGCGTGTGCCGTACTGGCCATTGTCTTTCTGGGCAAGCAGATCATGTTCTCGACCTTCGACGTGAACGGCTTTCGCGCGGCCGGCTATCGAGAATGGCCGATCGAAGTGCTGACTCTGATACTCATCACGGCCACCGTCGTCACCGCGATGCCCGCGGTGGGGGCTATCCTCGCCATCGCCCTGATCGCTGCCCCTGCAGCAGCCGCCCGGCTCGTCTCGCGGACGACCACTCAGATGTTCATCATTGCCCCCCTGCTCGGCGCCCTGGCCGGACTGGCCGGCGTGCTGCTCTCTCGTTCACTCGATGTGGCGGCCGGCCCGGCAATTGCCCTCACTGCGGTGGCCCTGTTCCTGCTTGCCCTGCTGCTGCGGCGGTTGGTCGCTTCACGGCGACCCCGCGAAGCGGATGCGCGCCGACCACAGCGAACATCGCTACGGTTGATGTCATGAAGCGAAACACCTGGCAGCGCGAGGCCGTTCGGGGCGCGCTCGACGCGAACGACGGCTTCGTCAGCGCCCAGGCGCTGCACTCCGCCCTGCACTCGACCGGATCCCCGATCGGACTGGCGACGGTCTATCGCGCCCTGGCCGATTTAGCCGATACGGGTGAGGCCGACTCGCTCCAGTCGCCAGAGGGTGAAAGCCTCTATCGCGCGTGCAGCACCAATGACCACCACCACCACTTGATCTGCCGTAACTGCGGCCTCACGGTCGAGATCGAAGCGGATGCCGTTGAAACCTGGGCCAAGGACGTCGCCGCGAAGAACGGTTTCACCGCTGCCGCCCACGTCGTCGATGTCTTTGGTCTGTGTGCCGCTTGCACGGCGAAAGCCGCAGCATCCGCTGAGTGACGTGAATCGACAAGGCGGCACGCTGAAGTGCTGGCCGGTGGAAGCGCCGTGGTCTCGCCATTTCGACGGAGATTCGCGGACGAATTTGCACTGCGCCTGAGGAGCCCGTATCGTGGGAGGTTGCTGCGCCTCTGCGCGCGCATTGCAGGTTGTTCATTTATGAGCAGCCTGCCGACAAGGGATCTTGGGAAGGGCATTCGCCCTTCGGTAATGGAGGAAACCATGGCATCTGTTTGCCAGGTGACCGGAGCTGTTCCCGGCTTCGGACACAACATTTCGCACTCGCACCGACGCACCAAGCGTCGTTTCGACCCGAACGTTCAGAAGAAGACGTACTACGTGCCGTCGCTTCGTCGCAAGGTCACGCTGACCTTGTCCGCAAAGGGCATCAAGGTTATTGATGCTCGTGGTATCGAAAGCGTCGTCAAGGACGTTCTCGCTCGTGGGGTGAAGATCTAATGGCTAAGGCTCATGACGTACGTCCGATCATCAAACTTCGTTCCACGGCTGGAACCGGTTACACCTATGTAACCAAAAAGAACCGCCGTAACGACCCCGACCGTCTCGTGCTCAAGAAGTACGACCCGGTTATCCGCAAGCACGTTGATTTCCGTGAGGAGCGCTAAACATGGCGAAGAAGAGCATGATTGCCAAGAACAACCAGCGCAAGGTCATCGTCGAGCGGTATGCCGTCAAGCGCCTGGAACTCAAGAAGGCCTTGGTTGACCCTGCCGGCACCGACGAGTCGCGTGAAGCCGCTCGCAAGGGCCTGCAGAAGCTGCCGCGCAACGCGAGCCCGGTGCGCCTGCGCAACCGTGACGCCGTTGACGGTCGTCCCCGCGGCCACCTCTCCAAGTTCGGCATCTCGCGTGTTCGTTTTCGCGATATGGCGCACCGCGGCGAGCTGCCCGGCATCACCAAGTCCAGCTGGTAACTCCTTCTGGCGCCGCTGAAGCTCGTCTTCATCGGCTTCTGAATCATCCAAACGGGATGTCGACTCTGAGTCGGCATCCCGTTTAGTTTTAATCCCTCTCTGGCGCCGTGTTTCGCGCAGAGCGAAAATCGAGCGCTCGAGAGGGTGAAAGTGCACTGAAATGATCGAAAATCGCCGTAAATCCGGGGTTTTTGGTGGATCAATGCTAGATTTCAACTCGGTCGAACCGACCAGCGGGGCTTCTCTTCGAGGAGCATCCGTATTACGAATATCGCTGTGTATACAGACGAAGGTCCGAGGAGGACACTCAATGGCTGACAAGTCGCTGAACAAGACCGAGCTCGTTGCCAAGGTTGCCGCTGACTCAGGACAGAGCCAGGCCGCCGTTGACGGCGTTCTGAACGCATTCTTCGCAACCCTGGCCGAGACCGTTGCCGCTGACGGCAAGGTCACCATCCCGGGATGGTTGGGAGTCGAGCGCACCGCTACGGCCGCGCGCACCGGCCGCAACCCGCAGACCGGCGAAGAAATCGCCATCGCAGCCGGCCACCGCGTCAAGCTGACCGCCGGAAGCAAGCTCAAGGCTGCCGCCAAGTAGCTTTTAGTGAGAAAAGGGGCGTCGACGCGAGTCGGTGCCCCTTTCTGGTTTTCAGGGCACCGTACGCGACGAATGTTCAGGGGTGGGCGAATAAGCTGGACAGGTGCCCCGTATAGTCCGCATTCTCGGACCGGCAGCCCTGCTGCTGGTCGCCGTATTGTCTACCCTTGTCGCGTTGGCCTACGGTGGTGGCGCTTCAGCCCAGCTCCTCGCCGACCCGGGACCGGTGGTGCGCTGGGGCCTTCCCCTGGCCAAGCTCGCGGTCAACATCGCGGCGGCGGGCACCATCGGTGCATTGGTGCTCACACTGTTCGCATTGAGCCCCAAGCAACGTGAATACAGCACCGCCCTGGACTTCGCCGCAGCGTCGTCGGCACTGTTCGCCGTCGCATCTGCTGTCACGGGCTTTCTGACCTTTCTACAGGTCACCAATGTGCCACTCGGCATCAGCGATCAGTTCAGCGCCACGGTCGGCCAATTCTTCAGCCAGATCGAACTGGGGCAGGCCTGGCTCGCGACGACCTTGATCGCCGCCGGCGTAACCGTACTGTGCTTCGCCGTGCGTAATCAGACCGCATTGGTCTTTGTGACCGTACTGGCCCTGACCGCGTTGCTGCCCATGGCTCAGCAAGGCCACTCGGCGGGCGCGTCGGGACACAACGCCGCGATCACGGCCCTCGGGTTGCACCTCGTCTTCGCGGCGATCTGGCTGGGTGGCCTGCTCACCATTGTCGTGCTGCGTACCCAGCTGGACGGCGAACGCATCCGCCAGGTGATCGGGCGGTATTCCTCGCTCGCACTGGTCTCGTTCATCGTGGTGGCCGCGTCGGGCTATGCCAGCGCTGAACTGCGCATCGGCAGCTGGGATAACCTGCTCAGTCCCTACGGCCTGCTCGTGCTCGTGAAGGTCACCGCTCTCGTCGCACTCGGCGGGTTCGGCATTGCGCAACGCCGGTTCTTTATCAAACGGATGCAGCGGAGCGGGCCGGCGAACGGTCGCTGGTTCTGGTGGCTCGTCGTGACCGAGCTCGGCTTCATGGGCCTGGCATCCGGTGTGGCCGCCGCGCTCGCCCGCACGGCGACGCCCGTCGCCCAGGTGGTCGCAACCGAGGTTCCCCAGTCAACGCCGGCGCAAATTCTCACCGGTGAACTCTTGCCGCCGGAACTCACTTTCTCGCGCTATTTCACCGAGTGGAACCTTGACCTCGCCTGGATTCTGTTCTGTGCATTCGGCATCTTTTTCTACCTGGCCGGCGTCTGGCGGTTGCACCGCCGCGGCGACGCATGGCCGATCTACCGCAGCGTGCTCTGGATTCTGGGTATGCTCACCCTGTTCTACATCACCAACGGTGGAGTGAATGTGTACGAAAAGTACCTGTTCTCCACCCACATGCTCGTGCACATGGTGCTGACTATGCTCGTGCCCTTGTTGCTGGTGCCGGGCGCCCCGGTGACCCTCGCCGCGCGGGCGATCGCCAAGCGGCAAGACGGCAGTCGGGGTGCGCGCGAGTGGATCCTCACCGCGGTGCACTCGCGCTTTGCCGGCATCGTCGCCAACCCGATTGTCGCGGCAGTGCTGTTCGGTGTCTCACTGTGGGTGTTCTATTACACCTCGATCTTCAGTTGGGCTACCACCGACCACATCGGCCACCTGTGGATGATCGTGCACTTTCTCATTACCGGCTACCTGTTCGTGCAGTCCCTGATCGGCATCGACCCGGTACCGTACCGCCTGCCGCACGCCTTCCGACTGCTGTTGCTGTTGGTGACAATGGCCTTCCATGCGTTTTTCGGCCTCGCCCTGATGAGCGGCACGGGGCTGCTCCTGGCCGACTGGTACGGAGCGATGGGCCGCACCTGGGGAGTGTCAGCCATCGCCGACCAGCAGATGGGGGGCGGTGTCGCGTGGGGAATCGGCGAACTGCCGACCTTTGTGCTGGCCGTTGTCGTCGCGATTATGTGGAGCCGTGACGATACTAAAGTCACAAAACGGCTGGATCGCACGGCGGACCGTACCGAGGACGCCGAGCTCATCGAGTACAACGCGAACCTGGCCCGTATCGCCGTGCGCGACGCTCGGACCCCCAGCTAGCCGTGCCTAGTGCAGTTGGATGGCGAGGGCACCGCTTGGCTGCACGACTGCGCTGAGCCCCATCGTGAACGGGACGTCTTCGTCGCGGGTACTGATGTCGCCGTCGAACAGTGACTGCACCTTCACCACGATATGGGCCTGCCCGGGGGTAGCGACCATCTCAAACGCCAGTTCGCCCGCGGTGAGCGTGACAGTGGGGTACGCGGTGATCGACCAGGCCGGAGTGCTCTCGATGCGGTCGTCGATCTGGATGCCCCAGGGGCAGCTGGTCGGTTGGAGCACCGTTTGGGTGGCGCACGCGTCGAGGAACTTGTTCAGCTCCGACTGAACCTGGCCCACCATGGCCTGGTTCGGTAAGGCGTTGACCTCCACGGCGGCGGGACCGTCTTTCGTCACACGCACGGTTTTCTTCTGAGCGGTCAGCATGGCCGACTCATGTTCGAACGTATAACGGTTCGGGGCGAACGCGAGATACGCGGCGGACGTGGAGAACGTTGCGGGGGCATCCGCTGCACTGTGGGCGCGCGTGTCCAGGGTGAGGCCGTTGACCGTGAATGATCGTTCGTGCAGCACCGAGACCTGCAGTACAGCTAGGGGGCTGGTGCTGAACGTCCAGGCGTTGAAAACGCCGGCGAACGAGCCCGCCCGCTCGACAGTGAACGCCATGCTCGACGCGATGCCGTTCAGATCGAAATCGAACACCACGGTCTGGGCGGTTCCATCGTCGATGGCGGGCGTAGCGGTCGTGCTCGCGAGTTCGATATTGTCGAGGCCGCTCAGAACAGATGCCCGCAGCAGGGTCTCGGGCAGATCTTTCGCGACCTCGTCGGTGAGCCCCCAGGCAGCCAGGTCGGTTGTGCTGGGCATCACGCCACCGAGAGCGAGGGCGCCGACGGTGTCGCCCCGGGCCAGGGCGTCGAGGTATTGCCGGGCAAAGCCGCTGGCGCTGTAGACCGTGCGATTGAGAGCATTGATGGTGCCCGCGAGGCCGGCCGCGAGCAGTCCGGCGACCACCACGATGACGAGAACGGCCCGGAGCAAACTGCCGCGGCGCCCGCTCGCCCGATGCTGTTCGGCCGGAATGGTCACTCCAATATTGTATGGGGAGGTGAACTGGCATCGCGGCCAAAGCTCCGCTTCGTACCCTGTGCGCTGCTGGAGGCTACAGTGGAATGTTGCCTGTGACGATATCCCCGTGCAGCGTTCGCCTGCCAGAGAAAGTGTGCCGTGTCCGAGATTCCGCTCAGTCGTGAACAGGCGCTGGTCTTCGCGGCGATCGAAGGCACCAAGCAGAACGTGTTCGTCACCGGCCGGGCCGGAACCGGTAAGTCCACCCTGCTGAACCACCTCTCGTGGAACACGAGCAAGCAGATCGTGATCGCCGCGCCTACCGGTGTCGCCGCATTGAACGTTGGTGGTCAGACCATCCACTCGCTCTTTCGGCTGCCGATCGGTGTGATTGCCGACAGCCCGATCGATCAGAACGACCAGGTGCGCAAACTTCTCAACACCATCGACACCCTCGTCATCGACGAGGTCTCGATGGTCAATGCCGACCTCATGGACGCGATCGACCGCAGCCTGCGCCAGGCCAGGCAACGCCCGTTCGATGTATTCGGCGGAGTCCAGATCGTGCTGTTCGGTGACCCGTACCAGCTGGCCCCGGTGCCGGGCGGACCGGATGAGCGTGCCTATTTCGCTGACCACTACCGCTCGATGTGGTTCTTCGACGCGAAGGTGTGGCGTGATGCAGAGTTGCGCATCTTCGAGCTCACCGAAATCCACCGGCAGCGTGACAACGATTTCAAGCTCATGCTCAATGCCGTTCGGCACGGCCAGGTCACTCCCGAGATCGGCGGAGCTCTCAACGGCGCGGGGGCGCGAACACCGCCGAGCGAGGGCGTGATCACCCTCGCGACCCGCAATGACGCTGTGAACCGCATCAACGCATCCGCTTTGAAGAAGCTGTCGGGTAAATCGCTCACCGCGAAGGCCGACATCACCGGGGATTTCGGCGGCAAGCAGTTTCCGGCCGACGAGGTGCTCGAACTCAAGGTGGGCGCGCAGGTGATGTTCCTGCGCAACGATTCTCCGCTTGACGGTGGGCCGCGTTGGGTCAACGGCAGCATTGGAACGGTGACGAAGGTCACCTCGACCGTGTTCGTGGACATCGACGGCGACGTGTTCGAGGTCGAGCCGACGGTGTGGGAAAAGTACAAGTACACCTACAACGCTGCGACCAAGAAACTGAGTCGGGATGTCGTGGCGGAATTCACGCAGTTTCCGCTGCGGTTGGCCTGGGCGGTCACCATCCACAAATCGCAGGGGGCCACTTACGCGCGGGCCATTGTCGATCTTGGTGCGCGGGTGTTCAGTCCCGGTCAGACCTATGTCGCCCTGAGCCGGCTGACCAGTTTGGACGGGCTCTACCTCACCCGCCCGCTGCGGCCGAGCGATATCATCGTCGATGAAAACGTCAAGCGTTTCATGAGCATCGAGGTTGTGCCGCCGGTAGCTGACCTGGCAGGGCTGGATGCGTCGGGCCGTGATTCTTCAGCGTCGGGGCACAGCGAACCCTAGAACGCACTAGCCGTTCGATGTTCACGCAAGTAAGACCCGTTCCACGCTCTGCGAAAGGCACCAGTGCGATCCGTGCCATCAGTGCGGCCAGTGCGGCCAGTGCGATCAGTGCGATCCGTGTGATCCGTGGTCGACCGGTTGCGGCATGATGACCGCGGTCACACCGTGCGACCCGTGGGGTAAGGCGTGGGAGCCGATCTCGGTAGCAGCGAGGGCCGGGGTGGTGAGCGCCGAGAGCAGAAAGCCGCCCACGACGACGCCGGTGAGAAAACGCCAACCGTTCGGCGCGGCGGTGCCGTGCAGAGCGGCACCGACAGGGGCAGTGACTTTGTTCGATGCGTGCCGCTGTGCAATGGCCACCGTAGCGGCCAAGAATATGTTGAGTAGTGACGCAACGGCCATCGGGTAGAGCGGTAGCCCGGTCTGGGCGCTCGTGACGCCGAGACCGCTGCCGAGGGCGGCAGTCGCTCCCCAGATGAAAACCGGTATGAGGGCTGCTCCCACGATGATGCGGGGAACAATTATGCGGTCCCGGGCAAGGGCGGCGATTCCCCAGCCGAGTTCAGCAATGCCGAACCCGACCAGAAGAACCGACAGGGGAAACGGAGCGGTTACGCCCACGGCCAAGTGGACCAGAGCGGCGCCGAGGGCGGCGAAGCCCATCCAAATACGAGTGACCGGGGACATGATGCTCCTTGGGTGAACCTGCTGCGAAGGGATGGAGTGATGCTGGGGCTGGTCGTTACGCCGTGGCGTGGCTGCGAACCATCTTGTCGGCGGTGAGGCCAACCCCGAGGAGAACGATCGCGCTGCCGAGGTGCAGGAAGTGGTCAGCCGTGTTGAGCGCCAGGATGTTCAGTGCGGTACTCGCGATAAAGAATCCAACGATTCCCAGGAGCAGATACACGGCGCCGATGGTGCTGTTAGTTGCCTTGGCGGCCGCAACGTTGGAGAGGCCGGCAATGAGCAGGGCAGCACCGATCAGAAGATGCGCAATGTTGTGCAGAGGATTGACCTCGAAGATTCCGAGAAGCAATTCGCCTTGAGTGGCGATGAAGCCGACTCCGCCGGTAACGGCGAAGCCGAGTAATCCAACGAGAACGTAGACCGCGCCGAAGACGGTGGCGATCAGACGATTAGGTGATGTGCGCATTTCAGGTGCCTCCTGTTTGTTTCACGGCTAACCCGTGCTTGCTGTGAGTTCGGAGCTCCATCGACTTCGGATTGGTGACAATTGTGCCCCTAATCTCCCCTTTTGGGTGTCGGCGCATGAACTTATCGCAAAACGCCACAAGCGTGGCACCCAGATCGGGTGCCACGCTGTGGAAACGGTTAGACGGTTCTGGCAGTTGTATTACGACTTGGCCTGGCGGCGGTTTGCGATCGCCCCATAGATAAGGAGCACGATAAGCGATCCGACGATCGCGAGAATCCACGTCGTCAGCGAGAAGAAGTCGCCCAGGTTGACGTTGAACAGGAGCCCGCCCAGCCACCCACCGAGGAAGGCACCGATCACCCCGAGCAGCAGGGTAATGAACCAGCCTCCGCCCTGCCTGCCGGGAAGGATTGCCTTCGCGATGGCGCCGGCGATGAGACCGAGCAGGAGGAATCCGAGGAAACTCATGAGAACTGCCCTTCCATTGGTCATGCTGTCAGCGTGCCGACGTTTCGGAACGAGCACATCACCGTTCGCGTGAACCTACCCATGTGTGTGCTCGTCGTCAATGCTGCAGGGGTATCGATTCAAATGGACTCACCGAACGGATGCCCCCGACGCTCGAGAAGAGAAAACCCGCGTAAAACGATTCAATCCAGCCAGTAGTCATCATCGATGTACGAGTGGCCAAGGGAGGGAGTTGTGTCAATGGGGTCAGGAAGATCGTCGGCAAAAATGGCTTCCAGCTTCACGATCGAATGTGCCGTGATCAGAAGGGAGGTCTGCGCACGCAGGGAACTGAATATGTCGACGAAGCCGCCGCCGCTGTGGACTGCTGCCGTCATCGCAGCTTTGAGAGCCGAAACGTTGTAATCGCCGGAAAGGTAGAACCAGTCGTCGTTGATCGTCAGGCGGTAGCTCTGCATTACATGGTCCGTTTCGTTAGTGCAGGGTGATGGCCGCGCTCGAGGCGACCTGGCGGCGGCTCAATATCGGCCGGTTGCTAGAACCTGGCTGACCCCAAGGAGCACGTCGAACCGCGAGCGCGTCTTTCAATATACGGGAAATAATTCAAAGAATAAACTACTCACTCATTAAGAAACTCCAAAATTGAGCTACCCGCTACACTGGCAGGACAGAGCGGCTGGGACGGGTCGTTTTGTGGGCCTGCAGTGCGGGCGAAACAGACAGACCAGAGGTCGGAGAACGTATGAAACTCGATATCTCGAGACGCACCGGGGATGGTCTCTCAGCATCCGCTCTTGCGTTTCTTCGGGGGATGGATCGCAACCGCAATCGGGTGGCGGCGGAAACCAACTTGACAGGGAGTGAGCTGCGAGCACTGGCCCGTGTCGCGGAATCCGGAAGCATTACTCCTAAGCTGCTCGCGGAATCGATGGAAATTACAACGGGTGCCGTGACCGCGATTTCAAATCGCCTGGTGGCATTGGAGCTGGTCACCCGGGTGGCCCACCCGCACGATCGACGCAGCCTGCTCTTGGTCTTGACCCCCGCCGCAGAACAGATCACCCAGAAGCTTTACAGCGACTTCACGGCATTGATCGCCTGTGCCGCGCGGGACGTCAGCCCGGATGATCAGGTGCGTCTGGGAGAGCTACTGACCTCGATGGCTCTCGTGGTGGATGCGGATGCGGATCTGATCCCGGCCGGGCCAACCAGGTAGCAACCTACGGGTGGAGTGTTCCGGCTCCCGCCAGGAGTGCGCGGTAGCCCTCTCGGTAGGTGGGGTAGGTGAAGGTGAAGTCGGTATCTCGCAGCAAGCGGTTGCTGAGGAGCTTGTCCCCGCCACGCTGACTTTCCCGGGTGGAGGCTGGCGCTGCTGACGGGTTTAGAGCTAATTCGGGCAGGTCGAGCTCGGCGGCTAGGAAGGCCAGCACCTCGTTGCTCGGGACCGGGGCGTTGTCGACGCCAAGATACAGGGGCGCCGGCTGTTCCGGGCGCAGTAACAGGTGCACGATCGCGGCTGCTGCGTCATCCCGGTGGATGCGGTTAGTGTGGCGTGACTCCGCGGAGAGTGCGGCACCAGCTCGTACCTGCGTGATCAGTCGTTCCCGACCGGGGCCGTAGATGCCGGCCAGGCGCAAAACGGTGGCGCTGGGAATGCGGGCGTGCAGCATTTGCTCGGCGTCGAATACGATCGAATCTGTGCCCGGTTTTGGGTTAGCGGGGGTCTGCTCGTCGACTCGGCTGCCGTCGTTGATGTCGTAGACGGCCGTTGATGAGACGAGCAGCACGCGGCGGGGCGTGACGCCGGCGTCATCGAGCGCATCGAGCAGGTTGCGCAGGCCGTCCAGGTACGCGGCTCGGTAAGCATCGATCGTTGGGCTTCCAGCGGAGATCGCCATAACGACGAACTCGGTATCGAACGGAATGACAGGCTTCTCACGGCTCAGATCGATCGACTGACCAGTGATTTCCCTCGGGAGCACGCTCGCGCTGCGGCGCAGCCCGACCACCGCGTGCCCCAAGGCGGCGAAGCGCAAGCCGACCTCGGTGCCGAGGTCACCGCATCCGGCAATCAATATCGTCATCTGTCTCCTTGCTCATCTCAACGGTATCGGGCGCACGTGACAGTTCGCCGTGCACAGGTGGCCGCTAGCATAAACGCATGCCTATCGTCCCTGACACGTCTGACTGGACCTGGGTTCTCGAACGCCCCTGCTCCGACTGTGGATTTCGAGCGAGCGAGGTGGACTTCGAGAACTTGCCGGGCCTGATTCGTGAGAACGCCGCCGCTTGGCCTGCCGTGCTGGCGGGAGTGGATGTCGCGGCACGTCCAAATGACCACACCTGGTCCGGACTCGAATACGCGGCCCATGTGCGCGATGTCTGTCGCCTGTTCGACGAGCGCCTGCACCGCCTGCTCGATGAAGACGACCCGCTACTGGCGAATTGGGATCAGGACGCCACCGCGGTTTCACAGCGGTACGACCTGCAGGATCCGGCAATCGTTGACGTTGAGCTTGAGGCCGCCGCGCAACGCGTTGCCGACAGCTTCGCATCGGTGCGAACGGATGCGCGCCAGCGCACCGCGCGCCGCAGCGACGGCCCATCGTTCACCGTGGAAACGCTCGGGACGTATTTTCTGCATGACATCGTGCACCACCGACACGACGTACGCTTTGACTTCCGCCGCTAGATGATCCGGTTCGGGATACTCAACACCGTGTGAAATCTGGAGGTCATTATTTCAGCGGCGGCCGCGTTCTCAGAAAAGATGATCCTTGGAGCGCACCCACTGGGAAAGCACCGAGTGTATTCGGAATGAACGGGCAATGTAGGGTTTGGCACTCATGCTGACCTTGGATTTTGACGCAAGAATAGGCCGGTCAGAGGACGGATCTATTGCTTTGAGATTTTGGGTCAGGAACGGTTGGGGCTGGCGCCCGCTCGGAACTCTGCGGGGCATCCGCTGCCCGCTGTTCGGCGGTCAACGCGTTGCCGGTAGGGGGGCGGGCATTTCCAGACGTAGGTTTCGCAGGAATGACCAGGAGGTGATGGGCGGCGGTAGGTGCTGTGGCCATGTGTCAGACTTTTCCGATGCACTCATTTTCCGCTGGAACACCTGCGGCCAGCGCAGAGCTTCTGGCGCGGGCTTTCGCGGCGACGGCGCATATGTCGTTGATTACGGACGCGCAGCAGAACATTTTGCATGTGGGTGATTCCTTCACCACGATTACGGGATACGGCGCCGACGAACTGCTGGGCCGCAACTGCCGCATCCTTCAAGGCCCGGGTACAGATCGTGCAGTTGTCGCCACTATCAGCGCCACATTGCGGGCCGGGGATGCCTTCGAGGGTGACATCCTGAATTACCGCAAGGACGGATCGCCGTTTTGGAACGGTTTGAAAATTACACCACTGCGAGGCCTGGCAGACGAGATCACTCACTACGTGAGTACGCAGAGCGACATTAACACGCGTCGAGCGTTCCAAGACACTTTGCGCTTCCAAGCGCTGCACGATGTTGTCACGGACCTGCCTAACCGCCGCTACCTTGAGCAGCACTTAGCGCGGGACCGGACAGGCCTGCACGCGGGTGTCACGGCCATCGGTCTCATCAACATTAACGAATTCCGTCGGATCAACGAACAAGTTGGACTCCGCGGAGGTGACGAGCTCTTACGTGCGCTGGGTCGTCGGCTTCGCAATTCGGCCGGTGAAGGGGTTTTTCTGGCGAGCATGAAAGGCGATGAATTCGCCGTCGTGATCGACGACCTCGGTTCGCTACGCGATAGTGCAGATATTGACGACCAGCTCGAAGTGGTCCTTCGTCGTTTGCATGAGGCCGTTGAGCGCCCGTTTCAAGTGCTGGGGAAAAGCGTGAGCGTCAGCATCAGCATGGGAGTCGCTTTCTGCCCTCTGGATAGCGATGACATTTTTAATTGTCTTAGCGACGCCGAGGCGGCGTTGAAAGCGGCTCAGAGAGGCCGACACGATCGTCAGCGCTGGTGGTATGTGGCGCCGCCGGTTTCCGATAGCGGCACACAGGCGATAGCCATTTCTACGACGCCGCGTGCAACGCAGGCGGAACGGACCTTGCTGAACCAGCGCTTCGAAGCCCATCGCTGGCGCCTCTTCAACGGCGGATTGTCCATGTACATGCAGCCCGTCATTGACTTACGCACCGGAGATTTAAGCCGAGTAGAGGCTCTGGCGCGACTAATACTTGTCGATGGCACCGTTGTCGGTCCTGATCAGTTCCTTCCTTCACTCGACGATGCTGGCCACGATGAGCTGTTTCGTCTTGGTCTTGACGAGGCATTAGGGTGCCTCGCACGTTGGGACAGGGAGGGGCTGTCAACCCGGGTCTCGGTCAATTTGTCTCCGTCAACGCTTTACGACTCGAACTGTACCGGCTGGGTAAAGAGCGCCTTGGAACGCCACAGCATAAATCCGAGCCGCCTCTCGCTCGAGCTGTTAGAGACGCAGTCAGCGAAGTCCGCAGTGCAAATCGCTGCAATCAGTGGCCTGCGAACACTCGGAGTCGGGTTGGCTCTTGACGACCTGGGTTCCGGTCATGCGACTCTGAAGCGTTTGTCAGAGTTGCCTTTCGACTCGATCAAGCTGGACCGCGGCTTATTTGCGAGCCTGAATAATCGCCCACTGGAGACACTCAGCATGCTCGCCACACTCACACAAATGGGACGCGATTTCAAAGTCGATGTCGTAGCGGAGGGGCTTGAAGATGCCCGCCTCGCTGAAGCTGCGGTCATGCTCGGGGTGCCATTGGGCCAGGGATACTTCCTTGCCCGACCGATGCCCGCCTCGTCGATACCCAACTGGGTCGCGGCATACAAATTCCCCCTTAGCGCTGGTACGGTGACGACCGCACTTGGCGCACTGGCCTACCATTGGAAATTTCTACGTTGGGAATCACCGCATCCGCTGTCGTTATCGGCATGTCCGCTGACCGACTTTATGCAGCGCCACACGCCGCAGACCAGTCGAGCGGCCGCTTTGCATAGACAACAACACGAGCCTTTCAATGCGTTATCGACTGATGGTCAACAGCTGCAGGAATGGCTGGTCGAGTTGGTGCAGGAGCACGCCATAACTCGCACCGACACCTGAGAAAACTCTGGAGCGGATGACGGGAATCGAACCCGCGCTATCAGCTTGGGAAGCTGAAGTTCTACCATTGAACTACATCCGCGCGCCCGCTGTAGGTGAACAACAACCGGAACGTTGCCAGCATATCAACCCCGCGCGGCTAGGCTGGCACAGTGCTGCTCTCCGATCGCGATATCAAAGCTGAACTGAACGCTGGACGAATCGGTTTGGAGCCGCTCGACCCCGCGATGATCCAGCCGTCAAGCATTGATGTGCGTCTTGACCGCCTGTTTCGGCTGTTCGACAACCACAAGTACGCCTACATCGATCCGGCCGAGGACCAGCCCGAGCTGACCCACTTGATCGAGACCAAGCCCGACGAGCCGTTCATCCTGCACCCGGGCGAGTTCGTGCTCGGCGCCACCTACGAGCAGGTCACCCTGCCAGACGACGTGGCTGCCAGGCTCGAGGGTAAGAGCTCCCTCGGTCGCCTCGGCCTGCTCACCCACTCGACGGCCGGCTTCATCGACCCGGGTTTCTCTGGACACGTCACGCTCGAGCTCAGCAACGTCGCGACGCTGCCGATCAAACTGTGGCCCGGAATGAAGATCGGCCAGCTGTGTTTCTTCCAACTCAGCTCTCCGGCTGAAAAACCCTATGGCTCCAGTGAATACGGCTCCCGGTACCAGGGCCAGCGCGGCCCGACTGCCTCACGCTCGTTTCACAACTTTCACCGCACCACCATCGGGCGCTGAAGAAACCGATCGGACGCCGGCGGTAATCCGAACGTAACCTCGCGTCGGGTAAAATTTGGGCATGACCTCCATGCCGACCCGATTCGACGAGGCGCTCATCGCGCACGGCCCAACGCCGGAATACCCCGGACGCATGCACCTCTTCGGCCAGATGGTTGGATCCTGGACTGCTAAGGGGTCCCGCCTGGACGAAACCACCAATGAATGGATTGCACGCGACTTCATCTGGATGGTCGAATTCGTCCTCGACGGCCGGGCCGTGCAAGACGTCGAGATCGTCGCAAGCACGACGCATCCGTCTGGATGTGAAACCGTCGCCACCGCGCTGCGCGTCTACGACCCGTTCGCTGGAGCCTGGCGCGTGAGCTACTTCGCCCCGGCGCTGGGCGAATACTGCCAACTCGTCGCCACCCCGTACCGGCACGGCGTGCGGCAGGAAGGCACCCGCACCGACGGTCGCCCGATCCGGTGGAACTTCACTGCCATCACCCCCGACAGCTACAAATGGGAAGGTTGGGTCTCCGGCGACGAGGGCGCCACCTGGCAACTCATCAGCCACAACGAGGCCACCCGCATCCGCTGAGAAACGGATGCTGACGGCCTCGGTGTCCAGGCGGATTACAGGGCGAACTTGAACCCGAGATCGGCGGGGTAGTCGCCGAGAGCGGTGAGATTCGTGGCTGCGGCCTGCAGGGCGGCCAGGGTCAGCGCGAGGGTGCCAGGGCCGAAGCTGACCCGGGAGACGCCGAGCTCGGCGAGACGCTGAAGCGGAACAAGTCCGGGCGCGCCGATCACGGAGATTTTGCCGTTGACCTGCTCAATCGCACGGGCGACTTTATCTTCGTCGGTCAAGCCGAGGAAGAAGATGACGTCGGCGCCGGCGCCGAGGTAGGCGTTGGCACGGGCCACGGCTTCTCCCCAGTCGCCTCCGCCGGCCAGGGTGTCGACGCGCGCGTTGATCACGAGCGGAATGCCGCTCTGGTCGGCTCCGGCTCTGGCCGCGGCCACGCGGGCGGCGGCGGTTTCGATGTCGAACTGCGGGGCCTTTGCCGCGCCGACGGAGTCCTCGATATTGATGCCGACAATGCCGGATTCCTCGATGAGGCGACGCACGTTGCGGGTTACACCAACGGCATCCGGTGCGTACCCCTTCTCGAAATCGGCCGAGACGGGCACGTCGACAGCGCCGGCGATAATCGTGGCAGCGATGATGGCCTCGTCGAGGGAGAGGCCCTCGCCGTCTGGCAGGCCGCGCACGTTCGAGATGGAGTGGCTCGCAGTCGCGAGGGCCCTGACGCCGGGCGCGTCGGCGACGACCTTGGCGGTAATGGCGTCCCACACGTTGGTCACGATGAGAGGCTCACCGGGCTTGTGCAACGAGAGCAAAAGTTCGGCCTTCTGGAGCTGGGTATGTGTCATACCATTCAGTCTGACCGGCCTGTGTCCACTAAGCGAGGGGACAGCCCTATTTCAGCGGATGCTCAGGCAAAGACGGGTTGGGGCCAGCTAGCGGATCTGCTGCTGCCTGGCCGAGACTGCTACTGGGCGCGCAACCGCAACTGCTGCATTCCACCGTCGACTGCTAGCGAGATGCCTACGGTGGAACCTAGAAGCGCCGAGAATACCGATACGAAGCATGTTGCCTTCTTTCAGAATCTGTTGGTGGAGGCTGAACGATGCGAAATTGTGCGCGCTTTGCTGTACGCAAAGTGGTGCGCACTCTTGTGAATTGAGTGCGCACCACAGAGGGAATCCGCCCCGGCGATTCAGGGGAATGCCACGCCTCGATCGGAATTATGCAGTGGGCGGCGTCTGGGCTCCCTGGTTGGGTGCCAAGGACTGGTTCAGCTGCTCCTGCAGGTTCAGCTGTGCCTGCTGATTGAGCAGATTCTTAGTCTGCATGTCCATGGCCTCGGTGTGGCGAATACCGTCGTGATCGGCGAACAGGCGCGCGTTGATCTCATCGCGGAACTGCAGAAGCTTGGCTTTCTCCAGGATCGACACCTTTAGGGGAGTCGTACCGCCCCCATTGTTTTGAATTTTGAGTGTCGAACTCAATGCATTCACCAGGAGCACCGCAGCGAATAGCAAAAGGAACCAGCCCCACACATCTCCGAGTCCGGCAAACGATATGAGTAGAAGAATAATTCCCCAGACTGCGCGACCGGCAGAGAACTTGACCTCAACACCGACACCGGCGGTGTTGGCAAGAGGGTAAGCCGCGTCGGAGTAACCAAGCGGGATAAGACCGAATAGCGTGTTTGGGGTCTTCGTGACGATTCGTTTGTTTGTCACCGCTAGATCAGTTTTTAACCAAAACAGGACAACCGACGGGCTGAATTTTGCAGTATAAATATTGGATTCGCCGGGTGCGAATGTAAGATCCCCCATGAAATACCTTTCCGATAAATGTTGACGTGTTCAACAATGATTGTTTCGAACCCCTCAGACCTTACAGGATGGCGTGTTTAGCGAGGATGCACGCTCGTATTGCAAGGTTCGGTTAGGCGATCTGCTGTTGTCTGGCCGAGACGGGAATGAGCAGGAGCAGTCCGACGAGCAACACGAGCATGATGCCGAGAATGCCCCAGTAGGTTTCGCCGAAGATCGTCACGGACAGTGCGAAGGCGGACGGGGCAAGAAAGCTGACGGCGCGACCGGTTGTGGCGTAGAGCCCAAAAACTTCGCCTTCACGGCCGACGGGAATGAGGCGGGCCAGAAAGGTACGGCTGGCCGATTGGGCCGGTCCGACAAAAAGGCACAGGGCCAATCCAGCCGTCCAGAACACGATCTGCCCGCCGTCGTGCAGGAAGAACACCACGAGGCCGCTCACCAAAAGGCCTACAAGGGCGGTCATAATGACGGGCTTGGCGCCCAGTCGATCGTCGAGCGCGCCGACACTCATGGTGGCTACGCCGGCGACAACGTTGGCGGCTATCGCAAAGATAATGACCTCGCCGGGTGAGAATCCAAAAACGGATGCTGCGAGCACACCTCCAAAGGTAAATACGCCAGCCAGACCGTCACGGAAAACCGCGCTCGCTATGAGAAAGTAGACCGTCTGACGGCTGGTCCTCCACAGCCTGGCAATATCGTGGCCGAGCACAATGTAGCTGCGGAAAAAGCTGACCTTTTCGCGGCGGGCGGCTGTGGGTGCCCGATACTCCGGCACGCGCAGGAGTACGGGCAGCGCGAACAGCCCGAACCAGGCGGCCGCGAGCAGCATGGAGACCCGCACGGCGAGACCGTCGGCGCTGGTCACGCCGAACAGGCCGACCTCGGGCTGGATGAAACCGAAGTACACGATGAGCAGCAACACGATGCCACCGAGGTACCCCATGCCCCAGCCGAATCCACTGACCTTGCCGATCGTGCGCGGCGTCGACACCTGAGCGAGCATGGCGTTGTAGTTGACGGCTGCGAATTCGAAGAAGACGTTGCCGGCCGCCACCAGAAACAGACCGAGCAGCAGATAGCTGGGACTCGCCTGCACAAAGAACATGGCCGCGGTCAGTACCACGACGATGAAGGTATTGACGCCGAGCCAGAACTTGCGCCGGCCGGAGGTGTCAGATCGCTGCCCGGTTATCGGGGCAAGGGCGGCAATCACCAGGCCCGCGATGGCGAGGGCCCAGCCGAGCTGGGCTGAAATAACGTTCTCGTCACCGAAGGAAGAGCCGGTGAGGTACACCGTGAAGACAAAGGTCGTGACCACGGCGTTGAACGCCGCTGATCCCCAGTCCCAGAAGGCCCAGGCCAAAACCCGTCCGCGCCGTGGAGCGGTGCCCGCGTCTGGGGTGACAGTCTCGATCATGTGCACAATCTACTGCTCGGTGGTAAATATCCGGATTCGCCGGGCTGCGGCATCCGCTTCAATCAAACTTGAGTCACTCACACTCAACTTTCAGCCACAGAAATTGACAGGGACGCGACAGCGCTGGAATACTTGAGCCATCGAGGCTCAAGTCTTGAGATTGCTTTGATGTTCGTTTCGCACCTGATTGAAGGAGAACAACCCACATGGCTCGTGCAGTAGGTATTGACCTCGGAACCACCAACTCTGTGGTGGCCGTGCTCGAAGGTGGAGAACCCACCGTCATCGCCAACGCTGAAGGCTTGCGCACTACCCCCTCGGTGGTCGCGTTCACCAAGGACGGCGAGGTCCTCGTCGGAGAAACCGCCAAGCGTCAGAACGTCACCAACGTCGATCGCACGATCTCCAGCGTCAAGCGCCACATGGGCACCGGCTGGAACGTCGCCATCGACGACAAGAAGTACACCCCGCAGGAGATTTCGGCGCGCATCCTCGCCAAGCTCAAGCGTGACGCCGAGCAGTACCTGGGCGAGAAGGTCACCGACGCCGTCGTGACCGTGCCCGCATACTTCAACGACGCCGAGCGTCAGGCCACCAAGGAGGCCGGCGAGATCGCCGGACTCAACGTGCTGCGCATCATCAACGAGCCCACCGCCGCCGCGCTGGCCTACGGCCTCGACAAGGGCAAGGAAGACGAGCTCATCCTGGTCTTCGACCTCGGAGGTGGAACCTTCGACGTATCCCTGCTCGAGGTGGGCAAGGACGACGACTTCTCCACCATCCAGGTGCGCTCGACCGCCGGTGACAACCGCCTCGGCGGCGACGACTGGGACCAGCGCATCGTTGATCACCTGATCAAGCGCTTCAAGGAGACCACCGGCGTCGACGTGTCCAAGGACAAGATCGCCAAGCAGCGCCTGAAGGAAGCCGCCGAGCAGGCCAAGAAGGAACTCTCGTCGAGCATGTCGACGAGCATCCAGCTGCCCTACCTGTCGTTGACCGAAAACGGCCCGGCCAACCTCGACGAGACGCTCACCCGCGCCCAGTTCGAGAAAATGACCGAAGACCTGCTCGACCGCACCAAGAAGCCCTTCCAGGACGTCATCCGTGAGGCCGGCGTCAAGGTCGGCGACATCGCCCACGTCGTTCTCGTCGGTGGCTCCACGCGGATGCCCGCCGTCTACGAGCTCGTCAAGAGCGAGACCGGCGGCAAGGACCCGAACAAGGGCGTCAACCCGGACGAGGTCGTCGCCGTTGGCGCTGCCCTCCAGGCTGGCGTGCTGAAGGGCGAGCGCAAGGACGTTCTGCTCATCGACGTCACCCCGCTGAGCCTGGGCATCGAGACCAAGGGCGGCATCATGACCCGCCTGATCGAGCGCAACACGGCCATCCCGACCAAGCGCAGCGAAACCTTCACGACGGCCGACGACAACCAGCCGTCCGTTGCGATCCAGGTGTTCCAGGGTGAGCGTGAGTTCACCCGCGACAACAAGAACCTCGGAACCTTCGAGCTCACCGGCATCGCCCCGGCGCCGCGCGGAATTCCGCAGGTTGAGGTCACCTTCGACATCGACGCCAACGGCATCGTGCACGTGTCCGCCAAGGACAAGGGCACCGGAACGGAGCAGTCGATGACCATCACGGGCGGATCCTCGCTCGCGAAGGAAGACATCGAGCGCATGGTGCGCGAGGGCGAAGAGCACGCCGCCGAAGACAAGCGCTTGCGCGAAGTCGCCGAGACCCGCAACACGGCCGAGCAGCTCGCCTACTCGATCGAGAAGCTGATCAAGGACAACGTCGACAAGCTGCCCGAAGACGTGAAGAATGAGGTGCAGGCTGATGTCGACGCCCTCAAGTCTGCTCTTGCGGGCGACGATGACGACGCGGTGAAGACCGCGTTCGACAAGCTCAATGAAAGCCAGGGCAAGCTCGGCGAAGCCATCTACAAGTCCAGCCAGGCGGATGCCGCAGCCGGCTCCGACGAGGCCGGTACCGACGAGACTCCCGCCGAGGAGAACAAAGACGAAGACGTTGTCGACGCCGAGGTTGTTGACGACGACGAAGACGACAAGACAAAGAAGTAGGCCGCAACTATGGCTGACAAGAAAAATCCTGACAACGACGCGGCGGGGGTGCCGGATGACGGCACCGCCGCGGCGGGCGCGGGCGTCCCTGCAGAATCGGTGCCTGACTCGGCATCCGTTGCTGATGGCGAGGCTGCGGCCTCGGCCGACGGAATCGAAGAAGACGAGTTGACCGTTCAGGACATCCTGGACGCGGCAGAGCGCGAAGTCGCCGAGCCGACGAGTGAACACCTCGCCGACCTCAAGCGTGTGACGGCGGAGTACGCCAACTATCGTCGGCGTACCGAAGCCAACCGTGCCATTGAGAAAGAGCGAGTGACCGGGGATATCGTCAAGATACTGATTCCGGTACTCGACGATATCTACCGGGCGGAGAAGCACGGCGACCTCGTGCCCGACTCGGCCTTCGCCACGATCGCGGCCAAGCTGCGTTCGAGCGTTGAGCGTCTTGGACTCACCTCGTTCGGCGCGGTCGGCGACCCCTTCGACCCGACTATGCACGAGGCGATCTTCCAGCAGCCCAGTGCGGTCGTCGACACCGAAACCGTTGGCGACGTCGCGGAGACGGGGTACTACCTCGGTTCCACGCTGTTGCGTGCGGCCAAGGTTGTCGTTCAGGTACCGAGCGATGGCTAGCCAGGACTGGTTCGACAAAGACTTCTACAAGGTTCTCGGGGTATCGAAAGATGTCACGCCGGCCGAGTTGAAGAAGGCGTATCGAAAACTCGCTCGTAAATACCACCCGGACTCCAACCCGGGGAACCCCGCCGCTGAGGCGAAGTTCAAGGAATTGAGTGAGGCGCACTCGGTGCTGAATGATGCCGCCCAGCGCAAGGAATATGACGCCGTGCGGGCAATGGGAAGCGGGGCGCGGTTCGCCGCGCCCGGCGGCCGGGCCCAGAGTGGCGGCTTCGAGGACGCTTTCGGAGGCATGTTCGGCGGCGGAAGCCGTCAGCAGAGTTACACCTTCGAACAGGGCGGTTTCGACGATATCCTCGGGGGTATGTTCGGACGAGGTGGCCAAGGTGGGGGCGGTTTCGGCAACCCCACCGGTGGCTACCGCGGCTCGGGCGCACCGACGCGCGGGCGTGACGTGATCGCCTCGACGACCATCGACTTCATCACAGCCACCCAGGGCGACCAGATCAGCCTGCAAACCCAGGACGGTCGACCGATCAAGGTCAAGGTTCCGGCCGGAGTCGCCGATGGGCAGAAGATTCGCCTGCGTGGCAAGGGGCAGCCGAGCCCGGACGGTGGAGAAACCGGCGACATCGTGCTGACGATCACCGTGCGCAAACACCCGGTGTTCGAACGCGACGGACTCAATCTGCGGGTAACCGTACCGGTCACTTTCGTCGAGGCCAGCCTCGGCGCGACGATCGAGGTACCCACCCTCGGCGGCAGCCCCGTCAAGTTGCGCGTTGCCCCCGGTACTCCTGGTGGCCGGGTGCTGCGGGTCAAGGGTCGCGGCGTCACCACGGCCAAGGGCACGGGCGACCTGCTCGCGGTCGTGCAGGTCGCTGTGCCCTCACACCTGTCGAAGGATGCCGAAGAGAAACTCGCCGCGTTTGCCGAAGCGCTGCCGAAGGAGAACCCGCGCGATGAACTGATTGCTCGGGCCAAGGGCTGATTATGGACGAGACCACCCGGGTTTTCGTGATTTCGACGGCGGCCGAGCTTGCGGGAATGCACCCGCAAACCCTGCGCCAATACGATCGCCTGGGCCTTGTCAGCCCAGAACGCACCCCCGGCAAGAGCCGACGATACTCCATGCTCGACGTGGCAAAGCTCCGTGAAATTGCGGAACTGGGCTCTGAAGGCGTGAGTTTGGAAGGCATCCGTCGTATCCTCGAACTCGAGGATCACGTGCGCGGGCTCGAAAATCGCCTGCGCGAGTTGGAATCGACGCTCGCCGACGAACTACTGAACCGACCGGGCCGCCGCGTTTTCGCGGCTGGCTCGGCCGGCGATGTTATTTCAATGAAGGCGGGCACCCGCACCAGGCGCAGCAACCAGGTTGTCATCTGGCGGCAGCCCAGACCATAGTCAGTTATCTGTAACAAGCTTCACGTTTCTGCCCCACAGCACGAACTGGTCGCACCAGCACTACTCTCAGGGGGATCCATGTCCAAATCGGACGCGTATGACCAGTCCGCGCCGCGGAACGCAAACACTTCGTCGAAAAGCACCATGTCGGACGAAAACGAGGCCGTGTCGAACAACGGCATGAACGGGTTCGATTTCGACCGCCTGCGTCGTCGCCCCGACATCGAGGCGGAGAACCTGTTCGCCGTCGACGCGAGTGACCGCCTCATTCTCGATGAGGCCGCTGGCGCACTCGCGGCATATCGTGCCGGTGGCGTCGTCGTGCTCGAGGATCGCTATGGCGCCCTGACCCTCGGTGCCGCTGCCCTGCACAACGCCCGCGGCATCCGTGTCTACCAGGACGCGCTCTCGGGCGAATATGCGCTCGACAGCAACGCCTCCGGCGTCGACCTGACGGATGCCTACCGCTCACTGCCGCTCAGCGAAGAGTTGTTGAAAGACGCCCACGTCGTGCTGTTACAGCTGCCGAAGAGCCTCGACGCGCTCGACGAGATCGCCGCCGCCGTCGCCAAGTACGCCGCTCCCGACGTGATCGTCTTTGCCGGCGGCCGCATCAAGCACATGACCGTGAGCATGAATGAGGTGCTGCGCCGCCACTTCGGGGCCCTCAATGTGCGCCCGGCCCGCCAGAAGTCGCGCGTGCTCATCGCTTCCGCACCGTTGGCCTCGTCGACGAGCGACTGGCCACGCAGCGAAAAGCACGACGACTTCGACCTCACCGTGCGCGGTCACGGTGGCGTATTCGCCGGAACCAGCATCGACATCGGTACCCGGGCGCTGCTCGAGGTGCTCGACCGAATGAAGCCCGACGCCGAGCGCGCCATCGACCTCGGCTGCGGCACCGGAGTGCTCGCCGCGGCCTTGGCGGCCCAGCGCCCGCTGCTGCAGGTGCTCGCGACGGATCAGTCGGCTGTGGCCGTCGCATCCGCTCGCGCAACCATCGACGCCAACGCGCTCGCCGATCGTGTCACCGTCGTGCGCGCCGATGGCCTGTCTGGCCAGCCGGATAATTCGGGTGATCTGATTCTGCTCAACCCGCCGTTTCATATTGGAGCGTCGGTGCATGCGGGCCTCGCTGAGAAACTCTTCATCGACGCGGCGCGGGTACTGGCACCCGGCGGAGAACTGTGGACCGTGTGGAACACCCACCTCGGTTACCGTCCGATGCTCACCCGCATCGTCGGTTCGACCCGCCAGGTTGGCCGCAACACCAAATTCACGGTGACGGTGTCGACCGGCCGCTGACGTTACGCCGTGGTCAGACGCGCACGAGCAGCTCGCCGTTGAGCACCTCGAGCTGCCACTCGGCCGCGCCATCCGCGTGGTCGTAGTGGTGGTGCACGAGGTTGATCGAGGCATTGTTGATGCTGCCGATGGACTGGTCCAGGGCGTTTTCGAGGCTCAGTCGAATGAGCGTGCCGTGCGCGACGACGATGATGCGCTCTCCGGGGTGATGTCGAGCGAGCTCGCACAGGGCGTCGATGCCACGCGCGGCGACGGCTTCCTCGGTCTCGGCACCGTGGAATCCCCCCGGAAAACGCAGGGCGTCCAGCTGGGCGCCGGCGCTTAGGCCCTCGGCTGGTCCGTAATCGCGCTCGATCAGACCCGGAATGCGGCGGGCCGCGTCGAGGCCCAGCTCTTCGCCGATCAGGTCAGCGGTTTCGGCCGCACGAGAAAGCGGCGACGAGACAATGAAATCCCACTCATACCGGGAGAGTGGGGCGACGGCAGCCGCTGCCTGGCCGCGCCCCACGTCGTTCAGCGGAATGTCGGTGGCGCCCTGGATGCGCGCGGCGGCGTTCCAATCGGTCTGGCCGTGGCGGATGAGGGCGAAGGTTGTCGTCGTGGTCACTGATCTATTCTGCCTTGGCCGACTGGGAGTGCGCGGCGGGCCAAAATGCGCGCTTCCCGTTTCGGCAGAGCCCAAGCCAGACTGGCCAGGTCGGTGATCGCCCAGGCCAGCAGCACGACGAGCAGCGCGTTGCGCGCTGTCAGCAGCAGCAGGGAGAACAGATCGCCGTCGATGAGCGGCAGGTAGAAAATGGGAAAGACGAGCGTCGTCAGGCCGGAGATAGCCAGCGTCAGCGTGGCGGGCACCCGCCACTCAGCCCAGCTGCGGCCGACACCGACCGCAACCACCGGCACCAGCCACAACATGTATTGCGGTGAACCGACCTTGTTGAAGACGATGAACGCGCTGACCAGGGCAAGGGCTCCGACAAGCAGCAGTTGGCCGGCATCCGCTCGCCGATGCTGGGCAATGAGCATCAGCACGAAAATCACCGCGATGGCGCCGAACATGACCGGCGTCATCAGGGAAGCGACCACGTCGGTACCGGGTCCGCTCACCTCACGGGTGGCGATCGCGAAATTCTCGTAGATGAACGTGCTGTGGTGACCGAGTGTGGCCAGCCACACCCACACAGTTGTGATGGGCGCCTCGAGTTGCAGGGCACGGTCAGATTGTTCGGTGACGAAACTGGTGAGATATTGCAGGCCCCCCACAAGCCAGACGAATGCCGCCACCCCCGCCGAGACGGCCGCACCGATAAGCACCACCGTGCGACGACGCGGCGACACGGTGACCACCGCGAGGAACACGGCCGCTGGCCACACCTTGATCCAGGTGGCGAGGGTCAGCACAACCGCCGCGACGGCCGGCCGGCGCGCGAGCAGCACGAGTCCGACAATGACGAGCGGTGCTGTGAGTCCTTCCAGTCGCAGTAGCCCGACCGGGCTCAGCAGAAACGACGCGAACAGCCAGTACCAGGCCGATTTGAAGCCACCGCGGCGACGTCCCCAGTCGGTGAGCGCTCCGACTGCGACGGCATTCAACGCGGTGGTCAGCAGGTACCACAGGAGTTGGTAGAGGAGCGGACCGGCGATGCCCGCGAAGGCGATCGGCAGCATGGCGCCGATCGGGTACACCCACCCGGTATCGATACCCTGCCAGATGCCGTGCTCCAGGCCGAGTTCAGCCCAGGTTCGGTACAGCGGAAGGTCGCCGAGTACCCGACCGGTCAGGATGGTGGGCAGCAGGGCGAACAGGAACACCGCGTGCAGACCGAGAAAACCGAGCGCGAGGGTACGCGGGCGTTGCAGCGTCAGGCGGCGAGCCGGAGTGAGTGTGCGAGCCAGGCGAGCGTCGACCCGATCAAAAATGGTGGACATAGGACCGTTTCTGCAGTGTGCGACGTGGTGCCGTCGCCCGCAGTCTAGGGGGGCTGGATGAACTGTTGGTGTCGCCTCAAGCCAGGAGTTCGCGAATGTCGGCCGCGGTCAGGGCGGTGCCCTGCGGCGCTCCGTCGGTCATGACGCTTTCGAACAGGCGCGCTTTGGTGGCTTTGAGGGCCATGACTTTTTCTTCGATGGTGTCCTTGGAGACCAGGCGATAGACCATGACATTCTTTGTTTGTCCGATGCGGTGTACGCGGTCGACGGCCTGGGCTTCGGTCGCCGGGTTCCACCACGGGTCGAGCAGAATGACGTAGTCGGCCTCGGTGAGGTTGAGTCCGAATCCGCCAGCCTTGAGGCTGATCAGAAAGACGGAGCTGGAGCCCTCTTTGAAGTCGCTGATGGCCTTGGCCCGGTTGCGGGTCTTGCCGTCGAGGTAGGAATAGCTGATGCCGGCGGCGTCGAGCCGGTCCCGTGCCTTGCCGAGGTACTGGGTGAACTGGCTGAAGATCAGGGTTCGGTGACCCTCGGCGACGGTATCTTCCAGAAGTTCCAGCAGGGCGTCGAGCTTGGTCGAGGGAATACTGTCGTACTTCGCGTCATACAGGCTGGCGTCGAGACTGAGCTGGCGCAGCATGGTGAGTGAGCGAAAAATCTCGAACCGGTTCGCGTTCATGTCCTCGATCAGGCCGAGCACCTTCTGCCGTTCTCGGGCAAGGTGCATGTCGTAGACCTTGCGGTGCCTCGGGTGTAGGTCGAGTTCGAGCACCTGTTCCTGCTTCTCGGGCAGGTCGCTGGCGACTTCGGCCTTCGTGCGCCGCAGCATGAAGGGTCGGATGCGGCGGCGCAGCTGCGCGAGCCGGTCGGCGTCGGCATCCGCTTCAATGGGCTTGCGGTAGTAGTCGGCAAAACGGCTCGGGCTCGGGAACAGGCCCGGCGCGGTGATGGAGAGCAGCGACCACAGCTCCATCAGGTTGTTTTCCATCGGGGTTCCGGTGATGGCGAGCTTGAAAGGGGTGCGCAGGCGCCGGGCGCAAACGTGCGCCTTGCTCTGGTGGTTCTTGACGAACTGGGCCTCGTCGAGCAGCAGCCCGGCCCAGTCGTGAGCGTTGTACTCCTCGAAATCGAGTCGGAACAGCGTGTATGAGGTGATCACGACGTCTGCCTGGCCCATTTCATCGAGCAGGCTGGAGCCGCGTTTGCCGGTGGTCTGGGTGATGGCTGTTGTCGTCAGGTCGGGCGCGAACCGAGCGCATTCGGTGGCCCAGTTGGAGACGACGCTTGTGGGAGCGACCACGAGAAAGCGCTTGCGAGTGGAGCCTTCCGCAGCGCGTTGGCTGTCGCGGGCGTGGGCAATGAGGGCGATGGCCTGCAGCGTCTTGCCGAGTCCCATGTCGTCGGCGAGCACGCCGCCAAGCTGGTGGTCGTAGAGAAAGCTGAGCCAGTCGAATCCGGTCTGCTGGTAGGCACGCAGGGTGGCATGCACGGCCGGCGGGAGCGGGCGTTCGGCGATGGGTGCGGCCTCAGCCGAGCCGTGCAGGGCGGCGAGACCCTCGACGGCGCTGCGCCAGGACGCAGCCTGCTCGGCGACGACACCGAGCAGTTGCAGTTCGTCCCACAGGTCGGCCTGAAAACGGCTGAGACCAAGCGTGCCTGCGTTGCTCTCCTGCAGGCCGCGGGCTTCTTCGATCAGCCGCCGCAGCTGCTGCAGTTCGGGCCGGTCGAGACTGAAGTACGTGCCGCTGTCGAGGATCATCAGGTCTTGATCGGTGGCCAGCGCCCGAAACAAGTCGTCGAAGGGGATGTCTTCGCCCTCGATCGTCACGGTAACGGCGAGATCGAACCAGTCTCGGGTGTCGGTGCTTTCGGTGGTGGCGAGGCTGATCACCGGCGCTTCGTCGGCTTCACGGTAGCTCGGGGCGTCGGCCGAGACCTGCACGGCGATGCCGGCGGCCTCGAGTTTCGGCACGGCCTCGCCGAGAAACGTGATCATGATGGCGCTGCGAAGTTCTGACTGCTCAAGGAGTCGGGCCGGGCTGATCGGTGTGGCAGGTTGCCAGAGCTCCGAGAACGAGGCGATTTCTCGGCTGACCGCTTGCAGCGTGTCGTGTTCGCGGGTGAGGTCGCGAAAGCGGGTGTCGCCGGGCGTCGGGCGCAGGGGATGGCGGTACAGCACGGGGGCCGGTTCGACCGCGTCCGTGCTGATCGACTCCGGGACCGATTCGGTGGGCGCGACGTAGTGCCATTCCCACGCGACGGTGATGCGGGCATCCGTTTGGTGGGTGATCGTCAGCGCCAGCTGGGGTCGAGCCGTTCTGGGCAGCTCGAACGAGGCGTCGTGACTGGTCAGGGTCAATTTTTGCTGCAGAAACGGGTAGTAATCAGCTAGGAATGAAGGCTCGTCGTTGGCTGGAATGTCAAAGCCCCCGGTGACAGCGAGCGCGCGGATCTCAGAGCTGACCTGTGCATTCAGTGGTGCGAGAACGAGCTGCCTGCCGGTTGCGAGCGGGTCAGCGGGGCTCGTGAACGTGTAGGCGCCGTGCGCCGGGTCACCAATGAATCCGAATTCGGCGCCGCGGTGCAGCTGTTCGCCCAGCATGAGCAACGGGGTCAGTTGCAGGCCCTCGTCGTCGCGGCGAATGTTCAACTCGAGCGCGGCCGGCGTGGGCGAGAGCAGAACGGGATTCTGGGCATCCGTAGCGCAGACCATGGGCAGCCCGCTCAACTGTGCTTCGTGCAGCAGGTCCCAGAGGGCCTTGTTCTCAAAATTGTCGAGGTAGAGCCAGTGGTCGGTGTAGCTGTAATAGCGCTGGCCGGTGGCCGAGAGGGCGTAGAGGGCGTTCAGAATTTTGCGGTGGGCGCGGTTATAAGTGCCGGGGGTCCAGGACAGGTTGTCCCAGGTGAGGGAGCCTCGAATCCATTTGCCCTTCTTTCCCATGACCATCGGGCGTGCGCCGAGACGGCGGGGGGCCGGGCGTCTGTTCGGGCTGTAGGCCGGGTCGAGCAGGTCGAATTGCAGCGCGAGGGCCGTGCTTGTGACGGTGTCGCCGGCAGTCGGCTTGGCGATCGGCGCCAGGGCGGCGCGCCAGGCGGGCACTGGCGGGCGAATGGGAATGACCGGTACCGGGGTGGTCGGCTGGTATGCGCCCGGCACAAAGGTCGATTCGAACACCGGCGTGCGACGGTCGCCGATGGCGCGCACGTTCGAGGCGGCGCGCTCAGCGTTCAGTTCGGCGGGCGTGCTGCGGCTGGCCAGGAGCAGGGCGGCGACGTGCTTGCAGTTGCTGCCCATGGGGCAGGTGCAGGTTCCGCTGGCCCGCACAGCCTGGCCGGCAGCATTGAGCGTGAACGAAACGAGTACGGTGTACGGCTGTGGGCTGGTGCCACTCACTCGACCGGTGAGGTGTGTCCCCGACGAGGCCCAGGACTGCTCGGTGACGTGCCCATTGCGGGCGTACCGTTCACCGCGCGAGAACGACTGGCTGCCAACGATTCGGGCGATCTCGTGAGTGCTGAGGGAATGAGCCATAGGTGGGGGAGCTCCGTAAGAAAATGGGACCAACCTTTATTGTCTCACGGGAGGCTGCCCGGCCCCGCGCTGATTGCACCGCTTTCGCGGCACTCGTCGGTGGCGGTGGCACTCCTAACCCGGGGTGCCCTGAACTCTGACGAGTGCCGCGACACCGGCAGATGACTGGTGTCAGCCGTATGGGCAGACGAGATGTTCAGCCCTCGAATATTCGACGCCGGGGAGATGGCCGGGGTACTAAACTTGAGCCAGCAAGGCTCAACTTTAGAGGAGACAGCGATGCAAGCCGGTCAGCGACCACCGCAGCAAGACGCCAAGACGGCCCTCGAGTTGTATGGGGTGAACCTCACCGACATCGCCCGCAGTGGCAAGCTCGACCCGGTGATCGGGCGTGACGCCGAAATTCGCCGGATCAGCCAGGTGCTCACCCGGCGCACTAAGAACAACCCCGTGCTGATCGGAGAACCCGGCGTCGGCAAGACGGCCGTGGTCGAGGGGCTGGCCCAGCGCATCGTAGCCGGAGACGTCGCCGACTCACTCAAAGACAAACAACTGGTCTCCCTCGACCTCGCTGCCCTCGTAGCCGGCGCCAAGTATCGCGGTGAGTTCGAGGAACGGCTCAAGGCCGTACTCAAACAGATCAACGACGCCGACGGGCAGATCATCACCTTCGTCGACGAACTGCACACTCTGATGGGTGCTGGTGGCGGCGAAGGCTCCGTGGCGGCCAGCAACATGCTCAAGCCCATGCTCGCCCGCGGCGAACTGCGCCTGATCGGTGCCACGACCCTCAACGAGTACCGCGAATTCATTGAAAAGGATGCCGCGCTCGAGCGCCGCTTCCAGCCGGTGCTCGTCGACGAACCGTCGGTTGAGGACACCGTGGCCATCCTCCGCGGGCTCAAGGAACGCTATGAAGCCCACCACAAGGTGACCATCGCCGATTCTGCCCTCGTGGCCGCGGCATCCCTCTCCAATCGCTACATCACCGCCCGCCAGCTGCCCGACAAGGCCATCGACCTCATCGACGAGGCTGCGAGCCGGCTGCGCATGGAGATCGATTCCTCGCCGGTGGAGATCGACGAACTGCGGCGCAGCGTCGATCGGCTCAAGCTCGAAGAGCTCGCTCTCAAGAAGGAGAAGGACGATGCCTCGAAGGCGCGTCTGGTGAAGCTGCGTAGCGATCTGGTAGAGCGCCAGGCCACCCTCAAAGAGTTGCAGGCGCGCTGGGACAGCGAGCGGGCCTCGCTGAACCGGGTCGGCGAGCTGCGTGAGCGGCTCGACGCCGCCCGCATTGAATCTGACCGGGCGCAGCGTGAGGGAGACCTCGAGAAGGCGTCCCGGCTGCTCTACGGTGACATTCCGGTGATGGAGCGCGCGCTCGCCGACGCCGAACAGGAAGAATCCGTCGGCCCGCGCATGGTGAACGACCAGGTCGCGAGCGAGGATATCGCCGCCGTGGTCGCCGCGTGGACGGGCATCCCGGTCGGCCGGCTGCTGCAGGGCGAAACCGACAAACTGCTCAACCTTGAAAACGAGCTCGGCCACCGCCTGATTGGACAGAAGCGCGCCGTGAGCGCGGTCGCCGACGCCGTGCGGCGTTCGCGTGCCGGCATTTCCGACCCCGACCGGCCGACCGGATCCTTTCTCTTTCTCGGCCCGACCGGCGTCGGCAAGACCGAGCTGGCCAAGGCGCTCGCCGAGTTTCTGTTCGACGATGAAAAAGCTATGGTGCGCATCGACATGAGTGAGTACGGTGAGAAGTTCTCGGTGTCCCGCCTGGTTGGAGCGCCTCCTGGCTATGTCGGCTACGAGCAGGGCGGCCAGCTCACCGAGGCCGTGCGGCGTCGCCCGTACTCGGTGATTCTCTTCGATGAGGTGGAGAAAGCGCACCCCGAGGTGTTCGACGTGCTGTTGCAGGTGCTCGACGACGGCCGCCTCACCGACGGCCAGGGGCGCACGGTAGATTTTCGCAACACCATTCTCGTGCTCACCTCGAATCTCGGTTCGCAGTTTCTGACCGACCCGACCCTGTCGGTGGAACAGAAAGAGGCGGCAGTGCAGGGCCTCGTGCGACAGGCTTTCAAGCCGGAGTTCGTCAACCGGCTCGACGACATCGTGGTGTTCTCCTCGCTGACAACCGATGAGCTCGGCGAAATCGTCGAACTCGACGTCGACCGATTGCAGAAGCGTCTCGCCGAACGCCGGCTCGACCTCGCCGTAACACCGGATGCCCGCCGCTGGCTGGCTGAGCGTGGTTACGACCCGATCTATGGTGCGCGTCCGTTGCGGCGTCTCATGCAGCGCGAGATCGACGACCGCCTGGCGAGGGCGCTGCTGGCCGGCGACATTCGTGACGGCGACACGGTGCTGGTGGCGCTGGCGGCCGACGGTGACGCGCTCACCGTGGCATCCGCTCCGTCACTGGCAGCGACGATGTGACCCGAAGGGGGGGGTAGATCCGGGTTGGGCGGGTTAGGGTTTATCAATGAAAGCAACTGTGATTTATGGCGAACGAGATATTCGCCTCGAAGAAGTTCCTGACCCTGTACTTTCGACCGGTGGCGACGCCATCGTTCGGGTGGTCGCGGCCTGCGTCTGTGGGTCTGACCTGTGGCCCTACCGCGGCGTGACCGCCACCAAAGAGCCACACCGCATTGGCCACGAGTTTGTGGGCATCGTCGAGGAAATCGGCCCAGAGGTTTCGACCGTCAAGGTCGGAGACTTCGTCATTGCGCCCTTCTACGACTGCGACAACACCTGCGTCAACTGCCGCAACGGCGTGAGCTTTTCCTGCCTCCACCTTGTTCCGTGGGGCGAGAAAGACGACATGGGCGGCTTCGCCGACGGCGCCCAGGGCGAGCGGGTACGCGTTCCCCATGCCGATGGAACGCTCGTGGCAACCGCCGAGGTGCCGGATGACGCTCTGATTCCGGGACTGTTGACCCTCTCGGACGTCTTAGGCACCGGACACCACGCGGCCGTGTCTGCCGGCGTCACCGCCGGCAGCACCGTTGTCGTCGTCGGTGACGGAGCCGTCGGGCTCTGCGCCATACTCGCGAGCAAGCGACTCGGCGCGAGCCGCATCGTCGCTATGTCCCGTCACGCTGATCGCCAGGCCGTGGCCCGCGAATTCGGTGCGACGGACATCATCGAAGAACGGGGTGATGAGGGTGTTGCGGCGGTGCAGGCGCTGTTCGATGGAATCGGCGCCGATTGCGTGCTGGAGTGCGTCGGCACCAAGGAATCCATGGATCAGGCCATCCGGTCAACGCGGCCCGGTGGGATGGTCGGCTACGTCGGCGTACCCAACGGCGGCGCCGAGCTGCCCATCCGCTCGCTCTTTGGACGCAATGTGGGCGTGAACGGCGGCGTGGCCTCCGTTCGCGGCTATATCGAGGAACTACTGCCCGAGGTTCTTTCGGGCCAAATCAACCCCGGTCGGGTCTTCGACCTGGAGCTTCCCTTGTCCGAGGTGGCCGAAGCCTACGCCGCGATGGATGAACGCCGAGCCATCAAGGTGCTGCTGCGACCATAACCCGCCCGCGATAGCAAAAAATGCCCGTTTGGCTGAGGCCAACGGGCATTTTGCGTGCGCCGGAGCGATCTCATTCGGAGTGCGTACTATTCCATCGAAGGCTTCACGGTTGACCGCGCAGCCTATTTGCCTTGCAGTCGGTTACGCACCTCGCGGCGCAGCACTTTGCCGAGCAGACTGCGCGGCAGGTCGTCGACCTCGACGATGCGCCGCGGCACCTTGTAGGACGACAGCCGGGTGCGGCAGTATTCACGCACCGCAGTCACATCGAGGTCGACGCCGGGCCGCAGCACCACGACCGCCACGACGTCTTCGCCGCCGGTCGGGCTCGGCAGCCCGACCGCGGCCGCGTCGTTGATGTCGGGGTGCGACAACAGAGTCTCTTCAACCTCGGACGGCGACACGTTGAAACCGCCCGTGATGATGAGTTCCTTCAGGCGGTCGATGATGGTGATGAAGCCGTCGGCCGAGACTCGCACGATGTCGCCGGTGCGTAGCCAGCCGCCGGGGAGCAGCACCTCGGCGCTCTCGCTCGGGCGGTCCCAATAGCCGGAGAAGACCTGCGGGCCGGCTACGAGCAGCTCGCCCTCCTCGTCGAAGCCGCGCTCGATTGTGGGGTCTTCCGGGTCGACCACGCGAATGTCGGTGCTCGGAAACGGCACACCGACCGTTCCGGGGCGACGGCTCGGGCCGACCGGGTTGCCGGCGACGATCGGTGACGCCTCGGTCATGCCGTAACCTTCGACCAATAGCCCGCCGGTGGCCTCTTCCCAGCGTTCCACGATGGACACCGGCAGGTTCATCGCGCCCGAAATAGCAAAGCGGACGCCCGCAAGGCTCACCTTTTTCTTCGCTGCGGCCGTGACTAAGCGGTCGTAGATCGGCGGTACCGCCGGCAAAAAGGTGGGCGGTGCGTGCTTGGCCGCGTCGAGCACGAGCTTCTCGTCGAACTTGGGAAACAGTACGAGGCGGGCGCCGATGCTCATCGCAAAGGTGAGGCAAAGGGTGAGGCCGTAGGCATGGAACATCGGAAGAACGCCGTAGACGGTCTCATCGCCGGGGCGGAGGCCTGCTACCCAAGCGGAACCCTGCGCGGCGTTGGCGCGCAGGTTGTAATGGCTCAGGATGGCGCCCTTCGGGGTGCCGGTTGTGCCGCTCGTGTACTGCAGCACGGCCGTATCCGTGAGCAAGGGCCGCTGGTGTGATGGGTGCAGTTTGCGGGCGCCCACGATCGACTCCCAGCTGATCGCGCCCTTTCCGGGCCCGGCGGTAAGAGAAGCACGAGCGTCCTGGGCTTTTTTGATCGGTAGTTTGAGGGCCAGCCGTTTCGAGAACGGCATCGCACGCGTGAGGTCGACGGTGACGATATCCGCTACGCCCATGTCTTTGGGGAACATGCGCGCCGACTCGTAGACCTTGTCCCACACGATCGCGACGCGGGCGCCGTGATCTTCGAATTGATGGCGCAGTTCTCGGTCGGTGTAGAGCGGATTGTGCTCGACCACGATGGCACCGAGGCGCAGTACGGCATAAAACGCGACGACGTGCTGCGGACAGTTCGGCAGCACGAGGGCAACGCGGTCGCCCGGGCTCACGCCGAGTTTGCGCAGGCCGTTCGCGGCCCGGGAAATCTGTTCTCCAAGCTCGGCGTAGGTGGTGCTGGAGCCGAAGAAGTCCAGTGCGATCGCCGGCGCAAACCGTTCAGCCGAGGTCTCCATCATGTCGGTGAGGGTTTCGGTGGTCTCGGCGATCGTGCCGGGAACGCCGGGCGCGTACGAGGCGAGCCACGGCCGGTGCGTGAAGGTCACGACAACTCCCGGGTGATCGCGGCCACGAACATGTCGACGTCGTCTTCGGTGGTGTCGAAGCCGCACATCCAGCGCACCTCGTTTTTGGTGGCGTCCCAGTCGTAGAAGCGAAAATGTTCGCGCAGCCGGTCGGCGACGCCGGCGGGCAGGGTGGCGAAAATGGCGTTGGCCTGCGTGGTCTGGCTGAAAGCCAGCCCGGTGATGGTGCCCTGGGAGATTGCGCTTTCGAGCGCGTCGCGCAGACGGGCGGCCATCGCATTGGAATGGGAGGCGTTGTGTAACCACAGGTCCCCGTCGAGCAGCGCGATGAGCTGCGCCGAGATGAAACGCATCTTGCTGGAGAGCTGCATGTTCGACTTGCGCAGAAACTTCAAACCAGTGGATGCAGCCGGGTTCAATACCACGATGCACTCACCCAGCATCATGCCGTTCTTGGTGCCGCCGAAGCTGAGTACGTCGACGCCGGCATCGCGCGTGAAGGCACGCAGCGGCACCCCGAGGCTCGCCGCCGCGTTGGAGATACGAGCACCGTCCATGTGCAGCGTCATGCCTTTGGAGTGCGCGTGATCGGCGATCGCGCGCACCTCGTCGACCGTATACGCGGTGCCAAGCTCGGTGGTCTGGGTGATGGCCACGACGAGCGGCTGGGCGCGGTGCTCATCGCCCCAGCCCCAGGCTTCCTGATCGATGAGTTCGGGGGTGAGCTTGCCGTCTGCGGTGATCACCGGAAGAAGTTTGAACCCGCCGACGTGTTCCGGAGCGCCGCCCTCGTCGTTGTGGATGTGCGCGGTGGCTGTACAGATCACGGCGCCCCAGCGTGGCAGCATCGACTGGAGGCCGGTGACGTTGGCCCCGGTGCCGTTGAACACCGGAAAAGCTTCGACGCCCTCGCCGAACTGTCGGGCGAAGACCTCTTGCAGCCGGGTCGTGTAGACGTCTTCGCCGTAGGCGATCTGGTGGGCACCGTTGGCCTGGACAATCGCCTCCAGAATTTCCGGATGGATTCCAGAGTAATTGTCGGAGGCGAAGCCGCGGGAAGACAGATCATGGAGTTGGGTCACTCGTCCATCCTCCCGCATTCGGCTGGGCGATTCAGGCTCCCGGTATTTTCCCGCGGTTCGTTGCGCATCGACGCCTCGCGCACGAGCAACCTCTATGGTCATGGCCGGTTCATCATTCGTTTGCCGGGCGGACACAGAGTGCGGATAAACCGTAAAGCTATACGCCGTCGCGTAGCTTCCTCCGCTCGGAAAGAGACCCCATGTATTTCAGAGTTGCCGCTTCGGCCCTCATCGCTCTCGTCGCCGTCACAACCGTCACCGGTGCCTCCCCACGTGTGGCGGAGGCGCCGTCGCGTGTCGTCCTTGGCACCCCGCAGGATGCCGCCCATGCTCACAATGACTACGAGCATGACCGCCCTCTCTTCGATGCCCTCGAACAGGGCTTCACCAGCGTGGAAGCGGATGTCTGGCTTGTGGGCGGTGAACTTCTCGTCGCCCACGATCTCGTGGATGTTCAACCGGGGGTCACCCTGGAAAGCCTCTACCTCGATCCACTGTCCGAACTTCTGCGCGGGCACGGCCGCAGCGTCTACCCCGGATGGGATGGCAGCTTCCAACTGCTGATCGATATCAAGAGCGACGGTGAGAGCAGCTACGCCGCAATCGAGAAAGAGCTGGCGGGGCACCGTTCCATGATGACCCGGTACAGCAACGGCAAGACACAAACTGGACCGGTGATCGCCGTCGTCAGCGGCAACCGGCCCCTGGAAACCATGCAAAATCTGAAGTCGCGGTTCGCCTTCTACGATGGGCGTTCCACCGACCTGGCATCCGGGCTACCGGCCGATCTTATGCCGCTGGTCAGTGAGAACTGGAACAAGCTCTTCGCCTGGCAGGGCGCGGGTCCCATGCCGGAGAGCGAGAAGGTCAAGCTGCGCGACTATGTGGAGCTGGCGCATGCCAACGGTTACCGCGTGCGCTTCTGGGGAACCCTGGACGTGCCCGGCGCAGCCCGCGAGGCCATCTGGACCCAGCTGCACTCGGCTGGAGTTGACCACATCAACACCGATGATCTCGCCGCACTGGCGGAGTTCCTCGGGAGTCGAAACTAGCGAGCCGGTGCGCCTCGGCCTCCCGCTAGCTTTTCAGGGCGTCGCGCAGCGACACGCGGGCTCCCATGCGCAGCAGCGCGTTGGAGTAGATGCGCGACCCGATCAAAATCACCACCATTGTCGACAGTGCCAGCACGACCAGGGAGAGCACGGGTTCCCACCATTCGGCCTGGCCCAGAAAGATGCGCACCGGCATCCCGACCGGCGCTGAGAACGGCACATACGACATGATTGCCAGCACGAGCGGGTTGTCGTTGAAGAAGACCACCATGAAATAAGGGATCATGACGAGGAACAGCACCGGTGAAGTCGCTGAGCCCACGTCTTCCTGACGGGACACCATCGAAGCCGTTGCCGCATAGAGCGCGGCGAGCAACACGAATCCGAAGGCGAAGAACACGGCGAACCAGACGATGGCCGGGCCGACGTCGGCCAGGAGCAATCGTTGCCCGGTCACCGCCAGGCCGATCGACACCAACAGGCCGATGGATACGATCTGTCCGAACGCCATCAAGCTGTTGCCGAGCACCTTGCCGGCCAGCAGCGCCCGCACCGAGATGGTCGACAGGAGAATCTCGACGATGCGTGTTTGCTTCTCTTCGACCACACTCTGGGCGATGGTGGCGCCAAAGGTGGTCGCCGACATGAGAAAGATGATGCCAAAGCCGATGGCAACGAGGTAGGCGAGAAAACCGTCTTGCGAGGCCGGCTCGAGAATTTTCACATCGGGGCTCACGCTGAGCGTGCCGAGAACATCGCGCGGCGCCGAATCCAGGGCGATCACCGTGATGCCGAGCAGCGAATCGGCACTGTCCGAGGGCACTACGGCCGCGTCGACGGTGCCGTCACGCACGAGCGCTTCGGCGCCTGTGACAGTGTCGGATTCGACGATATCGAAGGCTTTGGTTTGTTCGACAACGCTGATGGCCGTGCCGACAACGGCCACCTTGGTGAGGCTTTCATTCTGGCTGGCCAGACTGCCGACGATGACCGACGCCACGGAGATGAGCAGCAGAATGCCGGTCGCGATGAGAAAGGATTTGCTGCGCAGGCGTGCCGTGATCTCGCGGTTGGAAACCAGCCAGACGCTCTGGGCGAAGGTGGACGCGGTGTGCACCGGACGTGTCACGTTGCTCATGCGATGACTTCCTTGAAGATGGTGGCGAGCGAAGGTCGCTGCTGGCTGAAGGTGTGTACCGCGCCGAGCGCGATCGCACGCTGCAGAACGGCTTGGCTGGCGGCATCCGTTTCGCTTTCGAAGACGGCGAAGTCGCCGTCGAAGTCGATGACGGTGATGCCGGGTTGTGAGCGGATCCAGCCGGTGTCGCCCGCGGTGCGAATCTCAAAACGAGGGCTGCTGTGCTGCTCGCGCAGGGCCTCGCGGGAGCCGTGCGCGCGAATCTCGCCGTCGGCGATGATGACGAGGTCGTCGCAGAGCCTCTCGACGATATCGAGCTGGTGCGAGGAGAACAGCACGGGCGCGCCCTGGGCGGCGTAGCCGGTGAGCACGCTCATCACCACCTCCACTGCGAGCGGGTCGAGGCCGGAGAACGGTTCGTCGAGCACGAGAAATTCGGGGTCGTGCACGAGAGCAGCGGCGATCTGAGCGCGCTGCTGGTTGCCCAGCGAGAGTGATTCGACGGTGTCACTGGCGCGTTCGGTGAGGCCGAGGCGTTCCAGCAGATCGTCGGTATTGCGCCGGGCGAATGCTGGTGCCAGCCCGTGCAGGCGGGCCAGGTACACCAGCTGTTCGGCAACCTTCATCTTCGGGTAGAGGCCGCGTTCTTCGGGCATGTACCCGAACCGGCGGCGGTCGCTCGCCGTCACCGGCACTCCGTCGATGAGGACGGTGCCGGAATTGGGCGACAGCACGCCGAGAATGATGCGCATAGTGGTGGTCTTACCGGCGCCGTTCGCTCCGACAAAGCCGGTCATGCGGCCATCCCCGACCGTGAAACTCACGTCGGTGAGCACCGCTCTTGTGCCATAGCGCTTGGTGACTCCCCTGATGTCGAGCATTCCCGCCCTTTCGTCGTGCGTGCCTTCACGGTAGCGCGGACCAGCGGGCGAGTAGGTATCAGGTTTCGGGGGCCTCAAGAGCCAGTACAACCCGGCTGGCATTGACGGATGCCGCCGCCTCATCCCAGAGACGAGTCACGCCGGTAGCCAGCTCTATTTCCAGGCCGTCCAGGGAACGTACGACGAAAATCACTGCCGCGGCGGTGTCGCCGGCCTTCGCAAAGCCTTGACCGACCGCGCGCACCCACGTTTCGGCTGCTGATTTCGCCGCCGCGTAATTCGCGCCGCCCGCCGAGGGCTGGTCGACCGACACGCTCGACACGATCGCGAGCCGCCCGGCCGAAGAAGCCAGCAGGTCGGCGTTGAACGCCCGGGTGGTGTTTCGCAGCGTGGTGACCACGTGCGAGTGCAGAAAAGCCCAGTCTTCGTCGCTCTGGCCGACTAGGCCGCCGCCGCCCCGCCAGCCGCCCACCAGATGAATCAAGCCATCGATTGGGCCGGTCGCTGAGGCGAGCGCGGTCACCGCATCAAAGTCTGAAAGATCGCACTCGTAGAGCGCCGCGTCCGGTGCCACGACCAGCACCGACTGAAGGCGTTTGAGATTGGAGCCGACGGCGACGACTCGCGCGCCGGCCTCCGCTAGTGAAGCGGCGACGGCCAGACCGGCCGTGCTGGTCGCCCCGGCGATCAGCACGGTGCGACCAGCGACGGCCAAACTGGCACCCATTAGTCGACCGCGCTGCCGGTGATGCCGGCCGTGGACTCGATGACCGTGCGCATCTTCTTCTCGAGCGCCTCGAAGAACATCGACAGCGGAAATTCGTCGTCAAGAACCTGGTCGGTGTAGCCCTTGGGCGCCCCGGCGAGCACCTCGAGCGGCAGCCCGCGGGCCCAGGCCGAGGCCGGATTCGGTGTGAGGGTCTTCGAGATCATCTCGTAGGCTGCGAGCCAGTGCGCCTTCTTTGGCCGATCGATCGACGCCCAGTACAGCTCGTCGATCTGCGCTCCGAGCGCGATCACGACGTCGGGCACGGCTTCCCAGTCGAAGGTGAGCCGGGTGTCGGTCCAGTGCAGCACGCCGTGCTGGTGCATCCAGGCGAACAACAGTTGACCGCCGAGGCCGTCATAGTTACGCACCCGGTTGCCGGTGATCGCGAACCGAAAGATGCGGTCGAAGATGACCGCGTACTGCACCAGTTTCGCGTGCCGACGTGCCTCTGGGCTCGCCAGCTCACTGCGCTCGATCGTGACCGATTCACGAAAAGCGGTCAGGTCGCAGCGCAACTCCTCGAGCGAGTAGAGAAAGAACGGCATGCGTTGCTTGATCATGAACGGGTCGAAGGGCAGGTCGCCGCGCATGTGCGTGCGGTCGTGGATGAGGTCCCACATCACGAAGGTTTCTTCAGTGAGATGCTGGTCGTCCAGCAGTAGGGCCGCATCGGCCGGCAGCTCGAGCCGGGTGATCTCGGCGGCCGCGCGTACGACCCGGCGAAAACGGGCGGCTTCGCGGTCGGCGAAGATCGCCCCCCAGGTGAACGTGGGAATCTCGCGCATCGCGACCGTCTCGGGAAACAACACGGCCGAGTTGGTGTCGTAGCCGGGGGTGAAGTCGAGAAAACGAATCGGCACGAACAGTTTATTCGTGTACCCGGCTTCGAGTTCGCCGACGAATTCCGGCCAGATGACCTCGATCAGCACGGCTTCGACCAGGCGATTGGCGCTGCCGTTTTGCGTGTACATCGGGAACACCACAAGGTGGCGCAGCCCGTTTACCCGGTGTTGCTGCGGCTGGAAGGCCAGCAGGGAGTCGTAGAAGTCGGGTACGCCGAACCCGTCCGACGTCCAGCGGTCGAAGTCCACGATCAGGGCGGTCAGGTACGCGGCGTCGTGCGCGAAGTGCGGCGCAAGGTTGGTGACGGCCGCGGTGATGCGCGCAACGGATGCCGCGGCATCCGCGTGCCGGCCCACGTCGGTAATGGAGCCGTCTTGCGACTGCACCGCCTGCAGCGAGGTCGCCGCTGCCTTGAGGCTGAGCCAGGAGGGGTGTTGCGCGAGGCCGTCTTCGAGAACCTCGGGCTCTCCGACCAGAGCGTTAGCTACGTGTGTTTTTTCAACAGATATCGACATGGGAACCTCCGATTCGAATGAGTGTCGCGGTTGCGGCGGGCGTGCCACTTCAGAATATCGGGCGATGCCCGGCGTTTTCTTGCGATTTCTCGCAACGAATCGTCGCTTGTGGGGCGTAGCGGCGCGCAAATTCACCGCGACCTGTCGAATGGCGAGCCGAGACACGACGACGCTATTCGATTGTGACTCGCAATCGGCCAACTGATCGAGATGCGCAACCTGAGTAACAAGAACAACATCAACTTCGCCAACACGAACAAGATCACGCGGTTCCAGGTGGAGGCCCCCGGTTTCTCCCGGTGCTTCGCCGACACTCAGCCGTACTCCGTTGAGCAGTGGGCCATCACGAACGAGTCGGGAGGTTGGTTCCACCCGCTACACATTCACCCTATCGACGGCAAGATCATCGGCCGAAACACCAACGGCGGCAAGCCGTTCTCTTGGGAGGGCGGGCCGAAAGACGTCTTCTAGGCGGGAGAGAACGAATCCATCACTGTGCGGATGCAGTTCGACACCGGTGCGCACACTGGCGGGCGGTACATGGTGCACTGCCACAACTAGGTGCATGAAGATCACGACATGATGGTGCAGTTCCCGGTGGGCGACTGGCCAAACAACGACCCGGTCAGCTCGGACTATCCGGTCGTGGTCACCACCGCCATGAATTCGTATCCGCCGGTGCACCGGCCGGGGTTTGCCCCGGGAACCTGAGATGAACAACGCCACCAGAATGGTCACGGCGTTTCTCATTGCGTTCGCACTGAGTGGATGCCCACGCTCGGATGGCCGCTCGGATAGCCGCTCGGGTGGCCTCTCGGCCGTTCAGGAACCGGAGAGCACGACGCCGCTGGTGACGTGCACTGGAATCTTTTCCAGTGGCGAGGGCGCGGGGCCATCGAGTACCTCGCCGGTGGCCGTGTTGAAGCGTGACTGATGGCATGGGCAATCGAATTCACCGTTGCCGGGTTTGACGACACAGCCCTGGTGCGTGCAGATGGCGCTAAAGGCAATGACGCTGCCCTCTTTCGGCTGGGAAACCAGGATCGGTTTCCCGTCCAGGGTGGCTGAAATGGAGCCTCCGACCGGGATGTCGGCAAGTTTGGCGACCTCTTGGGGCGCACTCCCGCCCGCGGGCGTCGGCGTCTGGCTGCCAGCATCCACTCCGGCGGATGCGTCGGTCGAGCAACCGGCAAGCGCAGCAGCGGTACCCGCGCTTCCGATCAAAATAACGGCGCGGCGGGAGAGATCGGTGGCCGGTGTCATGGTCGTCCTCGGATTCGGCATAGTGACTAGATGGTCAATGTTCGGCATAGCAACAAGGTGGATCATATAGCCGGTACCGGCAGTATTGCCCGAAGATGCCCAAATACGGCTTGGTCCTGCTCCACGGTGAAGCAGTTGGACCAAACCGTATCCTTCGCTCCGCGTCGCACGCCGGGCTGGTCGCCCCCGCGTTGGTGACCGCAGTGACCGCGGCCTGACCGAGGTGCGCGGCGCCCTACTCGCCGATCAGCCGTAGCCCGTTGTACCAGCAGACGGCGCGCAGCCAGTCGTCGTCGAGGCGCGGTTCCCGGTCACGCAGGCGTTCGAGCGACTCCAGCTGGTGCGCGTACGGGTACGGAATGTTGGGAAAGTCGGTGCCCAGCACTACCCGGTCGGGCAAGTCGGCCAGCCGTGACAGCAGCGCGGGGTCGAACGGCGCGAGCCGCTCGAAAAAGTCGGTGAATGCCATTGTGGTGTCGAGGTGCACCCACGGATAGCGTTCGGCGAGATCGAGAAACTCCCCGTATTCCGGGGCGCCGAGATGGGCGACGACGGCCGTCAACAGGGGATGCCGCGCCAACACCCCCGCAAGCTTGTCCGGCCCGGTGATCCCCGGCCGCGACACCGGCCCGCTGCCGACATGGATCACGACCGGAATCCCGGCGTCTGCGAGCAACCCCCAGACCGGATCGAGCAGGGGTTCGCGCAGGTCGAATGCGCCGATCTGCGCGTGAATCTTGAATACCCGAGCGCCGCGGTCGAGGGCGGATTGAACCTGCTCGAGCACGCCCTCTTCCGGGTAAAACGTGGCACTCGGCACGCAATCGGCGTTTTCGGCGGCCAGACCGAGCGAGAAATCGGTCAGGGAAGCCGCCATGCCCGGTCGATGCGCATAGGACAGCGCGGTGAATCGGCGCACGCCCAGCCGGCGCATCGTCGCCAGCCGCGACTGTTGATCGTCTCGGTACTGGATCGGCCACTCGTGACCGATCAACGGTTTGATCTCGTCGAAGTGGGCCCACACGCGCCGCAGCATCCGTTCGGGTAAAAAGTGGGTGTGCAGGTCGATTAGTCCGGGCAGGCCGAGGCGACGCCACCAGGCCGGGACATCGTTGTCGGTGAGCATCATTTCGTCCAGTCTGTCAGAACGCCTCGTGCCGAGCGGATGCCCGGGGCTGTCTTCTCGCGCCACTCGATCTTTTTGGGACTGGGCGTGGGGCAGAGGCTATGACCGGCTCGAGGCGGGACTCGCCCAACTCCTGGTGACCCGCTAACTCAGGGCGGGCATGACCTCCCGCTCGAACAATTCAATCCCCGACCGGTCGTAGGCGGCTTCTGGAAAGTAGTGGATCGCGTAACCGAGGCCGCGCTTCTTCATCGCGGTCAGGCGCTCGACGATCTGTTCCGGAGTGCCAACACCCTGTGCGTCACCGTCACGATACTCGGCCATGAACGCGGCGGCCCCCTCAGCCCCGAGATAAGGGGTCACCCGGGTCTCAATCGCCTCGAGTCGCTCGGCAACCTCGGCCTCGGTCGCACCGATCACCGTGTTGTAGTTCGCCGAGCGAACGATGCGATCGAAGTCGGTGCCCTGGGCCGAGCAGTGCTCGGCCAACAGCGCGCTTTTGTGTGAGAAGCCCTCGGGCGAGCCGTCAAAGTTGGTGTAGTCGGCGTACTGCGCGGCAATGCGCAGGGTGACCTTTTCGCCGCCGCCGGCGATCCAGATGGGAATGCCGCCCTCTTGCAGTGGGAGCGGCTGAAAGATGGCGCCGTCCATCTGGTAGTGCGCACCGTCGAGGGTGGCTGTGCCCGTGGTCCAGGCCTGTTTCATGATTTGCACGCCCTCGTCAAGGCGGGCCAGGCGCTCGCCGGCACGGGGATAACCATAGCCATAGGCTCGCCACTCGTGCTCGTACCAACCGGCGCCGATGCCCATTTCGACGCGTCCGCCCGAGATGATGTCGGCGGTTGTGGCGACCTTCGCCAGGTATCCCGGGTTGCGGTAGCTCATACAGGTGCACATCTGTCCGAGGCGCACCCGTTTCGTCGTCGCCGCGAAAGCGGACATGAGCGACCAAGCCTCGTGGGTGGCCTGCTCGCTCGGCACCGGAACGGTGTGAAAGTGGTCATAGACCCAGATCGATTCCCACGCACCGGCATCAGCGTGGGCGGCTAGGCCACTCATTGTCGCCCACTGCGCGGCCGGTTCGATTCCGACCAGATCGTGTCGCCAGCCCTGAGGTACAAAGAGTCCAAATCGCATGGATTCAGCCTAGAGGCCCGTCGGTGCGAAGCTAAACGATACGCTTTAGCCATCGGGGTAAGCGCCGCGAGCAGACGATAGACAACGGACGGCGGTGGCAGTGCACGCTCTCGACTTCGCCGGTATTATGAGCGAGATCCTCACTTTCGTCGGCCTCATCATCGGAGCGCTCCTTTATATGGTCGGCCTGTCCGTGCGCGGCATCAGTGGCCGCTGGACTCGCTCGACCGCCGTGATTGCCGCATCGAGTCCGGCCGCATCGAGTACGGCCGCATCGGGGCCCGCCACGGTCATCCGCTGGTTTGATAACGACGGCGATGTGCACGAGTGCCCGGCCGACACCCACGAGACGCAGCATCTCGTGGCGGGCGATGACGTGCGCGTCTGGTTTCGCGATCGCCGGCCGGAGAAGTGCCGCACGCACGACCCCGACCTCGATGGCAAGGGACTGCGCCTGATCGGCCTGGTACTGCTGGGCATTGGCGTTCTCGCCGGTGTGGCCGGCATCGTGCTGATGTTCCTCTAGCCGCCCGTAGGCCCAGAAACGGATGCCGCGCGCGGCTGGGCAGGTCAGGCCGGCGCAACGGATGCTGCGCGCGGCGTGGCCCGTCCGCTCGCCACCGCGGTCACAGCGATGGTCACGAGCGCTCCGAGGAGCAGGGCCGCTGCCTCCCCGGGGGCGAGCACCTGCAGCTTGGTGCCGATGGTCGCGGCCGCGATCGGAATGCCGAGCTGCGCGGCTGAGAGCATTCCAAACGACAGCGGGAGGCCCAGCACGCGCGTGGTCGCGTGGGTGAGCAGGGTGGCGACGCCGAGCACGAGACCGAGCGCGATCATCTGCGGGTGGTCGGCGAGGTCGCCCAGGGCGAGGGAGGCGCCTAACCAGACGAAGAAGAGGGGTCCGAAGAATCCGTCGGCGAGGGCGAAGAGCTGCCGGGCGAGGCGGCGCGGTTCGCCGACGGCCGCGACGGCGAGGCCGAAAGCGAACCCGGCGAGCATGACCGAAACGTGGCTGAACACGGCGACCGCTGACAGGGCGAACAGAATGGCCAGCTGGATGCGCAGTTCGAGGGCGAATTTGCGGTTCGCCGACAACGTGTGCAGTCGCAGGCGGTAGCCGTTTCGTTCCAACCAGGCCAGCACAACGTAGAGCGCGACGGCCAGCAGCGCCACGAGCGCGGCCCCGAGCGCGGCGCGGCCGGCATTCGGCGGGTCAATGGCCAGCGGCAGCGCCACGATCGCAGCAATATCGGCGATCGCGACCTGCGCGGTGAGCTCGAGCACCGATCGGCCACGCAAACCCAGCGAATGAATAAGAGGCAGCACGAGCGCGGCCGACGAGGAGGCGATCAAGACTATATATAGGAGTGCATGATTTGTGCCAAAGATCAACGCGATGGCCACGCCGAGGGCGATCGCCGAGAGGGTCACCAGAATTGCCCGCACCAGGCCGGTCGCCAGTGCTGCGCGAATTGCGCCGGAGCGAACAGGCACGTGCGTGCCGGCCACGAACATGATCAACGCGAAGCCGATATCCGCTAGAAGGGTCAGTGTGGGGTCGCTTGCGTCGACAAAGCCGAAACCGGTGCGGCCGACGATCACACCGGCGCCGAGCTGACCGATCACGACGGGAATGTTCCACCGGCGCGGTGTCGCCAGCAGCGGCCCGAGCAGTGCGATCACGGAGATGATCGCGAGGGTATGAAAGTCCATCGGCACCTCCCCGATTCTGCTGCTAGCCCGAGCGTAGTCCCGCAAGAGAAGGCGCAGGCGGCATGATGGAGGTATGAGTCGAACCGTAGCCGGAGCCCGCGTGCTGATTACCGGAGCTGCCAGGGGAATGGGCCGCTTGTATGCCGAACGCTGCGTCGCCGAGGGGGCGAAAACCGTCATCCTGTGGGACCGCGACGGTTCCGCGCTCGCCGCGACCACCGCCATCCTGACTGAACGTTCCCACGGACGCACGCGGGTCGCCCCCTACGTCGTCGATATCGCCGACCTCGGCGCCATCGCGCAGACCGCTCAGCGGGTGCGTACGGAGATCGGCGACCCCGACGTGGTCATCAACAACGCCGGCATCGTGCGTGGCAAGTATTTCTGGGAGCACGACAACGGTGCAGACACCCGCCCGACCATGCAGATCAATGCGCTTGCGCCCATGTACATCGCTCGCGAGTTTCTGCCGGCGATGATTGCGAGCGGATGGCGTGAGTCACGCATCGTGAACATCGCGTCGGCCGCCGGCACCCTCAGCACCCCGCGGATGAGTGTCTATGCCGCCTCGAAAGCGGCCATGATCGGCTGGAGCGATTCGCTGCGGCTCGAACTGGTGCAGCAGGGGCACGGCTATGTCAAGGTGACCACGGTCTGCCCGAGCTACATCGACACCGGCATGTTCACGGGGGCCAGCGGGCCGCTGCTCACCCCGCTGATGACGCCGGAATACGTCGTTGATCGGGTCTGGCGGGCGATGCTGGCCGGCAAGCCGCAACTGCTGTTGCCGTGGACGGTGAACCTGTCGAAGGTGCTTCGCGGCGTACTGCCATTGGCCGCCTGGGACGCCGTGGCTGGTCGCGTTTTCGGTGTCTACCGGTCAATGGACCGCTGGGTCGGTCGCGGGTAGCTGCCCAGTTTCGGTGAGGGTGACAGGCTCGAGGTAGACCAGCACCGGTGCCGAACCGATTTGTTCGTCGCCAAACCATCGTCCGGCGTCACTTCAGCGTTGACGCAAGCCGAAACAAATGGGGACTCTGGGTTGACCGCCGTTGGCCTGCTCGAGTCGGCCTGCTCGAGTCGGCCTGCGCGAGTCGGCCTGCTCGAGTCGGCCTGCGCGAGTCGGCCTGCGGTTGCCGCCGCCGGTCGAGACTCCGTCAACGAAGGCGAAACGGTCTCAAAACGCGAATAATGTCCCGAATATAACTTCGTATCGAAATCTAAAATACACTGAGATTTCCTCGACTGACAGCCTTGATTTTGGTAGAATTCAAGCATGAGCCAGAGCGGCGAGACCCCCCAAGCGGGCTCAGTCGATTCCGATTCCGATTCCGATTCCGATTCCGATTCCGATTCCGATTCCGATTCCGATTCCGACTTCGACGGCGATTCCGACTTCGACGGCGTGTCCGAGGGAGAATTCGCCGAGTGGTCGTTCTCGGTAGAAGACCGCGCATTCTTTGACGCGTTTCGGCTGCAGTGCCTGTCCGAGTGGCAGGCCGAAGACGAAGTCGAGGCACAATCTGCCGCGACCGTTGCGGTAAAAATCCGGCAGGACTTGCAGCTCGCCGACGGTCCGACCATCCCAGCCGACCTCGACCTGGCTGAAGTGTTCGCCGCCGTCCCGCCCGAGCACCTGTTCGACGAGAACCTCCGCGAGGAGTTTCTCTTCGCCGAGTACAACGCTCGTCAGCTCCGTGCTGACCCGCCCGCGCAGGACTTGCCCGCGCAGGACTTGCCCGCGCAGGACTTGCCCGCGCAGGACTTGCCCGCGCAGGACTTGCCCAGTGACGTGAACCCGTTCCAGCGCCGGCAGGCGCAGTTCGTCGACCGGGTGCTTTATCTCGAGAGGGTCATTGCCTGGGCGCAAGCGAGCAAGGCCGAGGTTCTAACCGAGGCGTGGGATTACACCACCAACACCGCCGAGACCGGCCGACCGCAGGCTGGGCTGCAACACGAACACGACTGGGATGCCACCTTCGCCGCCCAGCAGGGTTTGGTCGCGGAGATGGCGTGTGCGCTGCGCATCCCGTCCGGCACCGCGTCCGGTCTTCTGCACGAGAGCCGCGTGTTGGTCGAATCGCGTCCGCAGACCCTTGCTGCGCTTCGCGCGGGGAAGATCTCCCTGCGTCATGCGCGGCGGGTGCTCGACCAACTCGACTCCGTGCCCCCGCCCGCCCGGACCGAGCTGGAGGCGGTGTTACTGCCGCACGCCTGCACGCTCACTCCGGCACAGTTCGACGGTAAGGCCCGAAAACTGCGTGAACGATTCCACCCCGACAGCATCACCGTTCGCCGTACCAAGTGCCTGGCCGACCGCAAAGTCATGTTTTTTCCGGACAAAGACGGCATGGCCACGCTCTGGCTGCGCGCCGCCGGTGAGGACCTCCACGGCATCTATACCCGCGTCACCGACGTCGCCATCAGTCTGCAGGGCCCCGACGAGCCCCGCACGCTCAGTCAACTCCGCGCCGATGTCGCCGTCGACCTGCTCGCCCAAGGCGTCACCAGCACCGGTCTCGGCGCCGGCCTGACGGCCAACGTCAACATCACTGTGCCGGTTCTCACACTGATGGGGAAGAGCGAGGAGCCGGGGGAGCTCGAAGGGTACGGGCCGATCGAACCGGAGACCGCCCGCCGGCTGGCGGGAACCGCGACGAGTTTTCTGCGCATCCTCACGCATCCGCACACCGGCATCGTGCTCGACGTCAGCGCAGAACCGTTCCGAGTGCCAGCAAGCCTGAAGAAATACCTGCGCCTGCGTGATGGAACGTGCCGGTTCCCTGGCTGCAACCGCTCCGCCGGGCATAGCGACCTCGACCACACCCGCGACAAACAATTCGGCGGGCCCACCACCGCCACCAACCTGCACTTCCTCTCTCCCGCCCACCACAACCTCAAGCACTACTCGGCGTGGACCGTCATCGCCGACCCCGACGGCACCCTGAATTGGACCAGTCCGGCGGGCAAGCACTACGCCACTGATCCCGCCACCCGCATCAGTCCACCGCGACAACAGACCGACACATCACCACCGCGACCTGGGTCCACCGCCGACCCGACCACCGCTAACCCGACCACACTCGACCCGACTCCGCCCGGTTCTACCCCGCCCGGTTCTACCTCGACCGACTCGACGGCCTCTGCTTGGGACATAGTCGACCCCGACCCGCAGCCGTTCTAGGTGCGGGGCTCGTAGCCCCCGCCCGTTTGGAAGACCGGTCCGATCGTGAACCACGTGCTGGGCGCAATCGCTCGGCACCGTGCGGCACCACACCACACCACACCACACCGAAGGGCACGACCTGGCAGGGCGCAGCACAACAGCACGGCTTGGCAGGGTGCAGCACAACAGCACCGCCCGGAACAGCGCAGCACCGCCCGGAACAGCACCGCCCGGAACAGCGCAGCACTGCCCTGCACCGCACTGCCCGGCACAGCGCAGCACTGCCCTGCACCGCACTGCCCGGCGCAGCACCGGCCGTCTACCGCAGCGCACTGATGCGCAGGGTAACCGACTTGAGGTTCGCGATGCGCTGTTCGTAGCGTGCAGCGAGCACGATAAGCAGAAGACCGCCACCACCGAGCCAGAGGAACCACGGAATCACACTGTAGGCGAGGGCGATCCACGGCCAGAGCTGGGCGACACCGTGGATGAGCAGCACGACAGCACCGATTACGAACGGCGCTTGCAGTCGCCTCGAGCTACCGATCACAAGCACAATGATCGCTGCAATTCCGAGGCTGACGATGCGCCACAGGTCGTTGTACGTGAGATCGAGCAGCAGCGACGGCACCAGCAGCAAAGACAGTCCCGGACCAAACCAGGGCCAACTGCGCGCTCGTGGATTGCTGTGCAGGCGCAGCCAGCCCGATCCGATCAGCGCCAACGCTACCGGTACGGTGACGAGTTCAAACGGGTCGACCTTGCTAGAGCTGGCTACCGTGATAGCGGCCAAGCCGGCCAGCCCGAGTACGCTCCAGGCGGTGATTGCCCCTAACGGCGCTCGGGGCTGCGCGAGGGCGATCACATGCACCGCAGAGAGAGCAAGCACGAGCAGAACGGCCCGGGGTGTTGACAGCCCGGCATCTGCGGGGGCGCTGACAACGGTGAGTTCGACCCAGGTCAGAACGGATGCCCACACCAGCACAAGCGCGATGCCCGTGCCGCGTCGAAGTGCCGTGGTTTCAGCATCCGTTTGGCGAACCAGCAAAACCGCGGTCATAATCGCCGCCATGGTGGGAAGTACCAGCCAGAGCTCGAGTCGCCCATCGGGGGCGCCGGGCGCCCCGACCAGGCGCTGCGTCTGTGCGAAGGCTGTGACGACGAGAGATATCGCGCCGGCCAGACCGGCCGCAGCCAGATACGTTGACGACGGCGGAGCCCATCGCACCAGTGCGGCGCCGATCATGAGGGTCACAGATACGAGGGCCAGCACGATGGGGCGCGCCAGCGACCCCGACTCGGACGACACGGCGAGCGGTACCAGAGCAATGAGCAGCGCGGCGAAAGTCAGCACGCCGGCCACCGGACTTGCTTCGCTCAAGCGATCGGTTGTGCCAAAGCGGCGAATCAGCGCGGCCGTGGTGAGCACGATACCGGCGACTGGCAGCACATACGGTTCGAGTGCCACGATACCTGCCTGATCGAGGCCCAGCCAGAGGCCGGCCGTGCCGAGCAACAGGGCAAGCCAGCCGAAGTGGCGGCGATTGGACCGGGAGCCGAACAGCCCGTCGGCCGCGATCGCCATGATGAGCGCCACGATGCCGGCGAGCACGATCACGAGCCAGCCGAGGGAACGGAACGTGACTACCGTACCTACAGCGGCGAACACGGCAGGCACGAGCACAATCGCGGAGCCGATTTCGAGGGCAATCCGGTCGCGACGGGCCGTCGAATCCACAGCCAGTGTGCCCGTCGCACCGATGGCAGCGGCGCTGGCCGTGACGCGGCCAGCACCGCCGTCACGGTTTGTACCGCGCAACAGCGCGAGTGAGCAGACTACGAGGGCGACAGCCGGTGCGGCGAGTATGAAATCGGAGGTGACGGCAGCCGTTAGGAAGAGAACCTCGCGTGTCAATAAATACACCGCCGGGGCCAAGGCGATGGCAGCGATTGTACGTTCCAAGTGCAGCCCGCCATGGTTGGCGCGCAGAAAGACCCACGAAGCGCACGCGGCGACCAGGATACTGGCGCGCAGGATGGATCCGAGTGGTTCGGGCTGCAGCAGGGATTCGCCGGCGGCAAGCGACCACATTCGAATCGGAAGGACGAAGACAACCACGCTCGGAACGAGGAGGGTGAAGAATGCCCAGCGCCGATCGAGAAGAGAGAGCGCCGTTGGCCGAAGTGCTGCCGCAGCGACGAGCAGGTGCAGGAGGGCCGTTGCGAGGGCGATGGCTGCCGTGACGTTGGCCAGATTGATCGCGTCAAACCACTGCTGTTCCGGCGCGAGGGCCAGCGGAACGTGACCAACCCCGACCAAGGTGATCACGATCGCCGCGGCCAACAGAGCTCCGCGGGCGTGAGCGTGGGCGGCACTCGCGAGTGCTGGGCTGGTGAGCGCGGGGTTTGTAGCCCTGTGCGTGACCAACAGGCGGGCAAACCAGAGCGCGACTACGAGCGAGACCGTGCCGAACCACCAGGTTGTGGGGTGTGCCCAACTGATGACATAGCCCAACGTCTCGCCGACGACCAGAAACACGATGGTGGCCGGTGCCAGAAAGCCGAGCGAGAACCGACCGGCGTCATTGACTGTGGGCGGCACTGAAGTTGGCTCAGGTGATCGAGCGAGGAGCAGGCTGATGAGTGCGCCGGCGCCCAGCAGCAGGTAGAGCGCGACGATAACCCCGATGGAGGGGGAGAGCGGCACGGCGAGAATGACGACGGTCAGTGCGAGCGCGGTCACGATCTGGCGCCGGGCGCGCAGCAAACCGCCCAGGGCCCAGCCGATGAGCAGTGTCGCGCCGACCCCGCCCAGCGCGAGCACTGCCCAGACGTTGTCGGCGTTGGCAAGGTCAAGGACGACCTCATGGCCGCGTAGCCCGCTTGCTATGGCCTGGATGAGTGGCCAGGCAGCATACCCGGCAGTGAGAAGCAGCAGAATGGCCGCGACCGTGCCGGCCGAAAGGGCTGCCACCAACCCGGCCATGCGTGCGGCTGAGGACGCAGCAAGGTGACGTGCGAACAGTTCGAGTGCTACGGCCAAAGCGGTGGCGACGAGGAGGGGCACGGTGAGTGAAAACGGCAGACTGTCGGAGCGACCGGCAACGACCGGCGCGATGCCAGCCGCCGCGAACGCGGCCAGAGACGCCGCCAGATAGGCGAAAGCTCCGTATTCCCCCATGAGTCGGGCCGGCTGCGCCACGTCGACGCTCTCGACGATCAGCGCGGACCGCGGCGTCCTCAGTACGAGTACGGCGTGGGCCGTGGCAACAAGCGCGACCGCGCCGAGGGACCAGACCGGCGCGATCAGGCTGCCGGACTCTACAAAGACCGCGACGACGGCCGCCGTGACCAGGGCCAGCGCGCCCAGCGCGAGCAGCAGTATCCGCTCGGGGAATCGATCGAAGGCCGGCGAGCGGCGCCCATCCGCGGGCCGGGACAACGTTGCACGATGCAGCAGGGCTGCGATGGCGGCACCGAGAAAGCCGACGAAAACGCGAGTGAGCGTGTTCTGGCCCTGCAAGAGACCGGCCGCGAAGAGCCCGACACCGGGAACCACGACGACGAAACCGGCGATACTGCCCACGCGCAGGTTTGATCGGGCGTGCCAGCCGAGAAAGAGCGTCGCGCACACTATCAGGGCGACTCCCCAGTAGAGCGCCCCATCTCCGGCGGCGAGACCGAAGAGGTTGTTCTGCCGCATGCCCCAGACGTCGAGAAGCACGAGTACCACTGCGAAGCTTCCGATTCCCTCGGCGGTGGATGTCAGCCGCGAACGACGCATCCGGGCGGCGACCACGAGAGCCGCCACGGTCAGCAGCGCGACGACAACAAAGCGGAATCCCAACCCGGCGACGATCCACGCAACGGTGAGAAAGAAGATCGCAGCAACCGAGACCAAGAGCACACCGATGGAGAGAAGTACGACCTGCACGTTGGAACGCCGCGGCTTTGTGGGCAGGGTCGGCAGAACCGGCAGAACCGGCAGAACCGGCAGAACCGGTGACGCCAACGTCGTGGCGACTGAATTGAGGGAGCTCGAATCAGCAGTGACCGAATATGTACTGAAAGGACGGGGTATGGCGACCCGGCCGGTCTTCGTTTCGTAGCGGATGCGCCCGATCAGCTCGGCGCGACGCTGCAGCGCTGCTGCGGCATCCGCTGAACTAACCAATAATTCGGCTGCGGCCCCGTGCTGCAGGTCGAGTCGGCAACTGGAACAGACCGGCGACCTCAGCGGTGTGTGGCAAGCCGGGCACAGCGCCGAGTCGATAAGGTCCCTGGCATTGCGCGGCCAAATAATGCGACCGGCATGCCGGAGGTAGAATTCTCCGCTCTGGACTGGCTCGTGCTCTGACATCGATCTCCCCGCGGTCGGTCACTCTGCCCACAGGGTACCGGGCACAGAAAACCTGGGCAGACCCCGCCGCAGGGTGTGGACAATTGCCGCAGGGTAGGGCGGGGGAGGAGACGGAAGGATCAGAGGCTGTTGGTCGCGAGCCAGCTGACCAGCACGCGCTGGAATTCCAGCGGATGCTCGACGCTCGGCAGGTGAGCGGTGTCGCGGAATGTGCAGCCGCTGGCCTGCGGCAGCATTTCCAACAAAAATTCATAGTGAGCTAGCGACGACGTGACGTCGAGCTCACCCACGGTCACCAGCGCCGGAACGTCGATGTCACTGACCCGGTCCAGCGCGGCTGGCTCGAGCGGAATCGGGATCGGCGCTTCCGTGGCGTGGATGACGTTGCGCAGATTGAGCTCCTGCGCGAGGGCCAGAAAAGCGGGGTCGACGTCGGCCGCCTTGCGTGTCGGCCCGACCGCCCACAGTGCAACTTCGAGCCGCGCCAGCCGCGGCCATTGACGGCCGGCGAAGGCCACATCCAGCTTGTCGAACAGGGCGTCTTCACGTTCGGTGAGCTCCACATCGGGAAATCCGCTGGGTCCTGACCCGATCGTGACCAGGCCCGCGACGCGCTCGGGGCTTTCCACGGCAAGATCGATCGCAATCGTGCCTCCGCGCGAGCACCCGATCAGGGTAGCCCGAGCTACGCCGAGATGATCGAGCAATGCCGTGGCATCCGCTCGGTTGGAGAATTCGACATTCTCGGTCGTCGTCTGGCCAAAACCACGGGTATCGAAGCGGATGACGTAGTGGTGGGCCGAGAGGGCGGCGACCTGCGGGTCCCACATGCGCAGGGTTGCGATGCCCGCGTGGAACAGGAGCAGGGCTGGCGAGTCGGGGTCTCCGTGGGTCTCGTAGTAGAGGGAAGCGCCAGAAACGTCGAGTCGGGGCATGCGTTGAGCGTAGCAACGTCGATCGCGCGGCCGAAAGGGCCGCGCCGGTTACTGCTCGGGCAAGCCTTAGGCTCGTCAGAATGGGCGGTGTTTTGATCGGTTTTTCGATTATCGGGTTTGTGATCCTGATCGGGTACTTTGTTGAGCGGTTCGGTATTGTCGGGGCGGGCGCAGGCCGAATACTCAACCGGATGGCCTTCTTCGTCGCAACTCCCGCGCTGCTGTTCACCGTGCTCTCCCACGCGGACGTGTCGGTGCTCTTCTCTGAATTTCTAGTCGCCATCGTCTGTACCATCGTGGTCGGGGTATTCATCTACCTCGTCCTCGCGCGGCTGTTCTTTCGAACGCCGCTGGCCGAGACTGTGCTCGGTGCGTCGAGCGCGACCTACGTCAACGCCAACAACATCGGTCTGCCCGTGGCCATCTACGTGCTCGGCAGCGCCCAGTATGTGGCTCCCGTGCTGCTGCTGCAGCTAGTGATCCTGGCACCTGCCATCCTGGCCGTGCTCGACATGGCCACCAGGGGACGGGCCTCGTTCGTGTCGATCGTGACGCAGCCGTTTCGAAACCCGATGATTCTCGGCTCGCTAGCCGGCGTACTCGTGGCGGCCTTCGGGATCACGGTTCCAGCCCCGATACTCGCACCGTTCGAACTGATCGGCGGAGCCGCCATTCCCCTGGTGCTGCTGTCGTTTGGCATGTCGCTGCACGGCCAACGACTGCTGAAGGCCGGAACCGGGCGCAAACAGGTCGTGGCAGCCACCCTGATCAAGGTCGTACTGATGCCGACCATCGCGTTTCTGTTCGGACACTTCGTCTTCGACCTTGATGGCGCCGAACTGTTCGCCGTAGTCGCCGTGTCGGCGTTACCGACCGCGCAGAACATCTTCAACTTCGCCTCGCGTTACGATCGAGCCATTGTCGTCACCCGAGACACCGTTTTACTCACCACGATTCTATCGATGCCCGCTTTGCTCGTGATCGCGGCTCTGCTCGCCTGAGTCCCGAAAGGACCGCATGTCTACTTCTGGCCCGTTCATGGCACCCGAACCCACGAGCTTGCCGATCGTTGGCTCGGCTGAGCGCTTCTATGTGCACCGGGTGTACTGCGTCGGCCGCAACTATGCCGAACATGCCCGGGAGATGGGCAATGACCCTGAGCGCGAAGCGCCGTTCTTCTTCGCCAAGCCGGCCGACGCCGTGTTCGCCGTCGACGAGGGCGTTCCCGCGTACGGTGTCGCTCCGCACACGGTTCCTTTTCCGTCAGAGACAGACAACCTGCACTACGAGATGGAACTCGTGGTCGCGATCGGCGTCGGCGGCGCGGATATCGTCAGAGCGGATGCCCTCACCCACGTCGTCGGCTACGGCGCCGGCGTCGACCTCACCCGGCGCGACCTGCAGGATGCCGCCAAGGCACTGCGTCGCCCGTGGGATCTCGCCAAGGGCTTCGATTTCTCAGGACCCTGCACGCCGCTCGTTGCCGCCAGCGCTATCGGCCATCCCGCTTCGGCACGCATCTGGCTCCACGTCGACGGTGAGGCCCACCAGGACGGCGACCTTGCCGACCAGATCTGGCCCGTGCCCGACGTGATCGCCGCCCTATCGCGGTTTGTCACCCTGCGGCCCGGTGATCTCATCTTTACCGGCACTCCCGCCGGTGTCGGCCGAATTGAGCCGGGAAGCACCGTCACCGCAGGCATCGACGGGGTCGGTGACCTCACCTTTCGCGTGGTCTGAGCGCAATCTCGGTCGCAGTCAGCAGGGAATCAATGCCCACCAAATCGGCGGCGTCGGTCGGGTCGGCGTCGATCAAGGCTGCAGCACGCATGAGTCGTCTTTCGGTCGGTGAAGTCCGCCTTCATGCCGGTTTGGGTGGACAAATGGAGAGAAGGAAATGGTAAAAAGCCCGGATTTCTGTGAGACTGACCCCTTTAGCCTGCCCGTACTCCGGGCAATCACGTCCTGTACGTCGGGCATCCCAACAAAGGAATCCCATTGACGGATCAAACATTTCAGATAATCGCGATCGTTCTCTATCTCGCTGGCATGGTGGCCATCGGGTATTTCGCTTTTCGACAGACCAAAGATCTTGACGACTATATGCTCGCCGGCCGAGGCCTCAAACCCGGTACCGCTGCGCTGAGTGCCGGCGCTTCCGATATGTCCGGCTGGCTGCTGCTCGGACTTCCCGGAGCCATCTACGTGTCCGGCCTCGTCGAGGCCTGGATCGCGATCGGCCTCACCATCGGTGCCTGGCTGAACTGGAAGTTCGTTGCTCCGCGGCTGCGCTCGTACACCGAGGTATCGAACAACTCGATCACCATTCCGAGCTTCTTCGAAAACCGGCTGAAGGACACGTCTCGCCTGTTGCGCGTCGCCTCCGGCATCATCATCCTGGTGTTCTTCACGTTCTATGTGTCGTCCGGCATGGTGGCCGGTGGCGTGTTTTTCGAGGAGTCCTTCGGTTCCACCTTCCTCACCGGCATGCTGATCGTTGCCGGCGTCACCCTGCTCTACACGCTGTTTGGCGGCTTCCTCGGAGCGACGCTCACCGACGTCGCCCAGGGACTTCTCATGCTCGTCGCCCTGATTGCGGTTCCGCTGGTGGCGCTCAACGCCACTGGCGGCATCACCGCCACCCTCGACTCCATCCGCGAAGTTGACCCGAACCTGCTCTCCCTCACGGCCGGCGGATCCGTGCTGGGCGTTATCTCGGCCGCAGCCTGGGGTCTCGGCTACGTAGGTCAGCCGCACATCATCGTGCGGTTCATGGCCATGCGCACCCCGCAGGATGCCAAGGCCGGTCGCCGCATCGGCATCGGCTGGATGATTCTCACCGCTCTTGGTGCTGTCGCCACGGCGCTTATCGGCATCGCGTACTTCCAGCAAAACCCCGACCTGTCGCTCGCAAACCCGGAAACGGTCTTCCTGCTGCTCTCGCAGACCCTGTTCCACCCGTTCATCGCCGGTCTCGTGCTGGCTGCGGTGCTGGCCGCCATCATGAGCACCATCTCCTCACAGCTGATCGTGTCATCCTCGGCACTGGTCGAGGACCTGTATCGAATCGTCGGCAAGGAGGCCTCCCCGAAGCAGTTGGTCTCGTTCGGACGTCTCGGTGTACTGCTCGTGGCGGTCGTTGCCGGACTCATCGCACTGCAGCAGAATTCGACGATTCTTGACCTGGTCGGCTTCGCCTGGGCCGGTTTCGGTGCTGCCTTCGGACCGGTCGTCCTCCTCTCGCTGTACTGGAAGAAGCTGTCCACCTGGGGCGCCCTGGCATCCATGGTCACCGGTGCCGTCGTCGTGTTCATCTGGGGCAGCCTGCCGCTCGGCGATATCCTGTACGAGATCGTGCCGGGCTTTGCTGCCAGCCTGATCGTCGCCGTCGTGGTTTCCCTCGCGACTTACAAGCCCAACGCCGACATCGACGCCGAATTCGACGCCGCTGCCGAGCAGGCACGCCCGAAGTACCGGGCGCCGGAGAAGATCTCGGCGTAGCAGGCATCCGGCCGAAGGGTTTAGAAAATCATCGGGCGATCGTCGTCATCGCCCCCGAGGTCGAGGTCGACGAGCACCGGCACGTGGTCGCTCGGGGCGTCGCCCTTGCGTTCGTTGCGGTGGATGCTGGCATCCGTCACAAGGTCGGCAAAGGCTGGTGAGCCGAGGATGAAGTCGATGCGCATGCCCTCGTTGCGCGGAAACCGCAGCTGCTTGTAGTCCCAGAAGGTGAAACCCTCCGGCACGATCGGCCGCACGACGTCGGTCAGGCCGGCCTGCTCGAAAGCGTCGAACGCTGCGCGTTCCTCCGGCGAGATGTGGGTCGAGGTGCCGGGCACGAAGCTCGGGTCACCCATATCTTCGTCGCGGGGCGCGACGTTCCAGTCGCCCATCATCGCCAGGGCGAGCGCGGGGTGCCGGCTGAGTTCCTCGGCCGCATGGGCCTCGAGGGCGTTCAACCAGGCCAGTTTGTAGGAGTAGTGCGGGTCGCCGAGAGCGCGCCCGTTCGGCACGTACAGGCTCCACAGCCGCAGGTCATTCACGGTCACACCGAGCGCGCGCGCCTCGAGCGGCTGATTTGGACCGACGGCACCTTTTTGGAAGCCGGGCATATTCGGAAAAGCGGTGACGACATCCGTCATCGGTTCGCGGCTGGCAAACGCCACGCCATTCCACTGGCTCAGACCGTGAATGGCGAGGTCGTAGCCGGCGTCTTCGAACACCTGGAACGGAAACTGTTCGGGCTTGCACTTGATCTCCTGCATGGCGAGAACGTCGATGTCCTCGCGTTCCAGCCAGTCGACGATACGCCCGGAACGAGCACGAACGGAGTTGACGTTCCAGGTGGCAATGCGCATGCTTCCAGCCTATAAGGCGCCGAGCGGATGCCGCCCCGCGGTATCGAATGCAGTTCTCCTCAGGGTGCGATTGAATGGGGTGCGATCGAATGGATAGAGAATCTTTTGGCGCAGGAAGGGCACAATGACGCAGTTGCAGATTGGCTACGCGGCCATGTTGGAGCAGTTCGCACCGGCTGAGGCGGTCGCGCTCTCGGCGTACGCCGAGGAGCATGGTTTCACCGGCGTCATGGCGGCCGATCACTTTCAACCGTGGGTACCGGCCCAGGGCCAGTCGAGTTTCGTCTGGAGCGTCCTCGCCGCGATCGCCGAGCGCACCACGGGCGACTTCGGTCCCGGCGTGACCGCCCCGACTTTTCGCTGGCACCCGGCCATGGTGGCCCAGGCCTCCGCGACCCTCGCCTCGATGTATCCCGGCCGGCACTGGCTCGGTCTCGGCAGCGGTGAGGCCCTGAACGAGCACATCGTTGGTGGATACTGGCCGGAAGCCCCCGAGCGCATCAACCGCATGTTCGAGGCAATCGAAATCATCTCGAAGCTGTTCGCCGGGTCGATCGCGGGCAAGGATGTCAAGCACTCCGGCCAGTTCTTCAAGCTCGAGTCGACTCGGCTGTGGACCATGCCCGAGGTGGCCCCCGAGATTTTGGTCGCCACCGCCGGCCCCGTCACCGCCAAGCGTGCCGGTAGGCTCGCCGACGGCCTCATCACGGTCGGTGCCCCACTGGAGAAGATCTCGATGCTGTTCGGCAAGTTCGACGACGGTGCCCGCGAAGCCGGCAAGGATCCGTCGATCATGCCCAAGGTGCTGCAGCTGCACATGAGCTGGGCCGAGACCGACGAAGAGGCCATGACCAGCGCGTTGCACGAGTGGCCGAACGGTGGCATGAAGTTTCCGAAGGGCGACATCCGTTCGCCGTTCGAGTTCGAGCAGATGGCCAAGCTGGTACGTCCGGAAGACTTCGAGGGTCGCATGATCATCTCAGCCGACCCCGACGAGCACCGCAAGTACATCCAAAAGTTCGTCGACCTCGGCTTCGATCGCATCTACCTGCACAACGTGGGCCGCAACCAGAAACAGTGGATCGACGTTTTTGGGGCATCCGTTCTGCCGAAGCTCGTTCGGTAGATGGTGCACGATTCGCAGCCCGACGCTGCCGTCGCCGAAGTGGGCGCTATGGAACTGTTCGGCCTCAAGGTGTTCACGCTCGGTGGATTCGGCGAGATCCAGGCCGGCGACGACCTTGCCGGCCTGATCGCGGACGCGGCGCAGTCGCGCCTGCTCGACGGCGACATTGTGGCGATTACCAGCAAAATCGTCTCAAAAGCCGAGGGTCGCGTCGTCGCGGCAGTGGACCGGGAGCAGGCGATCACCGACGAGACGGTGCGCGTCGTGGCGTCGCGGGCGTACCCCGGCGGGGTCACTCGTATCGTCGAAAACCGCCAGGGCCTGGTCATGGCCGCAGCGGGCGTCGACACCAGCAACGCGCCCGATGGCGTGGTGCTGCTACTGCCGGTTGATCCGGATTCATCCGCGCGCATCATCTGCGCGGCCCTTCGTGAGCGCACCGGGCTGCGGCTCGGCGTGCTGGTGACCGATACCGCCGGGCGCCCCTGGCGGGAAGGCCAGACCGACCTGGCCATTGGCGCAGCCGGGTTCGCGGTACTCGACGACCTGCGCGGCACAGCGGATACCTCCGGCCGCCGCCTCGACGTCACCGTCGCGGCCGTCGCCGACGAGATCGCTGCCGCTGCGGATCTGGTCAAGGGCAAGACCAGCGGCAACCCGGTCGCCGTGGTACGCGGACTCGGCCGCCTGGTCGGTGACCTGGCGCTCCCCGGCGCTCGGGCGCTGCAGCGCCCGAGCGACAGCGACATGTTCCGTCTCGGCACGGCGGAGGCCTGTGCCGAGGGGTATGCCGAGGGGTATGCCGAGGGGTATGCCGCCGGGTTCGCGGCCGGAAGGGCCTAGATCGAGATCGTGAGGGCCTCGATCAGGCCGCTCTCGGCGTGCAGCGTGAAACGGTAGTTCAGCTCGACGCTGCGGCCTGGAAAGTTGCCCTCGACGCGGGTGACGATGGTCGACGGATGGAGGCAGTCGACCCTTGAGGCTGTCGCGCGCCGAGTGTGGACGACGCTGCTAGCGTTTTGCTATGGACCAGACCCGCGGCGCAGTCGACCGAAGGCCGTCGCCACTACCCGGCACGGCGAGCTGGGTGATCGTCGTTCCTATAAAGGGCAGCCCGGACGCGAAGAGCCGACTCGGGGCTGGGCCCCAACGGGCAGCGCTCGCCGATGCGTTCGCGCTCGACACGGTGGCGGCACTGGTGGCAGCATCCGCTGTGGAACGCGTGTTCGTGGTGACCCCGAGTGCTCGTGTGGGCGCGCTGCTCGCCGGGCTCGGCGCGGTCATCGTGCTCGAGGCGCCGGGAGCCGAAACAGGGCATGCCCGGTTGAATACTGCGATCATGCAGGGCATCGCTGCCGCCCGACTCAGCCAGCCTGACGCGCACCTGGCCGTACTGACCGGGGACCTGCCCGCCCTGCGCCCGGCCGACCTCGACGACGCTTTCACGCTCGCCGCCTTGCACCCCCGGTCCGTCGTGCCCGACGCCGAAGGCGTGGGAACGACGAGTCTGTTCGCCCGTACTGGCATCTTGTTCACGCCGCAGTTCGGTGTCGGCTCACGCGCCGCGCACCAGGCCGCCGGGCACGTTGTGCTCGACCTGTCGTCCACCTCGACGCTGCGTCACGATGTCGATACCGTCGTCGACCTCGACGTGGCCCGGGCGTTCGGGTTCGGCCCGCACACGAGCGCGCTGCTCGCCGGGCTCTAGTTCGCCGGGCTCTAGTTCGCCGGGCTCTAGTTCACAGGGCGAGCACGGCGGCGGCCATCGCGGTCGTGGCGTTCAGGTCCTTCATCCACAGTGGCGCAGCAGTTGAGCGGATGCCGGCGGCCGCCAGCGCGGGCAGCGCCGCGGCATCCGTTTCATCGACGAGCCAGGCGTCGAGCAGCCCACCTCGATTGCGGGAGCCGTAGTGCAGTCCGACGGCGAGGGCGCTCGTTTCGACTCCGATCGTGCGCAGGCAGGCATCGGCCATACCGCGCACGGCCGCGCCGCCGATGATCGGGGATACCCCGACCACTCGGGCGGTCGTGGAACGCAGGGCGTCGCGAACGCCGGGCACGGCCAGAATTGTGCCGATCGACACGACTGGGTTTGAGGGCGGAAGCACGATGAGGTCGGCCGTTCGGATGGCTTCACGCACGCCGGGGGCTGCGACCGCTTCGGCCAGCCCGCGCTGCTTGAAACCGGTTACGGCCACCTGCGCCCGGTAACGCACCCACCATTCCTCAAAATGAATATAGTCACCGGCTGCGTGCTCATCTACATTCTCAGCGAGGCATACGTAAGTCTCGACGGGTTGGTCGCTCATCGGCAGCAGCCGCACTCCGGGCTGCCAGCGTTGGCAGAGAAACGCGGTCGCTTCGCTCAGGGTTGACCCGTTTCGCAGCAGATCGGTACGCACGATGTGCGTGGCGAGGTCGAGATCGCCGAGGGTGAACCACGACCAGCCCCGGCCATAGGCGGCGATCTCCGAGGAAGTCCGCCGGGTTTCCTCGGGACGGCCCCATCCCTGTTCCTCATTGATGCCGCCGCCGAGGGTGTACATGACGGTATCGAGGTCGGGGCAGATACGCAGCCCGTCGAGCCACATGTCGTCGCCGGTGTTCACGATCACCGTCACGGCTGCGTCGGGGGCGGCTGCGGCGAGGTGGGCCAGTAGCCCGCGGGTGAAGCGCGCACCGCCGACGCCGCCGGCCAGCACGGTCACGTTCCTCATGAGTTGCCTTTCGACGTGGCGGCGGAATACACGATGACCGGGTGCCCGCCGCGCGGGTGTTGCAAAATGAAGCAGTCCACGCCGTAGACGGCGCCGATGATCTCGGGGGTGAGCACCTCGTCGGGGGTGCCCGTGGCTACGAGCCGGCCGCCATCGAGTAGCAGAAGCTGGTCGCAGTACGCCGACGCGAGGTTGAGGTCGTGCAGGGCCATGATCGCCGTCACTGCGAGCTCACGCACCTGCCCCAGCAGAGCGAGTTGGGTGCTGACGTCGAGGTGGTTGGTCGGTTCGTCGAGCAGCAGCAGGCTCGGCTGCTGCGCCATGGCCCGGGCAATCTGCACGCGCTGCTGCTGCCCGCCGCTCAGGGTCTGCCAGTACCGGTCGGCCAACGGTGCCGCGCCGACGGCGTCGAGTGCGCTGAAGGCGACGGCGTGGTCGTCGTCACCGCCGAACGATCCCATCAGCTTGGTGCGGTGGGGGATGCGGCCGAGTAGCACGACGTCGAGCACGGTCAGTTCCACGCTGGGCGCCGCATTCTGTTCGAGCAGCGCGATACGGCGGGCCGCTTCGCGCCGGGACAACGACCCGACCGAGGCGCCGTCGAGGGTGACGGTGCCGGTATCCGCTTTGTCGATGCCGGCGATCAGCCGCAGCAGGGTGGATTTGCCGGCACCGTTCGGCCCGAGCAGACCGGTGACGCTGCCGGTGGGCAGTGACGCCGAGACGTCCCGCAGTATTCTGGTGTCGTCGATGGCGAACGACAGCTGGTCGAGGTCTACGCCCATAGGTGCGACTTCTTTCTCTTGATCAGCAGAATGAAGACCGGCACGCCAATGAACGCGGTGATGATGCCCACCGGAAGTTCGCGCGGATCGAACACCGTGCGTGCGAGCGTGTCGGCGATGACCAGAAACAGCGCGCCGCAGACCGCTACCAGCGGCAGGAGCCGGCGGTGCCCCGGGCCGCTGACGCCGCGCACGAGGTGGGGCAGAATAAGCCCGACGAATCCGATCGACCCGCTGACGGCCACCATCGCGCCGGTCAGCAGCGCGACCGATCCGAGCAGCGCCCAGCGGGTGCGGTTCACGTCGATGCCCAGGCTTGCCGCCGAGGTGTCACCGAAGGCAAAGGCGTCCAGCCGGGTCGCCGACAGCAGGATGCCCGTGCCCACGACGGCCACGGCCGTCGCGGCGATCGCAACGCTCTGCCAGGTGGCGCCGGCCACCGAGCCGAGCAGCCAGTTGAGGATCTCGCGGTAGGAGTCGCCCTTGGCGGCCCAGAAGATGATGAATGACGTCAGGGCGCCGGCGAGCTGCGCGATGGCGAGCCCCGCCAATACGGCTCGCACCGGGGTGATAGTGCCGCCGACCTTGGCGATGCTCAGTGTCGCTACGAGGGCGAGTAGAGCGCCGGCAAAAGCCGCCGCCGGCAGAAAAAAGCCGATTCCGAGAATCACAACGCAGACCGCGCCGACGGATGCCCCGCTCGAAAGCCCGAGCAGGTACGGGTCGGCGAGGGGGTTGCGCGTCACGCTCTGCATCACGGCGCCGCTCAGCGCAAGGCCGGCGCCGACTAGCGCAGCCGTGAGAACGCGCGGCAGTCGCAGCTGCCAGACGATCGAGTCGATGAGGATCGGAACCGGTTCCGTCGCGAAGCCGAGGTGGGCGCCGATGCTGCCCATGACCTGTGCAAAGGACACGGCGGCCGGCCCAATGGTCACCGCCACCCCGCACCCCAGAATCAAAGTGATGGTGGCCGCGAGAAGCCACCCGAGGTATCTGCTCCGGGTCACCGCAGTTCCCGACTGGACCAGATCACTCGTTCAGGTCGGCTAGCTGGGTGATCGTGGAGGACGCCGCTTCTACATTGCGGATGCCGGCCTCGGTCGAGGCAAACGGCAGGATGATGTAGCGCTGGTTCTTCACGGCATCGAGCACTTGGGTGGCCGGGTCCGATTCGAGGTGGGCGATCTTCGAGGCGGCCGTGTTCCACGTGGCGTCGACCAGCACAATGACACTCGGGTTGGCCTCGATGACCGATTCCCAGCCCACCGAGGTCCAGGTGTCGCTCACGTCAGCGAAGATATTGCTCAGGCCGGCGGCCTGCATGATCATTTCCGGCGAGCCGATGCCGGCGCCCACGTAGGGCGTGGTGGTGCCGCTGGAGTACCAGAGGGCGGAGGTGTCCGTGGAGGTCGGTTCGAGCGCAGCCAATTCGTCCTTCAGGGCGTTGACCAGGTCGGCAGCGACGGGCGCTGCCCCAAAGATTGCGCCGGCCTCCTCAATTTCGGTGAACACGGTGTCGAAGGTGAGGGGGTTCGGCATCCGCTCGCCCTTGCAGGCCGCGGGGGAGACGTAGGTGCTTACGCCGAGCGCCGTGAGGGCGTCACGTTCTCCCGCACCGTCCGCAGTGAAGTTGGATTCCCAGCCCCCGTAGATGAAGTCGGGGTTGAGCGCGAGCACGGCCTCCTGACCCGGCAGGAAGTCGCTGATCACGTTGAGGTCGGCGCCTGTCGTTTCGAGCGACTCTGGCAGCGGGCCGTCGAGAAAGGCTGAACCCACGATGCGGTCACCGACGCCGAGGGCCAGTAGCAGTTCGGTCGCCGACGATTTGATCGACACGATGCGTTCGGGGGCGGCCGTGACGGTAACGCTCGTGCCGCAATTGTCGACCGTGATCGGGTAGTTCGCGCTGGCTGCCGGCGCGTCAGTGCTGGTGGCGGCGGGGGCGACCGTGGCGGCGCATCCGCTGAGCAACAGGGATGCGGCGGCCAGCGCAGCGAGGCGCACGACAATTCGTGGCATGGGGTTTCTTTCGACTCTGTGCGGCCCCATGCTCCAGGCAAATCAGGCGCAAACTGGCACGCTGTTGGTGACACAGCAGTGATGGACCTCAGCCCAAATCCAGGCCAGCAGAACCGGTCAAAGCAAACCGGTGGTCTGCCTCAACCCTAGGCCCCCGGCAGGGCTACGACCAGCGCGCAGCGACCGGGTGCACAGCGGCATCACGCGGATGCGCCGCGGCGAAGAGGGCCTCGGCCACAGGTCGTATGTCGTCGGGCAGGGCGCCGGCGGTCACTCGAATGAACTCGGGGCCACCGGTGTTCGCCAGAAACGGCGAGCCACCGGCCACGCGAATGCCCGACGCGGTGAGACGCACCATGGCGTCACGTTCGCTTGGCACCGGCAGCCAGAAGCCGAGACTCATGTCGGGGGCGATGCTGATTTCGGCGGAATGGTCGTCTTCGATCACGATGGTGTCTGCGCTCGCCGCAGTCGTGCGCAGCAGCTGGGCCAGTTCTTCGGCCCGATGCGCCGTCATCGACGCTCCGGTGGGGTTGTGCGCGCGCGGCTGCAACAGCACAACCGCCGGGCCGAGCTCCAGTGCTGCAGTGAAGCCGGCCGGCAGCCACGTGGGCGCGGTGTCCTGCACGAAGGTGCCACCGCGTCCGCGTGACGTGATCAGGCCGACCGCAGAAAGCGCCTGCCAGGCGTGACTGACCGTGGCGGGGCTCACGCCGAGCTCGCCGGCCAGCACTCGAACGGTGGGCAATCGGTCGCCCGGTGCGAGCCGACCGGAGGCAATCAGCCGACCGATGGCCGCGGCAATCCCTGCGGGGAGCGCTGCTCGATCTCGCCGATAAAGTCCTGCATTGCCCTTGCCTCCGGGTGCCCTGGCCGACAGGATAACTAATGCGTGCGATACACAGAAAAACACATTTGAAATGTTTACGTCAATGAATAACAACACGAACAGCGCGGTTCGTCTTGCCCCTTGACTAACGAAAGCAAGTGGAGGGCACAGCATGAGTGTTGACAGTGGAAACATCGTTCGAACAGCGATCACCCAGGCGACCTGGACCGGCGACGAAGAATCCATGATCCAAAAGCACGAGGGTTTCGTGCGTACCGCGGCCACCCAGGGCGTACAGGTCATCTGCTTTCAGGAACTCTTTCATGGCCCCTATTTCGGCATCGTGCAGGACGCCAAGTACTACGACTACGCTCAGGCCGTGCCGGGCCCTATCGTCGAGCGCTTTCAAAAGCTCGCCGCCGAATTCACGATGGTCATCGTCGTGCCGATATACGAAGAAGAACAGCCCGGTGTGCTCTACAACACCGCAGCGGTCATCGACGCCGACGGAACCTACCTCGGCAAATACCGTAAGCACCACATCCCTCACCTGCCGCAGTTCTGGGAAAAGTTCTACTTTCGCCCCGGCAACACCGACTACCCGGTCTTCGACACGAAGTACGGCAAGATCGGCGTCTACATCTGCTACGACCGCCACTTTCCCGAGGGCTGGCGCGCACTCGGCTTGAACGGCGCCGAGATCGTATTCAACCCCTCGGCCACCAAGCCCGGCCTGTCCAACCGCCTGTGGGAGCTCGAACAGCCGGCCGCAGCCGTGGCCAACCAGTACTTCATCGGCGCCAACAATCGCATCGGCAACGAAGAGGCCGAGTTCGGCGCTGAGGCCGTGACGTTCTACGGCAGCTCCTACTTCGTCGACCCCACGGGCAACTACGTGGGCGCGATCGCGTCCACTGACATCGAGGAGATCGTCGTGCGCGACCTCGACCTCGGCGTGATCCGTGAGGTGCGCAACTCCTGGCAGTTCTACCGCGACCGCCGCCCCGACTCCTACGAGACGCTCGTCGCGCCCTAGCTGCGACTGATTAGAGCGGATGCTATGAAGACTTTGATCAAGAATGGCACCGTGGTCAACGCCACGGGACGAGGGCTCGCCGATGTGCTGATCGACGGTGAGAAAATCGCCGCGGTGCTCGCGCCGGGCGCGAACCTGCTCGGCTTCGATGTGGCGGCCAATGTCGACCGCGTCATCGACGCCGGCGGCAAATACGTCATTCCGGGGGGCATCGACGCCCACACCCACATGGAGATGCCATTCGGCGGCACCCAGGCCAGCGACACCTTTGAAACCGGCACACGCGCCGCTGCCTGGGGCGGCACCACGAGCATCGTCGATTTCGTCGTGCAGTATGCCGGCGAGAGTGTGCTTGAGCGCTACGCCGCCTGGCAAGAGAAGGCCTCCGGCGAGTGTGCCATCGACTATGGTTTTCACCAGATTCTCTCCGACGTGCAGGACAGCTCCCTCACCGCTATGGACGAGCTCGTGAACGAGGGCGTCTCGAGCTTCAAACTGTTCATGGCCTACAAGGGCGTGTTTCTCAGCGACGATGGCCAGATCGTCAAGGCCATGCAGCGGGCCGCCCAGAACGGCAGCATGATCATGATGCACGCCGAGAACGGCAGCGTCATCGACCTGCTCGTGCAGCAGGCGGTCGCTGCCGGCAATACGGGTCCGCTCTACCATGGGCTCACCCGACCCTGGCAGGCCGAGGAAGAAGCCACGCACCGGGCGATCATGCTCGCCGACCTCACCGGAGCACCCCTTTATATAGTGCACGTCTCAGCCAAGCAGGCCGTAGCCCAAATCGCGTCGGCCAGGGACAACGGTCAGAACGTGTTCGGCGAGACCTGCCCGCAGTACCTCTACCTCTCGCTCGAGGACAACCTGGGTGCCGAGAGCGACGAGTGGGGCCGTTTCGAGGGGGCCAAGTGGGTCTGCTCCACACCGCTGCGCGCCAAGGCCGAGGGGCACCAGCACCACATGTGGCAGAGCCTGCGCACCAACGATATCCAGATGGTCTCCACCGACCACTGCCCGTTCTGCATGAAGGGTCAGAAAGACCTGGGACTGACCGACTTCTCCAAGATTCCCAATGGCATCGGCTCGGTCGAACACCGCATGGACCTCCTGTACCAAGGCGTCGTCGATGGCAAGATCTCGCTCGAACGCTGGGTCGAGGTGTGCTCAACCACCCCGGCGCGCATGTTCGGCATGTACGGCCAGAAGGGTGTCATCGCGCCCGGCGCCGACGGCGACGTGGTGATCTACGACCCGAACGGGCACACGTCCATCGGTTTGGAAAAGACACACCACATGAACATGGACTATTCCGCCTGGGAGGGTTACGAGATCGACGGCCACGTCGACACCGTGATCTCCCGCGGCAAGGTCATCATCGACGATTCCGCCTACCTCGGCACCAAGGGCGACGGTCGTTTCATCAAGCGCGGCCTGAGCCAGTATTTGATCTAGTGACAGTCTGATCTGAGGCGATGACATGGATTTTGGAGCAGTGCTACAGACCAACCCGCCGTCGGCGCGCACCGTGCAACTGGCCAAACTGGCCGAGGCACACGGCTTCAGCCATGTCTGGACCTTCGACTCGCACCTGCTCTGGCAGGAACCCTATGTGATCTACAGCCGTATCCTGGCCGAGACCAGCAGGATCATCGTCGGTCCCATGGTCACCAACCCGGCCACGCGCGACTGGACGGTTACGGCGTCGACCTATGCGACCCTCAACGAGATGTACGGAAACCGCACCATCTGCGGCATCGGCCGCGGAGACTCGGCCGTGCGCACCACCAATGGCACCCCGACCACACTGAAGACCCTGCGCGAGTCGATCCACGTCATTCGGGAGCTCGCCAACTCCCGCCCGGTCGAATACAACGGCGCCACGGTGCAGTTTCCGTGGAGCCGCGGCTCCAACCTCGACGTGTGGGTCGCCGCTTACGGTCCGCTCGCGCTCAAGCTCGCCGGAGAGGTCGGCGACGGCTTCATCCTGCAGATGGCCGACCTCGATGTCGCCGAGTGGATGATAGCCAGCGTGCGCACCGCTGCCTCCAATGCCGGCCGGGACCCCCTGTCGATCAAGTTCTGCGTCGCCGCCCCCGCCTACATCGGAGAGGACTGGGAGCACATGCGCAACCAGTGCCGCTGGTTCGGCGGCATGGTCGGCAACCATGTGGCCGACATCGTGGCCAAGTACGGCGCCGATTCGACCGTGCCGACGGCGCTCACCGACTACATCAAGGACCGTGAGGGCTACGACTACAACGAGCATGGCAAGGCCGGCAATGAGCACGCCGCTTTCGTGCCGGACGAGATCGTCGACCGGTTCTGCCTGCTCGGCACCGCAAAAAACCACATCGAGAAGCTCGAGGCGCTCAAAGAACTCGGTGTCGACCAGTTTGCCGGGTACCTGCAGCACGACAATAAAGAAGAAACGATGCGCGTCTACGGCGAAACCGTGATTCCGGGCCTGACCGACACCATTACGGCCAGAAAATAGCATTCATCATCTCCACCACCAATACAGAAAGCCAGCGATATACGTGACTGACACCAGCACCAAAAGCCTCAATACGCACACCAGCGAACTCGACCGCGCGCACGTTTTCCACTCCTGGTCGGCGCAGGCGGCGCTGAAGCCGCTCGTCATCGCCGGTGGGCTCGGCTGCCGCGTCTGGGATCACGACGGACGTACCTATCTCGATTTCTCCAGTCAGCTGGTGAACGTGAATATCGGCCACCAGCATCCGGCTGTCGTGAAAGCCATCACCGAGCAGGCCGCCGTGCTGACGACCATCGCGCCGTCCACCGCCAACCTCACCCGCGGTGAAGCGGCCAGGCGCATCACCGATCGTGCCCCGGCCGGGTTCAACAAGGTCTTCTTCACCAGCGGCGGAGCGGATGCCAATGAGAACGCCATACGCATGGCCCGCCTCCACACCGGCCGCGACAAGGTGCTCTCGCTCTACAGGTCGTACCACGGCAACACCGGAGCGGCAATCGTCGCCACCGGCGACTGGCGCCGCATGCACAACGAGTATTCGCGCGGCCACGTGCACTTCTTCGGCCCGTTCCTGTATCGCAGCGAATTCTGGGCGGCCAGCGAGGCCGAGGAATGCGCGCGTGCCCTGCACCACCTCGAACGCGTCATCCAGAGTGAGGGCGTTGCCTCGATCGCCGCCATTCTGCTCGAGTCCATTCCCGGCACCGCCGGCATCATGATGCCGCCGGCCGGTTACCTGCCCGGTGTGCGCGCGCTCTGCGACAAGTACGGCATCATGCTCATCCTCGACGAGGTCATGTGCGGCTTCGGCCGTACCGGCCACTGGTTCGCGTTTCAAGCGTACGACGTCGTGCCCGACCTGATCACCTTTGCGAAGGGTGTCAACTCCGGTTATATACCCACCGGTGGTGTGATCATTTCCGATGCCATCGCGGATACCTTCGACGAGACGGTCTTTCCCGGCGGGCTCACCTACAGTGGGCATCCGCTCGCCATGGCGTCGATCGTCGGCGCGCTCGACGCGATGGAGGCCGAGGGCATCGTCGAGAACGCCGCCCGCATCGGCCGCGACGTGCTCGAGCCGGGCCTGAAGGCGCTGCAGGCGAAACACCCGATTATCGGCGAAGTGCGCGGTGTCGGCGTCTTCTGGGCGCTCGAACTTGTGGCTGACCCGGCGACCCGAGAGCCGGTGAGTGCCGCCGTCATGACCCGGGTGAAGGGCGAACTGCTCGGCCGCGGCCTGCTGTCGTTCCTCGTGGAGAACCGCATCCACGTTGTGCCGCCCTGCGTCGTCACCGATGCCGAGGTGGCTGAAGCGCTCGCCATCTATGACGAGGTTCTCAGCCTCGCCCTGCTTTCCTAACCGATCCACGGAAAGGCTCAACCATGACCGACGTCCCCACCATTTCGCACTACATCAACGGCGCAGCAGCCGTCGGTACCTCTTCGCGCACCGCGCCGGTGTTCAACCCGGCCACCGGCACAGTCGCCAAGAACGTGTTGCTCGCGAGCACTCGCGACCTCGATACCGCCGTCGCGGTCGCCCAGGCGGCCTACCCGGCCTGGCGCGATACGAGCCAGGCCCGTCGGCAGAGCATCATGTACAACTTTCGCGAGCTGCTCAATGCGCGCAAGGGTGACCTGGCCGACATTCTCACCGCCGAACACGGCAAGGTGACCTCAGACGCGCTCGGTGAGATCATTCGCGGGCTCGAGGTCGTCGAATTCGCGCTCGGCATGCCGCACCTGTCCAAGGGCGAGTATTCCGAGAACGTCTCGACCGGCGTCGACGTCTACACGCTGCGCCAGCCGCTCGGCGTCGTGGGCATAATCAGCCCGTTCAACTTTCCGGCGATGGTGCCGCTCTGGTATTTTCCGATCGCCATCGCGGCCGGCAACACTGTCGTGCTCAAGCCGAGCGAGAAAGACCCGTCTGCGGCGAACTGGCTCGCCGCACTGTTCACCGAAGCCGGGTTGCCCGCGGGAGTGCTCAACGTCGTGCACGGTGACAAAGAAGCGGTCGACGCTCTGCTCGTGCACCCCGACGTGCAGGCGATTTCCTTCGTCGGCTCGACGCCCATCGCCCGTTACATCTACGAGACGGCGGCCAAGCACGGCAAGCGTGTGCAGTCCCTCGGCGGCGCGAAGAACCACATGCTTGTGCTGCCAGACGCCGATCTCGACCTCACAGCGGATGCCGCCGTCAACGCCGGTTTCGGATCCGCCGGTGAGCGCTGCATGGCCATCAGCGTCATCGTGGCTGTCGAGCCAGTCGCCGACGACCTCATCGCGAAGATCGCCGAACGGGTCAAGGGCCTCACGGTCGGAGACGGCACCCGCGGCTGCGACATGGGCCCGCTGATCACGAAGGTGCACCGCGACAAGGTCGCCGGGTACATCGACATCGCCCAGAAAGACGGAGCTGACATCGTCATCGACGGTCGGGATATCACAGTTGACGGTGACCCCAACGGTTTCTGGCTCGGCCCGACCCTGTTCGACAAGGTCAGCGTCGACTCGGCCGTCTACCTCGACGAGATCTTCGGACCCGTGCTGTCGATCGTGCGCGTGGCGACGTACCAGGAGGGCCTCGACCTCATCAACGCCAGCCAGTACGGAAACGGCACCGCGATCTTCACCAACGACGGCGGCGCCGCTCGCCGGTTTCAGAACGAGGTGCAGGTGGGCATGATCGGCATCAACGTGCCCATTCCCGTGCCGGTCGCGTACCACTCCTTCGGAGGCTGGAAGAACTCGCTGTTCGGTGACGCCAAGGCTTACGGCCCCGCCGGGGTCAACTTCTTCACGCGCGAGAAGGCCGTGACGAGCCGTTGGCTCGACCCAAGCCACGGCGGTATCAACCTGGGCTTCCCTCAGAACCAGTAACGCCGAGGTAGCCGACCTATTTCACCGTGTGAGACTGTTGCACCTGCAACGCTTGGGCTCGAAGGGCGTCAAGTACGGTGCGCACCGCTAGGCGCTCCGCTCGGTCGGGGCGCATGAGCGCCACGATCTGGCGCTGGGATTCGATGCCCCGCAGGGGCTTCAACACGAGTCGGCCCGGCTGGCCCCCGCTGGAGGTATAGCGCGGTACGAGGGCGATGCCGAGCCCGGCAATCACAAACGACTCGATCAAGGCGAGGTCGGCAAAGCGCTGCGCCATTGACAAGTGAGCGCCGGCTTCCTGCTCGATCGCGTGCAGAATACGCTCGAACGGGTAACCGTCGCTCACCCCGATCCAGGTCTCCCCGATGAGGTCGCTCGGGCGCACCCAGGCGCGATCAGCAAGCGGATGCCCCACCGGTAGCCCCACATCCAGCGGCTCGGTCATCAGCGGAACGACCGTGAGGCCCCGGCCGGCCCAGGACAGCTGCCCGCTCATCGAGTGGGCCAGCACAATGTCATACTCGGCGGTGAGGGCGGGAAAGTCGCTCAGTTCGGGATCTTCGTCGGCGCAGTTGAGTACGAGCCCGGGCCCCAGGTCTTTAATGACCCCGGGCAATAGCATCTGACCGGCCGTTGGAAAGGTGACGAGGCTCACTTCGCCGGTGGCGTTGTTGCGAAATTCGTCCCAGAGCGCGGTCGCCTTCGCGAGCGACACCGCGACATCCGTTGCACTGCGAGCCAGGGCGCGGCCAGCATCGGTGAGTACGAGGCCACGCCCGTGCCGCTGGGTGAGCGGCAGGCCGGCTTCGCGCTCGAGCACCTTGAGTTGCTGGGAGACGGCCGAGGGTGTGCGGTGCGTGGCGAGGGCGACGGCCGTGATGCTGCCGCGGTCGGCGAGTTCACGGAGCAGTTCCAGTCGCTGCACGTCCATGTAGCTAGTCTAAATAATCCATGCAGAAAAAAGCGATTGTGCTGCACGGTCAGGGGTGGTCAAATAAGAGAGTCTTACACGAGCAGTGTCGCCTCCGTGCCGGGCCAGTCCACTTCTTGTGAAAGGCACCTCGTGTTCATTCTCCTCGCCATCGTGCTCGTTGCCGTTGCTTCAATCATTGCCCTCGTCATCGAGGTGCACCGCGACGGCTACCGCCAAGTCGAGCGTCGCAACCTCGTGCGCATCTTCTAGCACGGGGCGCCGGCTGGGCATGCCCTAAACTGAGATTTGTGACTGATACACGGCAGAAACTCATCGACTTCATCTCGGCCGAGGCCGTTTTTCACGGAGATTTCGTTCTCACCAGCGGTAAGAAGGCCACGTATTACGTGGATCTGCGCAGGGTGAGCCTCGACCACCGGGTTGCCCCGTTGATCGGGCAGGTCATGCTCGACCTCATCAAGGATGTTCCGGATGTGGTTGCCGTTGGAGGCATGACCATGGGCGCCGACCCGATCGCCGCTGCGGTCCTGCACCAGGGTGCCGCCCGCGGCGCGACCTATGACGCGTTCGTCGTGCGCAAGGAGCCCAAGGACCACGGTCGCGGCCGCCAGGTTGAGGGCCCCGACCTCGCCGGCAAGCGTGTGATCGTGCTCGAAGACACCTCGACCACCGGTGGCTCTCCCCTCGCCGCCATCGAAGCCCTTCTCAAGGTCGGTGCCGAGATTGCTGGCGTCGCCGTCGTGGTCGACCGCAACACCGGTGCCCGCGAAGTGATCGAGGCTGCCGGCTACCCTTACTTCGCCGCGATCTCCCTTGAGGACCTGGGGCTCAACTAGTGCCACCAGACGACGACGAGCGGGGAATCGACTGGCTCGCGTCGCAATTGGGGCAAAGCTCCGAAGACTCAGCTCACGATGACTCAGCTGGCGATGACTCAGCTGGCGATGACTCAGCTGACGAGATGTCGGTTACTGACGCAGTGGATGCCGCCCCGCTGGTGACCCGGTTCGGCCGCCGCTCCCGTCGCGCCAAGCCGGTGCCGGCGCAACCGGAGGTCTCCGAGCGTCCGGAACCGTCCATCCCGGCAGCGCTGGCTGGATCGGCTCCGGCTGGACCAGCACCGGCTGGACTGGCACCGGCTGGACCAGCACCGGCTGGACCGGCTCCGTGGTGGACGACACCGCTGCCGCAACCGGCCGACGCCCCGGTCTCTGAGGCTCTGCCCTCTGCGCACTCGGAGTCATCAGACAATGTCGTGTCGGTCGTTGACGTCGGGCACGAAGTTGTCCCGTCCGACGAGGTTGAGCCAGAATTTGCCGCGACGCCCGGTGCCGAGACCGCGCCCGCCCCGGCGTCGAGTGACCGTTTAGCAGAAGCAGAAGCAGAAGCAGAAGCAGAAGCAGAAGCAGAAGCAGAAGCAGAAGCAGCAGCAGCCGAAGCCGACCGGCCGACGGAGATTGTGCCGGTAGCGGGAGTGCTCGCCTCACCAGACGGTACCGAGGCAACCAGCGCCGAGGCGCCGAGCCGCCACCGGTCCAGGAGCCGTGCTCCCGGAAGCACGCAGGCCGCTTTGGTCTGGACCGTCGTCGGATTACTCGCACTCATCGTGCTCGCGGGATTGTTCTATCTCGGCCAGCGGCTGGTCGCGAGCCCGGTGGCGGCGCCGGCACCGACCCAATCCGCGACGCCGACACCAACGCCGACCCCCACACCAACGCCGACCCCGGAGATCACGGCGGCGCAGCCTGCCGGGGTAAACGAGTGGAACACCCTGTTCGGTGGCGAGTGCCTCGAACCGTACGAGTCCCCGTGGGCGGAGGACTTCACGGTCTTCGATTGTGCAGCCGCACACACGGCCCAGCTGGTATATCGCGGCAATTTTGGCGGCGATGCGACCACAGCCTTTCCGGGGGAGGCCGCGTTGGCCGCCCAGATCAACCTGCTCTGCACGGCGCCCGGCATCCTCGACTTGAACGCGGCCGGCGCCTACCCGACGCTGCAGATGCAGGGGAGCTATCCGATCAGCGAAGAACAATGGACCGATGAGCCGCGCTACTACTACTGCTTCGCGAGCAGCGCCGCAGCTGAGCCGCTCACGGCGAGCATCATGGGCGCCGGTCCGACCGCCTGAAGCCGGCGCGAGCCTGGCGCACAGACGGATCGCTCGACAACCGGCGGGGAGGAGTTAGCTAGATCTCGTCACTTTCGATCGGATCAGTCGAGAGCAGCTCGTGCACGCCGGCCACGATCTCGTCGGGACGAAACGGGTACCGGTTGATCTCGGCCGCGTCGCTGATGCCGGTCATCACGAGAATCGTGTGCAGCCCGGCCTCGATGCCGGCAACGATGTCGGTGTCCATGCGGTCACCGATCATGCCTGTGTTCTCGGAGTGCGCACCGATCTTGTTCATCGCCGAGCGGAACATCATCGGGTTGGGCTTGCCGACGACGTAGGGCTCCATGCCGGTGGCCTTGGTGATCAGCGCCGAAATAGCGCCGGTCGCCGGCATCGGGCCGTCCTTGCTCGGTCCGGTCGCATCCGGGTTGGTCGAGATGAACCGCGCTCCGCCGAGGATCAGCCGGATCGCCTTGGTGATCGCCTCGAACGAATAGTTGCGGGTCTCGCCGACCACCACATAGTCGGGGTTGGTCTCGGTCATGATGAACCCGGCCTCGTGCAGCGCTGTCGTGATGCCGACCTCCCCGATCACGAACGCAGTGCCGTTGGAGACCTGAGACTTCAGAAAGTCTGCTGTTGCGAGGGCGGAGGTCCAGATACGGTCCTCGGGCACGTTGAGCCCGCTTGCGCGCAGCCGGGCACTCAGATCGCGCGGCGTGAAAATAGAGTTATTGGTGAGCACCAGAAACGGCGTGCCCGCGTCGGTCCACTGCTGCAGCAGCTCGGCCGCCCCCGGGAGGGCTTGGTTCTCGTGCACGAGCACACCGTCCATGTCGGTGAGCCAGCATTCGATTTCGTCGCGTCGTGCCATCAGGCGCTCCTTTTCGTCGTCTTCAGCCTAGCCTCGCCAAGTTTCACCACGGTAACCGGCAGTACACAAATAAGCGGATGCCGCACTCACTCAGGCGGTCACCCAGATCGACGCTGCCGCAGCCGTCGTCAGCAGCCGGTTCTGGCCATCCGCTAGAACGATGGTCAGCGCCGCTGCCAGAGTGAACTCGGTGCCGGGTCCGATCAGATCGGCGGCGAGTTCGCGCAGCACGGCCGGGTCGCGGTCGCTGATGCGCAATACGGTGCCCGTATACCCGACCGTGACCCCCGCCAGCAGCACGGCCGGCGGTCGAAGCACGGTGCCATCGGCGAACGGAATCGGATCGCCGTGCGGATCGTGCGCCGGAAACCCGAGCCGCGCATTGATGGCCTCGAGCAACCGGTCCGAGATAGAGTGCTCGAGAATCTCGGCCTCGTCGTGCACCTGGTCCCAGTCGTAGCCCATCTCGCCGACCAGCCAGGTCTCGATCAGGCGATGCCGCCGCACGACGGCGGTGGCGCGCAGCCGGCCGGCATCCGTCAGCGCCAGCGGACCGTAGGGAACGTGGGTGATGAGCCCGCTGGCGGCGAGCTTCTTCACCATTTCCGTGACGGATGACGGTGCCAACCCCAGCCGTAGGGCGAGCGCCGAGGGAGTGATCAGGTCGGGCTGCCACTCGGTGTGGGCATAGATGGTTTTGAGGTAGTCCTCGGCCGCGCCGGTCGTGTGCGTCATGTCTATTTCAGGCTACCGGTCAAGCCCCGGTGAAAACGAGTACGAGCAGCACGACGTTCAGACTGACGAGGGCGAGGGCACAGACGACCCCGGCGGCGGTCGTGAACCAGCGGTTGGTGAAGGTGCCGAGGAGGCCATGCTGCGCGGTGAGCCAGACCAGCGGAATCAGGGCGAACGGAATACCAAAGGACAAAACCACCTGGCTGAGCACGAGCGCCTGGGTCGGGTCGAACCCCACACCGAGAATGAACAGCGCCGGAATCAGCGTGACCAATCGGCGCAACAGTAGAGGGATGCGCACGTGCAGCAGGCCGTGCATGATCTCGGCTCCGGCGTAGGCACCAACCGAGGTCGAGGCCAGGCCCGAGGCGAGCAGCCCGATAGCGAACGTTGTCGCAATCGCTGGCCCGAGCGTGTCTTTCAGGGCGGCGTAGGCCCCTTGCAGGGTGTCGGTTCCGTCCACACCCTGCAAAGCGGATGCCGCCAACAGCAAGATCGCCAGGTTCACCGTTCCGGCGATCGCCATGGCAATCGTGACGTCCCACTTCGTGGCCCAGAGCAGGCGGCGAGTAGCGACGACGCCTTGCCACTCTGGAAACCGGTCGCGGGCGAGCGACGAATGCGCGTAGATGGCGTGCGGCATGATCGTGGCGCCCAAGATCGATGCGGCGAGCAGTACCGAGTTGGAGCCCTCGAACCGCGGTACCAATCCGGAGAGCACCCCGCCGGCCTCGGGCGGCGAGAAGAACACACCAGCGGTGAAACCCACGGTGATGATGAGCATGAGCGCGATGATGACGCGTTCGAAAATGCGGGGGCCGCGACGAGTGTGCACCATGAGCACGATCATCGAGACCGTGCCGGTGATCACGCCGCCCCAGATCAGCGGCAGGTTGAACAAGAGGTTGAGCGCAACGGCACCGCCGATGATCTCGGCCAGGTCGGTGGCCATGGCGACCAGTTCGGCCTGAATCCAATACAGGCGCCGCGCCGTGGGCCGTTTCATGCGCACCCCGAGAATCTCGGGCAGGCTCGCCCCGGTGACAATGCCGAGTTTGGCGGACAGATATTGGATGAGCCAGGCCATGACGTTGCCGGCCACGACCACCCAGACCAGCAGATAGCCGTAGCGGGCACCGGCGGTCATATTGCTCGCGACGTTTCCCGGGTCGAGGTAGGCGACCCCGGCAACGAGAGCCGGGCCCAGAAGCCAGAGCAGCCGGCTGGAGGCGACCGTAGTCGGAGCTTGGGAGAGCAGGCGATCGGTAGCGGCAGCATCCGTTTTAGTCATGCCGAAACCATAGCTAGACTTTCGGCCAACCGAAAGCCCAAATGTGAGGGCTGTGGGCAGGTTACGGTTAAGTAGTGACCGAGCCAGCCGCCCCAACCTTCGCCGCCGACAACTCCACGCCCGAGCGATCCACCTACGGCGTCGGCCCGTGGCCGGGGGAGTGGCCGAGCGAGGAGCGCTACGACGCCGACCTGCTCGAGCACGGTGACACCCGAAACGTGATCGACCGCTACCGCTACTGGAACATGGCGGCGATCGTGGCTGACCTGGACGAGCACCGGCATCCGTTTCACGTAGCCATTGAGAACTGGCAGCACGACATGAACATCGGCTCCATCGTGCGCAGCGCCAACGCGTTCGGCGCCGACACCGTGCACATCATCGGGCGTAAACGGTGGAATAAACGCGGCGCCATGGTCACCGACCGCTACCAACACGTTTTGCACCACAGTGATGTCGCTGCCTTCGTCGGATGGTGTGCCACTGAATCGCTGCCGGTGATCGCTATCGACAACGTGCCCGGCAGTGTCATCATCGAGACCTTCACCTTTCCCGAACGCTGCGTTCTGCTGTTCGGCCAGGAAGGCCCCGGACTGTCGGATGAGGCTATCGCCGCCGCTGATTCCATCGTCGAAATAAGCCAGTTCGGGTCGACCCGGTCGATCAACGCTTCGGCCGCCGCGGCCGTCACCATGCATTCCTGGGTGGTTCAGAACCGGTTCTGACCTTTTCTGCATTCGGTGACGGTTTGGGGCTAGCGTGACGGTATGACTGCGATCACTGACGATCTTCCCGCCCGGCTCCTTCACGAAGAAAACGCCGGCTGGCAGGCCATCCTGGGTGGGCAGGGCGGCGCGTACTATCAGCGCGAAATGACCGACGACGCCCTGATGATCGTGCCCGGTGCCGTCATCACTCGCGACCAGGTCACCGCATACTTCGACCAGGCGGCTCCGTGGGAGAGCTACGGCATTCACGAGCCCGCCATCATCCGCCTCGGTGAGCACGCCGGTGTCGTCGTCTACAAGGCGATCGCCCGCCGGGGCGAGGTGGTCGCCGAGTTGAACATGTCGACGACCTACCTGTTCGTGAACGGCGGCTGGCGCGTCGCAGCCCGGCAGCAAAGCCCGGCCTAGCGTTTTCGGCCCACCGGGCCCGTCGCCGGGGTGAGGGCACCTGGGCCTTGGTAGGATTCAGTGTGACCGGCGACAATTTGATTTCTGAGCCCGAGACCCTTCTTCCCGCGGAACCGGAGGTGCTCGAGGCCCTGCGCCGAACCGCGAGGAGCGAGATCGCCGCGGTAGCGCAGGTGCACCCGACCTCTCCGCTGGCCTGGGCTGAACTGGCCGATGCCACCCACGCTGAGGGTCGACTCCTGGAGTCGTACGCCTACGCCCGGGTCGGCTACCACCGCGGACTCGATGCCCTGCGCAAGGCCGGCTGGCGCGGCCACGGTCCCATTCCGTGGCGTCATGAACCCAACCGCGGCGTGCTGCGCGCCCTGTTCGCGTTGCGCCGGGGCGCCGAAGAAATCGGTGAGTCCGACGAGGTCTCCCGCCTGACGGCTTTTCTGACGGATGCCGATGCGAGCGCTATTTCCATCATCGCCACCCTGTACACCGGCAGCCCGGGCTTCGACCCGGCGCCGCCCACCGAAGCTTTCGTTATTCGAGGAGAAGACTAGATGCCCGCGATCGTACTCATCGGAGCCCAATGGGGCGACGAGGGCAAGGGTAAGGCCACCGACCTGCTCGGCAGCCGGGTCGACTATGTCGTCAAGTTCAACGGCGGCAACAACGCCGGCCACACCGTCGTCGTCGGCGACGAGAAGTACGCGCTGCACCTGCTGCCGTCGGGCATCCTGAGCCCCGGAGTCACCCCGGTCATCGCCAACGGCGTCGTCGTCGACGTTGAGGTGTTGTTTGAAGAGCTCGATGCATTGTCGGAGCGCGGCGTCGATGTCTCGCGGCTCAAGGTCAGCCTCAACGCGCACGTCATCACCGCATACCACCGCACCCTCGACAAGGTCACCGAGCGTTTTCTCGGCAAGCGCCAGATCGGTACCACCGGGCGCGGTATCGGCCCCGCCTACGCTGACAAGATCAACCGTGTCGGCATCCGCGTACAAGACCTGTTTGACGAGAACATTCTGCGCCAAAAAGTGGAGGGTGCCCTCGACCAGAAGAATCACATGCTGGTCAAGGTCTACAACCGTCGCGCCATCGAGGTCGAGGAGATCGTCACCGAACTGCTCAGCTACGCTGAACGCCTGCGCCCCATGGTCATCGACACCGCCCTGCTCCTGCACCAGGCCTTGAATGCCGGCAAGACCGTATTGTTCGAAGGTGGCCAGGCCACCATGCTCGACGTCGACCATGGCACGTACCCTTTTGTCACGTCATCGAACGCTACCTCGGGCGGTGCCGTCACCGGTTCGGGTATCGCTCCGAACCGCATCGATCGGGTCATCGCCGTCGTCAAGGCCTACACGACCCGCGTGGGCAGCGGTCCGTTCCCCACCGAACTGTTCGACGAGTCGGGCGATTACCTGCGCGCTAACGGGTTCGAGTTCGGCACCACCACCGGGCGCCCGCGCCGTTGTGGCTGGTACGACGCTCCGATCGCCCGCTACACCGCGCGCATCAATGGCGTCACCGACTTCGTGCTGACCAAGCTCGATGTGCTCACCGGTCTGGCCGAGATCCCGGTCTGCGTGGCGTACTCGGTTGATGGTGTGCGCGTCGACGAAGTGCCGGTCTCGCAGAGCGACTTTCACCACGCCGTTCCGATTTACGAGAACTTCCCCGGCTGGACCGAGGACATCACCGGCGTGCGCACGTTTGACAAGCTGCCGCAGGCCGCGCAGAACTATGTACTCGCGCTCGAGAGCATGAGCGGATCGCGCATTTCGGCGATCGGCGTCGGCCCCGACCGTGAAGCCATCGTGGTGCGTCACGACCTGATCGACTAGATCTGAATCGCCAACCGGGCCCGTAATGTGCCCGGTTGGCGCGGTGAGTGAAAATTCCTCACTTTGACCTGTCACACTAGTTGTGTGAGCGCCGTGAGACCCCATTCCCTGACCCTGACCGGTCGTTTTGTGCAGCTTCAACCGCTCGGCAGCGCGGTGTTGCCCGACTTGGCGCGCGCTATCGCGCACCCCGAAGTGTTCGCGGCCGGTTACGGTGGCGGCCCGGCCGCCTTGAAGCGCGATGTTGACGGCTTCATCAAGTGGGCGCACGATTACTTTCAGTGGGAGGCCCTGCCCTACGTGATCAGACTGCTCGGCGGCCCGAACGACGGTGACGTCGTTGGAACGACTACCCTCGGCGACATCGACGTCGTCAAGGAAGCCATCCACCTCGGCTGGACCGCCTACGACCCGCGCGTCTGGGGCACCCCTGTCAATGCCGAAACCAAACTGCTCGTGCTCGGTACAGCTTTCGACAATGGCTTCGGCCGGGTCAAGATTCAGGCGGATGCCCGCAACGAGCGTTCCCGCACCGCCATCCTGGGTATCGGCGCCACGTTCGAGGGCATCGTGCGCCGTGATTGCTCGCGGGCCGACGGCACCTGGCGGGACAGCGCCGTCTACTCGATCCTCGCTGACGAATGGCCGGCCGTGCGCGCCGGGCTGAAAGCTCGCCTCGACGCCTTCGTGGGCCGGTTCGTGACCTATCGCGACCTGCGTCCCGCCGGGGCGAGCGGCACAATCCTGGGCGGCGGGCCACGCGGCGGCTTTGGTCAGGCCGCCGGGAATGCGCCGGATGCGCCGGATGCGCCGGATACGCCTGATACGCCGGATGCCGAGCGCAACGCTGGAGCTGACGCGTCTTCGTAGGAAAGCGGCATCGGTTCCTGTCAGTGGATGATGATTCTGGTGGCGAAGTCAGGAAAACCTGGTGGTCAGGCGCCTGCGTCCCCAAACCCAGCGACTTTCCGGCGGCCCGCCGGGTGGATTTTCTGAATCGGCTCCGGCCAGGGCGCGCCGGTGTGAGCATCCGCTGCCATTGTTCGGCGCTTGTGAGACGTTGAGCCCCGCCGGGCCCGTGCTGGTCCGTGGCCGCTATAGGCTCGGGGAGTGCCCTCGACGACTGCCGCCAGTAAAAGCCTCATCGTGCTGCAGTTTCTTGGCATGGGAGTGATCTGGGGCTCGAGCTTTCTCTTCATGAAGGTTGCGCTCGATGGCGTCAGCTTCGGGCAGATCGCCTGGTCGCGACTCGTGCTCGGCGGGCTGACCCTCGGGCTGATCGTGCTCGTGACCCGTCCGCGCATCAGGAGCGGGCCGGTGCTGCCGCGGGAGGGCGTGGTCTGGCTACATTTCCTGGTCATCGCGATCAGCGGATGCGTGATTCCGCACCTGCTCTTCGCCTGGGCCGAACAATACGTCTCATCGAGCCTGGCGAGCATCTATAACGCGGTCACCCCGATCATGACGGCGTTGATGGCGACGCTCGCCTTTCGAGTGGAGAAACTCGTGCGCGCGCAGGTCGCGGGCGTCGTGGTCGGCATCGTCGGTGTGGTCGTGATCATCGGCCCGTGGCAGTATTCCTCGCTCACAGGCGATCTCTGGGGCCAGCTTGCCTGCCTTGGCGCGGCCGTCTGCTACGGCTTCACCTTCGGCTACACCCGCCGGTTTCTGAGTGGGCGGCCGATCGCGGCATCGACGTTCGCTTTTCTGAACATCGGCATTGCCGGCGGCATCATGCTGCTTCTGACGCCGGCGCTGGCCTGGAGCCCGGTGGCGCTGACCGTGCCGATCGTGCTGTGCCTGTTTGCGCTCGGTGCGCTCGGCACCGGCCTGGCCTACATCTGGAACATCAACGTGTTGCGCGCCTGGGGTCCGACCAATGCGTCTACGGTGACCTACGTGACGCCCGTGGTCGGCGTGGCGTTGGGGGTGCTCGTGCTCGCGGAAACATTCTCCTGGCACGAGCCAACCGGGGCGCTGTTGGTGCTGCTTGGCATACTCCTGACGCAGAAACGATTGCGGCTGCGGTCGTTCGGGGCGCGCAGCCGGGCGGCGGCGGCATCCGCTTGACCGCGTGGCCATGCATTATCGTAAAAGGATGGCCGTACACGAGGAATCACCCGCCGACGCCGACGCGGCTGCGACGCTGCAGCTGCACAGCATTCGCGAGAGCATCGACAACATTGACGCCGCGCTCATTCACCTGCTGGCCGAGCGGTTCAAGTTCACTCAGCAGGTCGGGCGGCTCAAGGCGGCCCACGGGCTGCCGGCCGCCGACCCGGCACGTGAACTCATGCAGATCGACCGCCTGCGCGGCCTCGCCGAGGACGCCCATCTCGACCCGGCCTTCGCCGAGAAGTTTCTCAACTTCATCATCGCCGAGGTGATCCACCACCACGTTCGAATCGCCGGCGGCGAGCCGGTGGAGCCGGGGCGCTCTGCCGGGTCGGAACCAGCATCGTCGCCGACTTCAGCGTCGTAGCCGGGTGAGCTGGAACCCGAGTTCGCTGCCAGACCAGTCCGGCAAGACCTTCGTCGTGACCGGCGCCAACGCCGGACTCGGTTACTTCACGAGCGAGCAGCTCGCCGGCACCGGTGCCCACGTTGTGCTTGCCTGCCGCGACCTCGCCAAAGCGGATGCTGCGGCGGCGGCCATCCGCGCCCGCGTCCCGGGGGCATCCGTTTCTGTGTTGCAGCTCGACGTGGCCGACCTACAGTCCGTTCGAGAGGTGAGCGAGACCTTGCGCGCACTGCCGCGCCTCGACGGTCTGATTCTCAACGCCGGAATCGTGCATCCGTCCAGGGATCGCCAAGTGAGCCTCGATGGCAACGAGTTGATCTTCGCCACGAATTTTCTCGGGCACTTCGCGCTCACCGCTGGCAGCCTCATGGCGCTCCGCCGCACGCCCGGTAGCCGGGTGGTGTCGCTCGGGTCGTTGATCTCCCGGCTGATGGACTCCTCGCTCGACGACCTGCAGCTGGCGACCACGTACAACGGGTGGAAAGCCTACGCGCAGTCCAAGATTGCCATGCAGGTGTTCGGGTTTGAGCTCGACCGGCGCCTGCGGGCCAATGGTGCCGGAATGGTGCAGTCGTTGGTGGCGCATCCGGGATATTCCATTTCGGGGCTGACCCCTGGCATCCGTTCGATCAATGAGGTGTCGCGCGGCAAACGGGTGATCGACGGCCTGCAAACCGTGATCGGAGCCCAGGGCAAGCACCACGGCGCCTGGTCGACCGTGCGCGCGGCTATCGACCCGGATGCCCAGGGCGGCGACTACTTCGGCCCGCGCCTGTTGACCCGCGGCGCCCCGACCCGCCAGTCGGCCACCCAAACCTCCCGCGACCGTGCGGTGGCCGCCCGCCTCTGGGAGCGAGCCGAGACCCTGATCGCCGAACCGTTCCTCTAACCATTTCCATCTGCTCCACCTGCCTTCCGGCGCATAACTCCTGCAATTTGAGCACCGGTGGTGACAGTGCCGCGTGTTTCCGGGACCGAGCTCGGTGCGCTGCAGAAATTGCAGGAGTTATGCGCGGGTCGACGCCTCGAAAACCGGGGAGGGTCAGGCGAAGGCGTCGGGGAGGGTGGCGCGGTGTCGATTGTGCATCTCGGGCAGCGAGGCCGAGAAGACGTCCTGAATCTCGAGGGCGTGTAGCGTGGCGTCGGTCACGCCGATGCGCAGCACAGGAATGTAGCGACCGGCACACAGGCCGAGAAACTTCACGTCGTCTTCGCGCGGCACGCTTACGATGACGCGACCGGCCGACTCGGAGAACAGGGCAGTGGATGCATCCACCCCGTCCCGATCCAGAATGTCACCGAGCCAGACCCGAGCGCCCACACCGAAACGCATCACGGCTTCGGCGAGGGCCTGGGCGAGCCCACCCTCGCTGAGGTCGTGGGCGCTGTCGATGAGGGCTTCCTTCGACGCGGCGTGCAGCAGTCCGGCGAGGGCCTTCTCCCGGCCGAGATCCACGACCGGCGGACGACCACCGAGGTGGTTGTGCACGACACCGGCCCAGGCCGAGCCGTCGAGTTCGAGGCGGGTGTCGCCGAGCAGGTAAATGTTGTGCCCGTCGTCCTGCCAGCCGCTCGGAATGCGGCGGGCGACGTTGTCGATCACGCCGAGCACGGCCACGACCGGGGTGGGGTGAATCGGCTGGTCGCCGGTCTGGTTGTAGAACGAGACGTTGCCGCCGGTGACGGGAATCTCGAGCTCCAGGCATCCGTCGGCGAGGGCCGTGACGGCCTCACGGAACTGCCACATGACCTCGGGGTTCTCGGGGGAGCCAAAATTGAGGCAGTCGCTGACGCCGGCCGGGATCGCGCCGGTCGTGGCGACGTTGCGGTAGGCCTCGGCAAGGGCGAGTTGCGCGCCGCGGTAGGGGTCGAGCTGGCAGTAACGGCCGTTCGCGTCGGTGGCGATCGCGAAACCGAGTCCGCTTTCTTCGTCGACGCGGATCATGCCGCCGTCGTCGGGAAAAGCCAGCGCCGTGTTGCCCTGCACGTAGTGGTCGTACTGGTCGGTGATCCAGCTCGGGTCGGCGAGGTTGGGCGAGCCGAGCAGGTCGAGAAACTGCTCGCGCAGGGTCTCGCCGTCGAGCGCGCGCGGCAGCACGGAGGCAGTGTCGGCCTGCAGGGCGTCGATCCAGGTCGGGTAGGCGAGCGGACGCTCGTAGACCGGGCCGTCCACGGCAACGGTGCGCGGCAGAACGTTGACGATTTCTTCGCCGTGCCAGTTGATGATCAACCGGCCGGTATCGGTGACCTCGCCGAGAACGCTGGTCTCTACGTCCCACTTCTTGGTGACGGCGAGAAAGCCCTCGAGCTTTTCGGGCGTGACGATCGCCATCATGCGCTCCTGGCTCTCGCTCATGAGAATCTCTTCGGCGGTGAGCGTGGGGTCGCGCAGCAGCACCTTCTCGAGTTCGATGAACATGCCACCGTCGCCGTTCGAGGCGAGTTCGCTGGTCGCGCACGAGATGCCCGCAGCCCCGAGGTCCTGGATTCCCTCGACGAGCTTGCCCGCAAACAGTTCGAGGCAGCACTCAATGAGCACCTTCTCGGCGAACGGGTCGCCGACCTGCACCGCGGGGCGCTTGGTGGGGCCGCCGGCGCTGAACGTGTCCGAGGCAAGAATGGATGCCCCGCCGATGCCGTCGCCGCCGGTGCGGGCTCCAAACAACACGACCTGGTTGCCGACGCCGCGGGCGTTGGCGAGGTGCAGGTCTTCGTGGCGCAGCACGCCAACCGAGAGAGCGTTGACGAGCGGGTTGCCCTGGTAGACCCGGTCGAACACGGTTTCGCCACCGATGTTGGGCAGGCCGAGGCAGTTGCCGTAGAAGCTGATGCCCGAGACCACGCCGTGAACGACGCGGGCAGTATCGGGGTCGTTGATGTCGCCGAAGCGGAGGGCATCCATTACGGCGACCGGGCGGGCGCCCATCGAGATGATGTCGCGCACGATGCCGCCGACGCCGGTCGCGGCGCCCTGGAACGGTTCGATATAAGAGGGGTGGTTGTGCGATTCGATCTTGAACGTGACCGCCCAGCCCTCGCCGACGTCGAGCACACCGGCATTTTCGCCCATGCCGACCATGAGGTTTTTCTTCATGGCGGGGGTGACTTTGTCGCCGAACTGGCGCAGGTACATCTTTGAGCTTTTGTAGGAGCAGTGCTCGCTCCACATCACCGAGTACATAGCCAGCTCGCCTGACGTTGGGCGGCGGCCCAGAATGTCGCGGATCTGCGCGTACTCGTCGGCTTTGAGTCCGAGCGCCCCGTAGGGCTGCTCCTTTTCGGGCGTCGCAATAGCGTTGGAAACGGTGTCGGCGACGCCGCGGGAAGAGGTTTTGGAAACAGCGGTCACGTGTGGAATTCTCCCCGAGATAGCGGATGCTTGACCCGGCAAGTCTACCGGTCGCCCCGACCCCGCCCGCAGGCGGTGAATTGGCGTGTGTATTTGAGTGGATGAGGTCGTGGTGTCGCCGACACATTGGCTGTCGCGGTAACCCGTGAACCTGGCGGCGCGGATAAGTTCAGTGATTCGGAAGCATTCTTTGGGTGGTGAGGTCGCGGTTGTGTACAAATACGCGTGCGTAGCCCTCAGCATCCGGCCGTGCTTCTGGAGTGCCCCGTATATCCCCCGCGGGATTCTGCGGATCGTCGCTGGCGTTCCTCATACGTTCGGGTGTCCCGGTCGCCGTCCCTCTTGCAGGCACTGAGCGCCAGTTGAGCACCGGCACCCGAGATCCGACGCGCGCGGTCATAGAGGTGAGTAGAGTGCACCGTCCGCATTTGCCACGATAGAAGTGCTGGCGAGCGATCACGATCACCTCCGGGACTATGCGTGGCCTCAAGGGACGAGTTAGGAAATCGCAGACGAGTCCAGAGTGGTCGAGCTGCCTGATCAGCTCCCGGGCGACCGTGACTAGGCTGGCGTCATGAGCGAATGGCGGGGAATCGGTGACGTTGCTACCGTCAGTGACCACGCAACCGCCCCTGCCAAAAGGGGCGGCTTCGACTTGCTTACTCTCGGGTCCGCGTTTGTGACTTTCGTGCTGACCTTCGAGCTCGTACGCCGCGCGTTTTCAGCAAGCTTGAGCCCGCAGCCGCCGGCCTCGGACATCGTGGGCTACTGGGTGACCGCCGGAATCATGGTCGCCCTTCAAGTCGGGCTCCTCGTGAGGGCAATCGTGCGGCGTCGGGTCGGCCTCGTGTTCATCGCGAGCGTCGCGTTGATCATGGCTCTTGGAGTGGCGCTGTTGATGTCAGTGCCAAGGACCGACTGGCGCCCTGAACCCCCGGCTTCAACGATTAACCCGAATTATCGCCCCTGCTACAGCGGAAGCGGCGACTGCATCGGGGGCTGAGTTCCCGGGCCCGCTGAAGGGGTTTACCGCATGCAGGTCGTCAGGCCTGGGGTTGAGCAACGCGAGCGATTGAAGTCCTTGTGCTCTCGCACCGGTCGAGACCGTGCTCAGTCACCGTTCTTCTTCTTGTTTTGTAGCTGCAGTCCGCCAGCAGGTCGGGTCTCGATGAGGAAGAGTTCCGTCGCTCGAACTAGGTCGGACAGTTTTGTGTATCCCCAGTTTCGTGAGTCGAAGTCGGGCTGTTGCTTGCGCATTAGCTGGCCCACCGTGGCAAGGTTCGACCATCCGTCCTCTCCCGATGCGGTGGTGACACTTATCCGAAGCCCCGAGATGAGCTTCGTGTCGCTGCGCAGCTTCGGGGGTGAAACGCGCGTGAGCGCCGCAGCCGCACTCTCCCCTTCAGCCTCTTCGAGCACGTCGAGATAGGTGAATAGATCGCACGCATTACGGAACGCTGCGGGCGTCTTCCGCTCTCCGAAGCCGTAGACGATAACGCCTTCTTCGCGGATACGGGACGCGAGACGCGTGAAGTCGCTGTCGGATGACACTATGCAGAATCCGCGGAATCGACGGGTGTATAGCAGGTCCATGGCATCGATGATGAGTGCACTGTCGGTAGCGTTCTTGCCGATCGTGTTGGCAAATTGCTGCATCGGCTGAATCACGTGCTCGCTCGCGACTGGCTTCCAACTGCTTAAGTTCGGCTTGGTCCAATCGCCGTAGACCCGCTTGACCGAGGCCGTGCCGAAACGTGCGACCTCGGCGAGAACTGCGCCGATCTTTGCAGGCGGCACGTTGTCAGCGTCGACAAGGACGGCAAGGAGATCATTCGGCTGCACCATGTGACAAGCATGGCAGTCAGCGCCCAATAATTGGTCCCGCCCGCTCAGGGTTCGGCTTGTGGGACGCCAAAGTTCAGGACCGAGAGCACTCTTGAGGTGCAGGCCAGTCGTTGCTCAGAATTCGTAGATCGTGGCGAGCTCATCCGACAGCAGCACTGTGTGCGGAAGATCGCGCAGTGCCTCGGCGTCAACCGCGATTCCCCTCAGCTGGGCGGCCTCCGCATATGCTTCCCACGGAAACGAATCGGGTTTCGCAGCATCATCCCCCCGCATCAGGATGAGAACTTCGGCGATCACGTCGGCCGCTGGGCGTTTCCAGGAGACAGGCCGGACGTGCCCATACTTGGACGAAGCCACTCCACGATCCATGTCGAGACGAATCATCGATTCGTCAGATAGGCGCAAATACTGGGTCATCGTCATGGTCATAGTTGGCCTGACGTTTTCTGGAACCGGATCACCGAGTTCGCAGATGATGACCAGACCAGTCACTGACAGGCTGGAAATATCGAACGGCAGGCGCTGAGCGCGCGCAATACCGACCGATCCTCGTTGCATCGGTACGTATCGACCCCGCTCATTGCCATCCGTCATGCTGGCAGCTTAGGTCCTTCGCTGTTCCCCTGCGACGCAGCTGGCGAGCCACCCTGTGACCTTTCAATGCGACGTTTAACTGTTCCGCTCACCGTTGAGAGCCCCGTCTCATGAGCTCACCCGCACATGTGTGGTTCGATCAGGCATGAACCGAAGCTTCCAAATTGGACTGATCGTGGTCCTCCTCGCCGCAGCCTTGCTCTGCAGCGTGCCCGTTGCCGTTGCCGCCTATCAGGCGCGAGCCCCGGACTATCAGTGCGCCATTTCCCAACAGATACCGGATGGTGCCGTGCGCGAGCTCGGCGCTTCAGGTAGTTTTTCTGTCTGGCCTGTAGGACTGCAATGTCGCTATTTGGATGCAAACGGATTGGAGTTGATTATGTCTCCCGGCTGGTTCGCCACCGGTCTTGGCATCGGCAGCCTGACCGCGGTAGTTGCGCTGACCGCGCTCAGTACCGTCGCCTTGGTGCGATCGCTCCAATCACGCGGCCATGAACTCGACCCGCCTGGTGGACACGAACTGTTTCGGTGAGGGCTCGGCTGCAGGCACTGACTCTGTCAGGCTTGTGATTTCTTCAAACGCATACCCGGTGACTGGCAGCACGTACTCTGTCAGGAAGGGGGGTACACGAAATGCAATTGCAAAGACCGGCTTTTCCCGTGCTCCTCGCCGTGACAGCGCGGTCCTGGATCCTCGGCATTCCGTCGCTCGCCCTCATCACCCTGGCTGGGCTTCAGTTCGCGATCATCTCCCATGCGGGTCTCAGAGAATCCTGCTCTCAGAACCCCGAGCTAGGCAGTCTGCCTCTGCCCCCAGCAGGCTGGACCACGGACGGCGCATTTTCGTTCTTCCCCATTGGGGTCCAATGCTCCTATTTCACAAGCGAGCATGAACTCCTCCTAGTGCATACCCAGACCAGCGTGTGGGACTGGGGAATCACATTCGCCGCGATCCTCGGAGTCCTGGGCTTTGCGCTCTTCCTGACCGCCCGGCTTGCCACTCGGCGAACCTGGCACGCATCGCTCTGAAGAATTAGCCCTGACCGTCCCGATGGGGGGTTCCGCTTACGGGTGTGCAGTCGTTTGGTGGGCGGATGAGGCAGATCGTAGGGCGAAGGTATGGGCGACAAGATAATGGCCAGGTTGGTGCTGTTCGTGGTCATGGTGGGCGCTGGCGTTCTGGTGCTCGGGATGGCGCAGGCTGCAGTCAGCGGACGTCTTGGACGCAATCCGGTTGCTGGCATACGTCTTCCTGTGACGATGGCGAGCGATAGTGCGTGCCTCACCACACATCAAGCAGAGAAACCTCCGACGCAATAGGCGGGCTGGTGCGCAATCGCCTTTGCTTTGCCGTCCGTCCTTCCTGTTTCTTTGCCGATTGCGCTCACATCGATTTTCATCGGTGCCGCTGGGTTGCTCGTCTTCGTGCTTTCTGCCGCCGCCGTGGCAAGCCGTGCTGTACGCGCTCAAGCTGACGGGGATTAGAACGCGTTCAACCAACCACAGACGGTGATGCAGGCTGCGCGCGCCGCAATCAGCGGCTCCGCTAGCCTCAGTGGTAAGGAGTGAACGGGGACGACATGGCTAACACCGTACTGGCCACGGCGGGCAAGCGTCTCGTCGGGCTTAGCGCTGTGTTCATCGCGAGTGCAGTACTGTCAGGCTGCTCGGGTCCGATTATGAATGCGTGTACGGCGATCGGGTGGGCAAACACGCTTACAGTGACGCTTGACGGCGGAACCGATGACGTCAGCCTCGTGCAGCTGTGCATCGATGATGAGTGTTCAACTCCCGCTCCCAGCCAGCCGTACTCCGACGAGCACGCTCCCGGAGAGATTCTGTGGCCGGAAGATCTTGAGACGTACACGCCCGATCCCCGTGCAGTGGAGCTCTCGTATTTTGCTTCCAAGATCAATGACCACTCGTGGGAGATCGCCCTCAGCATGTCGTCCCCGGAAAATGTGACACTCCGCGCTTTCTCAGCGAGCGGAATTGTCCTCGCCGACGAGGACGTGACGCTCAACTGGGTCCGAGTCGGCGGTAGCGACCGTTGTGGCGGCCCTGAAGAAGCGGCCCCGGTCACTCTCGAAATTGCGTCCTGAACCCATCAAGCGTTCTTGAGATGGGCTCGTGCCGCAGGGGCTCCCGTATGACACAGCGCTAGGCAGACTTACCCACCGTTGAAAGCCGTTGGTGCTCGATCAATTGATGCGATTAGCGGTGCGGTCGCAAAGTGGTAACCATACTTCAGCGGGTTTCCACTCCCAAGCGATCTCTTGGCTGCGACCGCCTTCGCCAAATCGATACGTTGCTCGCTCGTGCTCGCCCGTCAGCGTCCAAGTATGACCGTCGACAGTCAGAGTGTAATCGCGTGCGAAGCCGTGATTCTCGACCGTTCGGGTGAAAAAGCGGCCGGCTTCAGCGTCCCAGCCCATCAGACTAAGTGTGTCGAACGGACCGTTCGCGCGCTCATCTTGCACGATGAAGTAGTTGCCCGAATGCCACCGGGCGGAGTGGATGCTGTTCCACGGACTTGCTCCCGCGTGCGGATTATCCAGCGACTGCGCGTCACCACCATAAGAGGTGCCTTCGGCATGCCAGTCACCCAGAAAAACTGCCAACTCTTCATGCTCAGCCATGATTCAACCCTACGTTCGGGAGCCAAACCGGGCAATCCTCTGAGGTGGCCGGTGACGGATCGCCCGACCGGATGTCAACGGTTCAGGCCGAGGATGGCGGGACCGAGGCGCCGCCGCGCAGTGCCACCTGAAGGTTTAGATCGTCTCCAGGCTGGAGCTGGCGGCTGGTGAGCGGGTTGAGGAAGCCGAGGTCGTCGGGCGTGATGCCGAAGCGGTCGGCGATGTCGTTGAGCGTGTCGCCGGCGACCGCACGGTAGGAGATGGGAGAAGCACCGGCTGTGGCGGTGGCGCCGCCAGCGCCGAACCGAGCGCCTGTATCGACGGCGAGTAACCCGGGGCGGGTGTCCGGCACCTCCCAGGTGATCGTGCCGACCGCCCGGGGAGTGAGCACGCAGCCGTCAGGATCGGTCGTGGCCGGGGTGCTCGCGGTGATGACGGCGGTCAGATAGTAACTGGGGTCGCCCCGGGAAAAGTCCCTGTCGCCCAGGCTCAGCCCGGGCTGATCGGCGTCCGTGGAGAGGTTACCGAACGAGAAGTTGTACATGTCGGCCAGGCAGGTCGTCGTCTTCGACCAGGGACTGAAGAACAGTTGCACGCCTCCGGGAACATCCGAGTTGAAGCCCTTCAGCGCGACGTCGAACCCGCCGCCTTCCGCGGTGACCACGACGGTTCCGGAGATGGTGTTGTCGCCCGAGGCCGGTGTGAGCTCGGCCGTGCCGATGACACCGTCGGGGATGACGACGTCGGCCCCATCGCCGGTCCAGCCGAGGCCTCGACCGCCGGAATGGCTCGACGCTTCGATCGCCATGAACCGTCGCGTAAAGGGGGGCCCTTACGGGAATTGAGGTTCGTCGGTGGCTGGAGCGAGGTGTGAGCGCGAGTACGACCACTTGTGCAGACGACTTCGAAAAACGACACCGGTCAGTTTCGTCATTTTTGCTCCCGGGGTGTCTCATAACTAATGGCAAGTACCACGGTTCAGGCCTGCGGTTATGCGACGTAGTTATGAGAATCGGCGCGCCACACGATTTCTGGGTGTGACTTTCGGCGCTATGTGGCGGCGAAATGTGATCGTTATGTGGCGCATTTACCTGGTTGCCGGCGCTGGCGTTAACACCAAGGCTTTCATTGCATCAGCCTTTCATGCCCGGTGATGAAACACTCTTGCCGACCAAGGTCGGGCTGGCTGGCTGCACGAGGACTAACCCACGCACCGACAGAGGGTTCGGCTAACGAAACGGAGCTTGGAAGATCGCGACTCACTCGGCGCGGCCAGTGCTTTCCGCCGCGCGAATGAACGTGCACCACTGGCTAGCTAGTAGCTCTCACGAGCGGAATCTAACTCGCTCAGTTTGTCAGATGCACTCGCTCGGGAACACGCAGGCCTGAACCTGGCGAAGCGCCGTAACTTCCGCGTCGCGATTCCTCGCCGGGTGGGCTTAGTAGGGGCTATTCACGGTCGAGACAAGGGCAGTTTGATTTCATCGACGTGTGTTTGCACGACTAATTCCCCGTCAATAGACTCGATTCCAGATAGATCCCATACCCATCGAGTCGTCCATTCCGAACCCGTCCCGCCCACGGAACGAACTTCCCGTCCAATGGATTGCATCGCCACTGGAGCTATGACGCAAATTTCCGCCAGCACTACATGGGCGCCGGATAAGGGAGGGGTGCCAGCGTAGCGGATTCCATTGCGCACGCTTGCTTCCAGATAGCGTTCTAAGGCGCGCTCGTAGACAGAATCGAATTCGCGCGTAGCTTCGGAAGAAACAGCCGTGACTTCCAGCACAATCGACTTGTCAGACCGCATTAGCCTCAGGACCGCTTTTACCCCGGACGCGGTCCGCACAGTACTTGTGTCGTCAGTCATTCTCGCCTGCAATCACGGAGCTTGGGCCTGAATGTTCTCCAGAAGTGTGTGCCTCCCCTTATAGTACGAGGAAGCGATCGGGGTGATGTAGCTCGACGCACTCATCGTTTCACCTTGTGTTGCAAGGGTGACTTAGGCGGTGATGATGCCGCTGCACGGGCCGGACTGCCAGGCGCCATTTCCAGGTGTAACCCGTCGGATCACGTTCAGGTTGTTCACGTTCGCGCCGTCGTACGGAACCCCGCTCGCATTCACGTCGATTGGCCACGTGCGATAAGGGTTTCTGCGCGGGCAGTTGACGTAGCTCGAAGCAGCGTTCTCGTGAATGTAGTTCCCGTACGCGGTTCGGCGTCCGGACTTCTCGCAGTCAGAAGCTGACGTTCAATAACGTGACACTTCGCTTATCCAAACCGTGGCGAAAACGGTTCAGATATCCTCAAATCACGAGCAATGAATGGGGACGACATGGCTTTCACGCGATCGATCAATGGGGCAAATTGGCTGATGGCTCTCATCGCGGCGCTCGTGGTGAGCGCGTTTGTGTCCGGCTGCTCAATCTCGGCGTGCCCCACGATCGGTTGGGCCAATACCCTCACTGTCAGGCTCGAAGGCGCAACGTCCAAGGTCAGTGTCGTCGAGTAGTGCGCCGACGGTGAATGTTCAGACCCGGATCCAAGTCAGCTATCGCCAGAGCCCGCTCGCATTGAGACCCGTGATCCACAGCAACTTGAGACCTTCACGCCGGTTCCCTCTGTAGTTCCTCTCCCGTTCTTCGCTTCCAGGATCGATGAAGACTCGTGGGAAATTTCGACAGCAATGGCGACACCGGAGAATGTCACTATTCCCGCGCTTTCAGCGAGCAGAGACGTCCTCGTCGAAAAGGACGTGACACTCAGCTGAGTCCGCGTGAGCGGCACGGATCAGGCGGAGGACCTGGAAAAGTCGGTCCCATCATCCTCAATATTGCATCCTGAATTCAGTGAACGCCCCGACGCTCTGAGCGTCCCGCTGTGGGTTCGGTTTGCGGGCAGCGGACGTTCGCACCCAATCGCGAGGCCAGATCATCGTTGGTGCCGCGAAGTTCGGCTAGCGGGTTTGATCGCCGGGAGCACCGTTAGATTCGACTGGTTTGCCCGTGGAACGCGCGTAGTAGGCCCAGGGAAACCACATTGTTCCTATTCGTTGCCATCCTTCGCTCTCCATTGCGCGTCGGCTGGAGGCGAATGCAACAACTCGGAGGTGTTCCCATTGCTCATCGGATTGGATGACGTCATGGAAGTACATTCCATAACCAATTGAATGCCACCCCGCGCGTCCGGCTGCGGCTAGCTCGTCCATCTCGTCAAACGCGGTGAGCGGATAGAGACGGCGCATCTCGGCAGAGGGAGGAGAGTCGATACCGTCATGAACCCGCCCGAATCTTTGCTGGGCCGCTTGCCGGCTCATACCAAGTTGCTGCCCGATGCGCTCCCAACTCACGCCAGCTTGACGAGCGGAAGTGACTGCGAGTTGCAGAAGCTGAGCGATTTCCTCAGCGCTCCGGGCTGTCAGATCGATGAGGTCCAGGTATGAGTTGGGCTCGTGTTCAAGACGCTCCGCCAGGGACGGGTCAACTGCTGCAATTGCATCTGATAGAGCGTGGCGAAGAGCGTCGTCGACCCACTCCGGTGATGGACTCACGAGATGCGGGAAGGCTTGGGGCGTGCAATATCGAGTGCAAGGGACATCCCAGTTGCGACAAGCAGAAATGCGGTAAGGACGATTAAGGCAATCTTGATCGCAAGGGAAGCAATGAGCAGCGTAGAAAGAGCGATGCCGACGGAAGCAAGCGCGAGGAATGTGGATGTCATTGCTGCCCGCGATTTCGAGACGGAAGTGTTTTGGTGCATGTGTCAATCATAGATTGACACGCCAGTTTGTCAACTTAAAATTGACATTTGGTATGTCTCGGCTGCAATCTCTGCGCTTTCCATCGCCGTCCGGAATTTAGCCTCGACCCGATGACCCGTAGAGGGTTCGGCGGATTCAATCGGTCGTCGCACCACTCATCACTGGAATGCTCGTAGTTGCTTTCCAGATTGTCTCTTTCTGACCGGACGATCGTCCTCGCGACTACTCATGTTCAAGTAGTCGCCGCACTTCGGGAGAGAAAAGCAAAATATAGGGGCCACTTTTCAAGATCTCGACCGATGCGCTTATCCCGATTCGTTCCAGAAGTTCACAATATTCATGCCAAGGGAGCCGCTCTCCAGCATCCTCTACGATTCCCTCATCGGGCAGCAAGGCCATCGAGACGTGATACCGCAGCTCGGATTCCACCAACTGCCCCTGACCGCCCTCAGGGCGGTAGCTTATTCCAAACCCGCGATCACTCCGAAAGGCAACTTGCGAGCAATCGTCAAGGCACGCAAATTCTTGAAGCGAAAAAGAGAGCGAGCCCTCAGACGTGCGGTCTAATGAGCACGAAACACCCAAGCCAATTAAGTGCATCCCAGTTCATCCCCACCCCTTTTTGTTCCAGCCTAACTATTCGAACCAAGTCAGTCCGTGGGCCCCGCTCCCAATGCTGCTGTCTCGGAATCTAGAACTCCACAAGGTATTCGAACGGCAACCACGACTGCGACATGCACTGTTGTGATCTGCTCCTTCAAAGCGCGATAAGGCCGTCCCGTACAAGGTTTGGCTTGCGGGCTCGCCGTAGAGGCTTATTCGCGCGAACGGCACCGTGCTATCCGAGCGGCCTTGCGGGAGCGTTCAGGCGCCCAGGAACGGCAGTACTGCGGATCGTTCGGCGATAGTAGCTAGATGTCTAGTTCCTCGAGTGCTGCTTGGTAGGCCTCGTTGTAGGTGGGGAATTGGGCGACTTGGTCGCGCAGGATTTCGATTGGGATCTGTGTGCGGATGGCGAGGGAAGCATGATGTATCCACTCGCCGGCCATTGGCCCCACGGCCCAAGCGCCAACGAGAGTCTTGCTGTCGGTGTCGGCGAGGAGTCCGAGAAATCCGCGAGGGTCTTGTTCGTAGGTCCAGGGGCGAGCGATGGCGCTGGCAAGGTCAAGCTCTGTTGCGACGGTCCGTATACCGAGCTGCTCGGCCTGTTCTTTTGTGAGCCCTGCGGCCGCAATTTCGGGATCTCCAAACACGACGCGGGGGATGCCGCTGTAGGACGCGGTGTGCGGTTGGCCAAGAATGGCGTCTGCTGCGATCCGTCCCTGGTACTTAGCCACGTGAGTGAAGGGCATTATGCCGGTGACGTCTCCGATGGCCCACACGTTCTCGGCCGCACGACAGTATTCGTCCACCTGCACCTGCCCGTGATCGCCCAGAGTGACACCAGCGTTTTCGAAGCCGAGATTTTTGGTACGAGGGGTGCGTCCGGTTGCGAAAATGACAACGTCGGCCGTCACCTCCGTGCCGTCATCAAGTTCAATCACGCTCTGGTCGCCGGTCCGGTGGGTCCGGCGGGCGGTCACGCCCAGACGGATATCGATTCCGGACTCCGTCAGGTACTTATGGGTCAGCTCCCCGACCCTGGGTTCTTCGCGTTCCAGGAGCCGGTCGCCGCGGTGGACGAGTGTGACTTTCACTCCAAAGCGGGAGAGGAAGGTGCTGGTCTCGGTCCCGACGGCGCTACCGCCGATGATCACCGCACTCTTCGGCAGAGTCTTGGTCGTGTACGTTTCTCGGTTCGTCCACGCGGTGATCTGATCGAGACCGTCGAGATCGGGGATGACTGCCTCCGAGCCGGTCGCGATAATGATGTGCTCCGCAGTGAGTTCGCGGTCCTCGACTTGGATCCGGCCGGGGCCCGTGATGCGAGCTTCGCCCTTGATCACGACGGCACCGTGGCGGGCATACCCGTCGACTTGTGCGCTGTCGTCGAGATTCCGGATCATGTAATCGCGGTACTTACTGGCCTCAGACCAGTCCAGTTCCGCTCTGGATACCCCGGCTACCCGTTGGACTTCCGTGCGGGCTTCAGCTGGCCGCAACAGCGTCTTGGATGGGATGCAGGCCCAGTAGGCGCATTCACCGCCGATCAATTCCCGCTCGATGACCGCGACCTTCTTACCGGCCTTGAGCAGACGGCCCGCGGCCACCTCGCCACCGGGCCCCATGCCTAACACCGCAACATCAAAATGTTCGCTCACAATTTTCTCCTTAATCTCAGATGTCTACATCAGGTTCTGTTTGTGGAGCTCTAACGGAGACTGCAGTGGATTGGTGACGGTGACGGTGCCGGTGCGGCACTGCGGTCTTAGCAGCAGCCGTGCGCCCCGTTGTCAGGTTGGGCGGACCGCTGCGGTGTCGTCTCTTTGAGCATTGTTTCGGCAATGGAGGTACCGAGCCGGTAAGCCTCGTCGACGGATATCACGGAACCGCCGGGGTGGCTGTCAAGCCAAGGCTTGGCTTCTTCAAGCGACGCGAAGAAGTGGACCTGGTTACAGAACGCTGAACGCACCGAGCTCATGTCTTCCGGATTGACCAGGGAGACCACGGCCGTGGCAGGCTCAACGCTCGTCACCCCGGTGGCGTCAACACTTACCCGAACTGGAATGCCAGTCGCCCCGTAGGCCGATTCGATTCTTGCGGACGTTCCGAGGGCGGCTGGCAGGATCAGGGTATCCAGAGCACACCATGTGTAGAGCTGTTCACCGTTAACCTCGAGGCGGTGCGGGGTGGACCGAAGAGTCAGGCCCTGCCCGATAATCCGACCGGACCCGTCGTACTCCGTCTCGGGAACGGCTGCCAGGGCACGGTGAACGTCTTCGGCGGGCCGGCCGGACGCAGCCACCAAGTCTGCAATGTCTACTGCGTCGCCCTGGGCCAGCAGCTTCATGAGCGGCAGCCAGAGCCAGGTTTCAAGTCCTGCATCGCCGGAGGTGAGTCGTTCTGTGACCTGATGGGTTTCATTCGTCATGAGAAGTGCCTTTCTTCGTGAGGTTGAGGTGGTTAGGCGGCGCAGCAGGAAAGCTTGGAAACGTCCGTGTTGTAGGACTGGCAGGCGATCTTGATGCCTTCGGCCATGGTCAGGTAGGGGCTCCACATGGTGGCGACTTGGTCGACGGTCATCCCGGCTTCCAAGATGTAGACGCCGGCAGCGGCGAGATCACCGGCGTCTTTGGCGACGGCAGTGATCCCCACGATCCGCCGTGTCTGGGCGTCGGCGACGATCTTGATGAAGCCGCGAGTATCCCGGTTGACCAGGGCTCGGGGGACGTATTCCAGCGGCAATACCCGGCACTCACAACGGATGCCGGCCGCATTGGCCTCCTTGTCAGTCATACCTACCGCGGCCAGCGCGGGGCTGGTGAAGGTGACTCGGGGGAGGTGACGGTAGTCGACCACCCGTCCGGCATCGGTGAACGCGTTATCCACCACCAGGGATCCGTGGGAGGCGGCCACATACACAAACTGTGGGTGTCCGGTCACGTCCCCGGCACCCCAGATTCGCGGGTTCGAGCTGGCCAACATGCCGTTGACCACAATTTCGCCTTTCTCTCCCACGTTGACGCCGACTGCACCCAGGTTCAGGCCCTCCGTCACGGGGCGTCGCCCTGTGGCGACGAGCAGTTTGCTGGCACGGAACTCTTCCCGCCCGCCTCCCGTTGTGGCCACGGCGACAACCTCGCCGGTGGACTCGTCAAGGTGCACGGCGGACACAGTGGCCCGGCGGATGACCCGCATACCCTCGTCCGCGAAGACGCTCATCAGGGTGCGGGACGCTTCCGGCTCCTCCGCCGAAGCCAGCCGGGAGCGCACCAGCAGTGTCACCGTGGAGCCGAGCCGTGAGAAAAGCTGCGCCTGTTCCAACGCGACGTATCCACCGCCTAGCACCAGCAGCGACTCGGGCACCTCGTCAAGTTCCATGGCCGTCGTGGAAGTCAGGTAGCCCACCTCCTGCAACCCCGCGATCGGAGGCGCCCACGGGGTCGACCCGGTTGCCACCAGGTAGTGGGCGGCGCGCACGGTTTCCACCGACCCATCGAAACCGGTGACGTCCAACACCGGCTCATCAGCAGACCCCGCGAACACGGCAGTGCCTTGGCGTAGCTCCCAGCCGTACTCACCGATCAGGTCCACGTACTTACCGGTGCGCATCGTGTCCACCAGAGAACGCTTGCCACCAATCAGCTCCGACATATTGACTGCGTCAGCGGAGGTAGAGATCCCCGGGAATCGTCCGGAATCCAGTGCAACGTGGCGCGCGTCGGCCGCCGCTAGCAGGGCTTTAGACGGAACGCAGCCCGTGTTCACGCAGGTCCCACCGACTGTTCCGCGCTCAATCATCACCACTCGCTTACCCAAGTTCGTCGCTCGAATGGCGGCAGCAAACGCGGCCCCACCGGAACCGATGATCGCCAAGTCAAAATCAGACGTTGTTGTTTCAGACGTTGTTGCTTCAGACATGAATCCTCCGGAAAAGCTGTGGATGCCCGAACCTGTCTTGGACCAGAACGTGCATGATTTTTTTGTACTGGGCCCAGTCTGCACCTTCCCCTACACTGGAAGGTCAAGTGTGAAAGTTCCCGATATGCGGGCGAGAGGCACAGAGTGCGCATTGGTGAAGTGGCCGCGGCCGTTGGCATGACAACCAAAACCCTGAGATTTTACGAAGACCGGGGACTGCTTCCCGCCGCTCAACGAGCGGCCAACGGGTACCGTTTCTATGGGGACGAAACAGTCACGCGGCTAGATTTCATTCGCCGGAGTCGTGGCGCGGGGCTAACCCTGGACCAAATCAGTGACATCTTGCGCATCCGTGACGCCGGCCAGGCTCCCTGCACGCATGTGAGTGACCTTCTGGCCAGGCAACTGACGGATCTGGACTGGCAGATCGCCGAGCTGGTCGCCCTTAGATCCACTGTCGCCCGATTCCATGACGCCGCCGCCGTCGCTGATCCTGCCGCGTGCGACTCCGAACGAATCTGCAGTTACCTCTGAAACGTTCTCAGCCCAGACGCTCGACGCGCCGCGGCGCTGGGGGCATCGATCAAGTGCTGAATTTATTGCGCATGCCGCGAACGCATTTCCCACCGCGGACTTCGTAATCGAAGGCCTCGAATCCATCGACGCTGGCACTAATTCGGTCGGTGGGGTTCTGTCGTGGCACTCACTCATTCACTACGAGCCCGGCGCGATCCAGGTACCTTTGCGCGAGTTCAGCCGCGTGATCAAGCCTGGAGGCACACTGCTTGCGATCAGCGCGGAGCTGGGCCGCGCCGGCTTCGACGTTCTCGAATCGCATGTGCGGAAGACTGCAGGCCAGCGCCCGCAAGCGGCGGTCAGTGCTCGACGCCAGGATGCTCGCTGAGGGATCCTGTCTGAATGAAGAATAATGACCGCCAGCGAGGCCGAGTCATCTCCTCGAGATTGCATGAGTGCATGCTCGGCCCGGCGGCTGCTAACGCCAAGGGTTTGGGATCCGTGTGCGCGTACGACACCACCCCGGGGGTGCCACCCAACTCCGCGATCACGAGCATTCCCACTAAAAAGCTTGCACGAGCCGTTTTTCCATACCCATCAGTTTTACCCCGGCCACACACTCTACTGACCTCTCTCGGCCTGGGTCGCTGGATCTAACGGGGCGCCTGGATTGTCGGCATCTGCATGCGAATGGAGGCCTGCTGATCATGTAATCCGGTCGATTCCAATCCGGCTGCAGACTCCAGTTGATGACAACCTAAATCGTCCCGCAAGTGGTTCGGCTTGCGGGTACGAAACTCGACCGGTAGCGACGCAAGAAACCCCGTGCGAGGAATGAGCCTCAATGAACTCTCAATGCACGCAAGGCGTTCATCTCCATCCCAAAGAGATTTGGAAATTCCTCGGCTCAGTCTGCGCGGCCCACGGCTTCCGCCGCGTCTATGAAGGCGAACCATTGACCGCGCAGCGCTTCCCTCTGCGTATGATCGATCGCCGTGAGGTCATAGACCTTGCGAGCGGGACCAGACTCGCTTTGCTCCCAGCGTGCGACGATCGCTCCCTCGTCCTCGAGTCGTACCAGCGCGGGATACAGTTGGGCGCCCTTGATGGGTCGAAGCCCCGCCGACGCGAGGGACTGGGAGATGCCATATCCGTGCCGTGGCGCGACCGAAAGCACGTTCAGAATGAGCATCGGCAGGGAGGCCATTCGGACGAAACTCTAATTCTTGTTTCCCGTTCGGGGTTCCGCTACTGCGTACCGATCACGCACTTTCATACCTTCAAAAGCATGGAAGCGCAGGAATCGGTACGCCGTTGCGTACCGATTCCTGCTGTCCGTTGAATTACCTGGCGTCCCGCCCCCGGGCAGCTGACTCGATGAGGTTGTCTCCTGCGACAGCGTTCTCGGACGTTACGGCTTCGGTCCAGGCGCTCGTCGTGGCGACCGCAGCCCAATTGGAGTTCAGGACGGCCATGATTGTCTCGTGCACCCGCTTTGCCGGCGCAGAACCGGCGGAATTCACGATGTCGATGGCTCCGGTTGCATCCGACAGCACCTCAACGGTGAATCCGAGGGGTTCGGCAGCGGCGGCGGAACCGATAACGCAGTTGTTCGTCATGTAGCCCACGATGGTGATTGTGTCGATCCCGCGCTCGCGCAACCATTCCTCGAGGCCAGTACCCGCGAAGATACTGGCGAATGACTTCGTGAAGCGATGGGCCACGTTGTCGGCGCGCTTCGCGATCTCGGGACGCAATTCGAAGGTCGACGACTCCGGCGCGAAGACCGGGAAACCCGCAGGGGATTGATGTTGCCCAACGACGACCGGAATGCCAGCCTGCTCAGCAACGTCCATCGCCTCGGCAATACGAATAAGTGACTCATCGCGTGCGGGGTATTGGATCGGCAGCAGTCCTTCGAAATACTCCTGTTGGGCGTCGATGACGATCAGGGCGCGGCGGGGTGAGGACATGGGATCTCCTTTGGTTGATGTGGTGAGATGGGACTTCCGGCGGATGCCCGGAGGTCTACCAATCAAAACATGGCACTCTCCTGACGTTCTTAGATAAGGGTGCCTGACGCATAGTTGGGGTGCACCCCGGATTGATCTACGGCTGTTGACCGCCTGTGGACTTTGCCGGTCTATGGCGGCGATCTGTGGTCCCTTTATGCCGTTAGTTCCTGATGAAAATGGTGGGTTGGACCCGTCATTCCGGGATACACGGCGCGTCATTGGGGGTCTCGCCGTCAATGACGCCATCAAATTCAGAAGAAAAACCGCCATACAAATCTAAAAGCCACACCCAGAAACCGTGCGGATCACCTTCGGCGCTCCGTGCGTGCCGGGGTGTCCCGGTGGACGTTCGGTTTGCGGGACGTGCGAGTTTTCGCCAAAGAATTATATGGAATAGGCTCAGAAATCGATCTGGGGGCCAACCGTGCACGCACTTCCACTTATGGTTTCGAGAGTTCATCTCGCGGGCGAAGTAAGCATTCATTCTCCAGGCAGGAGGAACCGAACAGCGGCGGTGGTTGGCCTGGTTGCCCTCGTCATCTCAATCGCTGGCTCTGGGGTTCCCGCTTTTTGGAGTGACGAGGTCGCGACGCTTCGGGCGGTCCGGCTCAGTTGGCAGGAGCTCTTTGCGTTTGTCGAACACAAGGATGCGGTGCACGCCGCGTACTATTCCCTCTTAAAGCTATGGGTGGGTATGTTCGGCGAGTCCGAGTTGGCGACACGGTCGCTCTCAGCGCTTGCCGTTGGCGCTGCGGCTGCAGGGCTGGTCGTCTTGGTCACGTCTATGACGAGCCTGAGAGTTGCCGTCATAGCAGGTGTGATATTTGCTGTGCTCCCGCGTACGACCTCCATGGGTATCGAAGCTCGCTCGTTTGCGCTGAGTGCAGCGGTTGCAGTGTGGGTCACCATCGTCCTTCTGGTGGCCGCGCGCACCAGAGACTGGCGCTGGTGGGCCTTTTATACGGTCACTGTCGCAGCCGGAACCTATATTTTCTTGTATACCGTGCTCATCCTCGCCGTTCACTTTGTTTTCTTGCTTCTGGACTATCGCGCGCGCCGCGTGCTCGCGGCGTGGTTGTTCGCCGCATCTAGCGCCGTGGTGGCGGCACTCCCAATTCTTGTTGTGAGCGTTCAGCAGAAGGAGCAGATTGCATGGCTATCCGACCTGCCGGTCGTCACTATATGGACTATTTGCGCGAAGCCAGCGTTTGATAGTTCCTGGCTTGTTGCGGCACTCGCGTGGTGCGCCTTGCTCGTGCTCGCTTTTCGGTGTCGAAGAATCTGGTCAGGACCGCATGGCAGCGCATTTCGGCTTGCTGCGTCCTGGTTTTCAGTTCCGCTTGTTGTACTTCTGACCGCCGATGCCCTTGTCGGCCCCCTGTACAACGCCCGGTATCTCTCCTTCACAGCTCCGGCGGTCGCCGTTCTTTTGGCGATTGCTTTCACGCTATCGGCGCGGGCGATCGTCGTCTGGGCATTGATTGGCGTTCTGGTGTTAGCCAGCGCGCCCACTTACATCTCCCAGCGAGGACCGTTCGCGAAGGACGGCGGCAGTGATCTCTCCCAGATTGCCGACTACATTCACTCCAACGCGGCCCAGGGCGACGGAATTTACTTGCAGGATACTGGCAAATCCACGCTCAGGCCGCGGCTGGCTCTCTACGCCTACCCAACGGCGTTCATCAGCACCGAAGACATTGCATTCGAGGCACCTTTCACGACGACGGGTACTTTTTCCGATGAAACACGATCACTCGATGAGATTAAGTCGAATCTGGTAAGACTCGAACGCATCTGGGTTGTCACGGCTGGCTCAACAGGTACCGATGCTGCCCGGAAGATAAACGCGGCCTTCCACTCGAAGGGGTTCTTCGACACCAGCTCGCACCAAACGAATCGTTCCGTCATCACCCTGTATGAACGCTAACGTGATCCCGAGGGGGGTCTACAGAAAATCACTTGAGAACACTCCTTGAATTACTTGCACGCTGCGGTCTTGGGGATGGACTTCGACAAGGCGCTGACGCGCACAGGTGCCGACGTCCCACAAGAAGTTGGCGGATTCACTTGGCCGTCGCGACATTCGATTTTTGTGAGTTGTAATCACCCATCCAATCGTGGTGGGCGGCCTTCTTTTTGAAGAGCGAAACTGGCCTACTTCTCAACGAGCGCTGACAGCTACGTTGGCGGAGCGTCGGACACGGTTCACGATGCTGGTCCACCTCCCCGGTGCTTGGCGCAGTAGGGTTCGCGATGGGCGGGCTCACCGCCTTCTTTGCTCTGCTCTTGATATCGCTCTTGACAAGGAGATCTTTCGAACTCAGGTCTGTGCTTCGGGCACCAGCGGTACACCGGTAGTCGCCCGGCGATTGACGCGGTCGGCGAGAACAATGGCGATGACACCAAGCAGTACCGTACCGCCGATCCGGGCAAGGCCGTCTAGTCCCATCAGGAGCCAGGTCACCAGATTGGGTCCGTATGTGGTGGCTGAGCCTCCGCCCAGGACTTGCAGTAACAGCCAGGTCACGGTTAGTGCCGCCACGACCCCGGCTGGTACCCAGTTCCACGGAGCCGGCACGGCGCCGAGCCGGGCGATCTGCATGACCGCGACCAATGCGAGAGCGAATTGCACGAACGAGTCTGCGTAGGCGAAAGACATCAGTACGGTCGGAGTGGGGTCGTTCGAGAAGACATCGCCAATAACGCCGTACAGCACAGATCCAAGAAGGAGCCAGAGGGCCAACAAAGCGAGAGCGATAGTGCCGACCGGGCGGCGCGCTGTAACGCTGCCCGCGCCGCGCACGCCGAAAGCGAACACTAACAGGGCTGCGGAGAACAGAGCGGGCCCCACCGTCTCGGCGTACGGGAAGAGCGAAGGCTGCGCGATCACCGTGATAACGACCGAGGCCAACAGTAGCCCCCCGCCGATCAACAACGCGAGGGAGGCGGGTGATACTGGGCGGTCACGAAGCTGTGAGTTTGCCATGCGACCGAGTTTACTCAGAGCGCGCGGCACGTCTAGTCAGGTCACAAGAGAGACGCAGCCGTGATGGATCATGCCCGGCTCGTCCTGCCGGTGCTTCTAAAGTCGAATCATGAACTTTTTCTTCGTGAATAAGCAATACCAAGTGTGAGCACAGACAACAAAGTGATCGAGCGATCGGTCGGTAGCCCGGAAGATTTCGCGACGCTGTTCGACCGGCATGCCGTCAAAGTCCAGCGATATGCGGCTCGGCGGATCAGTCCTCAAGTCGCCGATGACATCGTGTCGGAGACTTTTCTGGTGGCGTTCGACAAGCGCGCCACGTTCGATGTGACGGTAGCGGATGCTCTTCCCTGGTTATTGGGGATCGCGACGACGCTGCTCAAGCAGCACGTTCGTCGGGAAGCGGTCGCGTGGAAGGGCATGGTCGCAGAGATTGCTGCGGGCGTCATTCCCGATGCGATCGAATTAGCGGGCGCGCGCATGGATGCGGAACGGTCCGTGAAACGGATCACCACCGCCCTGCGCCGGCTCTCACCCGGTGACCGTGACGTCGTTCTGCTCTACGCGTGGGGCGATCTTGACTACGCCGGCATCTCTCTCGCGTTGGGTGTCCCGGTCGGTACCGTTCGGTCTCGTCTGAACCGGGCTCGACGCCTTCTTCGCTCTGCTCTTGATATCGCTATTGACAAGGAGATCTTTCATGGACGAACTGACACTGCTTCGCAGCGCTCGATCTGACGTCACCGCCCCCACACCGCACGCGTTGAACGAGGCCCGCTCGGCGTTGTTGACGCACATCGAGGATTCCCGCCGTCCGACGGCGGCGCTGGCGACGCACATGCGGCGGCCTGTGCTGCGACGGATCGCCTACTCGACGTTGGGCACGGCAGCAGCGGCAGCCATTGTCACCGGATTGGTCATGACCGATTTAGTCGGCCTTGCGGGGTGGCGGGGAGGGGCGGATGCCGCGGCCGCGGCCGTGCTCCGTGATACCTCCGGCCTGGCAATCGCGTCGTCTGACCCGATTTTGCAGCCGGGCCAGTATCTTCGGGTGGACACGACCGCTGTCTATGGTGGGGCCGCAGCGGCTGAGGGCAATCGTCAGATCGGATTTCTCACGATCGACGAGGGGCAGATGTATATACCGGCCAACCGTGATGACGATTGGGTGTGGATGCGAGGCCTACGCAAACCGTATCAATCGTTCGGGCCGGAATCGGAAGCGGCCGCCCAAGACGATTGGAATCGCCAACTTGCCAAGCGCGGCACACCTGACTACCAAGAGAATGTCCGCGCACCGGGAGGCACGTTCTATGCGACGAGCAGTCCCAATCTCGACAAGCTGGACGGACTCCCCACCGACCCCTACCGCCTGCTCAACTACATCTACCGCATTACGCTCGGGTCGGGACCGTCCCCCGACGCCGCGGCATTTACTTGGATTGCCGACAGCCTCCGAGGATTTGGCGCCAAGGCTGAGATTCGTGCAGCACTCTACGAGGCCGCGGCGATGATTCCCGGCGTCGTCATCACGGACAGCGCAGCTACGCTGAACGACCGCACCGGGGTGTCCATTGGACGGACGGAACCCAGTGACGGCCTCCGTCATGACATCATCATCGACGCCCGGACGGGCCGACTTATCGGAGAACGCGCCGTACTCGTGGATCCGACGAAAAAATCACCCTTCCCCGTGGGAACGAGCGTCGCGTGGACCGCAATCACTATTACCGTCGTGGACGAAGCGCCCGCGGGCGGCAAACTGTATGGCGACATGGGCTTGCCGGGGTAGCGACGACCGAACTATCGCCCCTGCTACAGCGGAAGCGGCGACTGCATCGGCGGCTGAGTCTCGATACGGGCGAGCGCCGGTCTCCACATACTTTTGCGAGTAGTCCCCGCGAGGTTCTTCACTGCGATCTCAGCTCAAGCAAACCGGCAGAGAGACCTCGATCGCCTTTCCAGGTGCTCCGGTCACCGTTCGGCTTGAGGACGGCTCCGAACCAATTCAGTCACCTCGCCAACGACACGGTCGCCATATCGACTCGAAAAAGGGAGTTATAATTTGAACATGTTCACCGAACACGTTCACTCAAGGGCGCAAGCACGCGACACGTCACGCATAAAAGTTCTGAGCGCTGCGGAGGAGTTGTTTGTGCGGCACGGTTTCGCGTCCACAACCATTCGACAGATCGCCGAAAGCGCTGCGGTCAGCGTTGGCACTGTGATGGCTGTTGCCGACAAGAATGGCCTGCTCGTGGAGATCGTCGATCGGAAGATCGCCAGCATTCAGGCCTCGCCTTTTGACGTGCCGATCGCGCAGGACTCTGCTGCAGAGATTATCGACATACTCGGTTCGTTCGTGCGATTCTTCGCAGCCCAGCCAGATCTGGCGCGCGCTTACACTGCCATTCTTGTTGGCGGGAAACACCCGTCGGTAATCTTCGCGGAGTTGACCGGCGTACTCGTAGAACAGGTATCGAAGGTACTTACTCGCGCGGGCCACCCTGCGGCAGATGCGTCCGCGACAGCCCGCATCATCCACCGCGCATATCTCGGTGAAATCTTCATTTGGGCAGGCCAGGGTAATCCGAACCCGGACAGCACCCTGACTGAGCTCGCGAAAACGGTGCGCTACCTCGTCAACGGAAAGGCCGCCTGAAATGATTCTGCTCCCCGAACCATGGTGGCTTGAAGTTGCTCTTGCTGCAGCCCTGGCAGTCGACGTCGGCATGTCCCTCAAGCCACCACAGTTCATCCGCGACTGCTTGAACGGAGTGGGGTTCCCGCGCCAGTGGTGGTGGACGCTCCTTGTCATCAAATCTCTTGCCGTCACCGGACTGCTCGTCGGGCTCGCCATTCCAGGAATCGGCCTAGCAGCCACGGTCGGCGTCATCGTCTACTTCTCATCCGCAGCCGTAGCCCACATCCGCGCTCGGTTCACCGGCACGGAGCTATGGATCAATTGCCTGGGCTTCCTGGCACTCGCCGTCGCGACCCTGCTCTTCGGGTTTCTCCTCTGACAGGCACGCTACCGGTTCGGTTTACGGGAGGTCTAAGTGACCGGCGCGCCGCCGGCCGTTTCAATCGTTCTGGAACATTGCACTTCCGGCTTTGGGGTTAGCGGCTGCGCCCAACTGCTGGCCGCGTACAGGCGCGGTGCCGCCCTCATGGGATGCTGAATGGTGTCTGAATCGGACCCGGTCCTACATGGCGACTTGGACCAACCATTTTGGTCATTGATCTGAAACCAATAAGGAGCCATAAATCGTGATCCAACTACCCTCGCTTGATAATCACACCGCCCTGATCGTCGTTGACGCTCAGCAAGGATTTGACCAAGTCGAATGGTGGGGACCCCGAAACAACGCCGACTGTGATCAGAACATCGCAGCGTTAGTGAACGAGTGGCACAGGCTTTCGCGACCGGTTGTCTTCGTGCAACATAATTCCTCCAATCCGTTCTCCCCGCTGCACCCCAGCAACCCCGGCCATGCGTTGAAAAGCTACATGTCCGGCACGCCGGATCTATTGGTCCAGAAAACGGTTAACTCAAGTTTTCACGGCACACCCGATCTTGACTCCTGGCTTCGAGAAAACGCCATCTCGACCATTGTGATCTGCGGCATCACCACCAATCACTGCTGCGAAACAACAGCGCGCATTGGCGGAAACTTGGGATACACCGTCTACTTTGTTATAGATGCGACTCACACATTTGACAGGACAGACCTCGAAGGTGGAATGATCAGCGCGGCGGAACTTTCCCGAGTAACCGCGATCAATCTTCACGACGAGTTCGCCACCGTTGTCCTCTCGCACGAACTTCTCAACCGCTGAAAGCGTCCCGTAGGCCGTTCGGCTTGCGGGCAGCAGCGACGCTCTCAGCACAACACGACTACGGGCACGGTGAAGCTAGGTGACGCGCCCACCGAATAGGTGGCACCATCTACTCCTGAAGAATTCGACGCGGCCGGCCGAATGGCTCAGGGGCGCCCTCACCGCCGCAGTGCTCTCTATCGTGAGCGAGGAAGAAACCTACGGGTATCTTGTCGCCCAGCGACTGAAGGCAGGCGGGCTCGGAGTTGTGAAGGGCGGGACCCTCTATCCACTCCTAAGCAGGCTGGAACAGGATGGCGATGTGGTCACGTAGTGGAGGGCAAGCGCAGGTGGCCCTGGACGTAAGTGCTATTCGATATCTCCGACTGGCGAACAGCACCTCAGAACGTTACGAATCGACTGGCAGATCTTCTCTGACCATGCCACGGCCATCATTTCCGGGGAGAAGCTTCAATCATGACCGAAGCAGCACTGGAAAAATATTCGGCGGAGCTTACGGAGATACTCGAACTTCGCGGTGTTCCCGAGGAAGAGATCACGCAGATCGTGCGCGAGGTTGAAAGCCACGCTGCCGAATCCAGTGAGGACCCAGCCTTCGAATTTGGGACACCGAGCGAGTACGCCGACAACTTCGCGCCGAGGTTCCGCATGATCCGTTGGTGGGCACTGATCGTCTCTTCCTCGCCCCGTCGCTCGTGACCGGCTACCTACTCGCTGACGACCTCACCGCTCCAGAGGTGCGCACCGAGGCATCGAGCTGGATCAACACGGCAGTCAACGCTGGTGCCGCTGGTGCCGCCGTCATGGTGGGGTTCGCCATGGACGCCATGGAGCCCCGTCTGGGATTCATCATCGGCGCCGCGGTGTCCTTCATCCTCTTGGTAGCCGCAACCGTGCCGATACTCAGAAACTCCAAATCCGCGCCCATCGAGGATCAATTGCAATCGGCGTAGGTAAAACGAGAACGTACATTGCGCCGAAACCTATGACCACTGGTCAAACCGGATCGGGACCATTCAAGCTGCTCCAGCTTTCCCATCGAGCGCGGCCAACAGCCGTATCGCCGATTACGGGCGATTCGCTCAGCGAATCGACTCGAGCAAAATCACGCCTCGACGCGCCTGTTGGTCGTCCGGCTTGCGGGCTGGTTCACGCCCGTCGGATTGGTGCGAACCCACCCTCGCTTTCGTCAAGGTTTTCCCAAGAGCCGAAGTCCAACATTTGCACATGAACGACTTCCTTTCGCCCACCGCGGTTGCCACCATACGTGAGCCCACCGTTTTTGGTCCTCAACGATGGCGCAGACTGCTGGGCCCGCTAATCGGTCTTGGCGCGCTGTTTCTTGCTGCTGCTGTCATTGTGATCGCAATTCCGGGGGAACAGGCTGAGGGGACGCTGCTCGGCGCTTCCGGAACGGTGTCTGGCGGAATCGCTCGGATCAACGGTGTGATACCGCTGGAGAGCGACGGCTGGCTGCCTGAAGAACCTGCCACTGTCCTCACCGAGTCGGCGGACGATGGGACTCACCGGGTACGCATCATCCTCGAACTGACCGCGCTCGAAGCGGAGGGGCTTGAGTACAGCGCCAACGATTTCACGATCACCGGGCGGGGGGCAGCCAAATCGCGTTTGCTCTGGGCGGACCCAAAATCGGCAATCCTTGCGCAGGGGGAGGTAATCACCGCGACCCAAGTGTTCGAAATTCCCAACCAGGCGATTGACCTGATCCTCGAAACTGACGCGGCCCGATTTGCACTAGGCGCTGGTCACCACACCGGCTGAACTCGCCACTCAATTCAGGGATTGGGTGCGCGAAACTTCGATCTTGTTCTCTCCAACGTCGGGAGTTGATCCTCAATTTTGGGGATACCGAACGCCAAACGCAGGGGATGCCCCGTGCCTGCCTAGATAGCACGATGGGGAGATCGAAAAATCCCATTAAAACCGAGGAATCCCATGACTTTTACTCGTCCCCGGCAAGACAACGACGTCAAAATGTCCATGAAGATCATTGGCGCGCTCACAATACAACGAGGAAACACGGTGCTTCACGCCCAAGATTTAGGGGGGCCTAAGCCTCGACAAATCCTGGAGATCCTGCTCATCAACTTTGGCCGCCCCGTCTCCAAAAACAGCCTCATTGATCTTTTGTGGAGCGATGCTCCCCCACAAAAAGCCATGGTGTCCGTTGAAAGTTACGTCAGTGTGCTGAGACGGCACTTGCAGCCGGGGTACGGGAAAACCGGGCCGCTGCGCACGACGACGGGTGGCTACCTGATCGACAGTACGACAGTTGATCTTGACCTGGCCCGATTTGACTCGCTGGTGCGCGAAGCGCAGTGGGTGAGCGCAGACGCCGCATACCCGCTCCTGCTGGATGCGCTCGCGCTTGCTACCGTTCCCCTTTTCACTGACGAGTTGACTCCGGTGTGGGCAGAGGAGGAGCGCCGCAGGCACGCCGCTGTCGTGACCAACACTCGCGTGTACGCGTCTGCTTTGGCTGCCGCCACCGGCAGGACCGGTGAGTCCATTTTCTGGGCGAATCAGGCTCTCCTCAATGACCCGTTGAATGAGGCTGCGTGGACTGCGGTAATCCTAGGGTTCGAGAAAGATGGCCAGCTCGCCGAGGGGCTCAGGGAATTCGCGCGCTACCGGTCGATGCTCGACCGTGAGCTCGGGTGCGCGCCCAGCGCGACCCTGCGAGAGGCTTACTCGCGGATGCTCATGGCTACGGCGAACAGTCACAGTGACCTCTCGGATGCGGTGACCGCGCTCCTTGTGCTGAACAACCAATTGTCACGCATCACGAACGGGAGCGTGCGACCACACGAGGGGTCGGATGACTCATACGCGCGGGCTGCGGTGCGAGCGGCGCAGCAGGTGCTTTCCTCGTTTCTGCGCCGGGTCAACGAAGCGGCGTGAAGCACATCTGCCGATAGCAGGGTTTCTATAAGGACGGTGAGAGAACTTTAGGCACACACGAATTTTCGAGGAGAACTCATGACAATCACACGCCGTCAAGTGTTGCTAATAGGTGGGATCGGTGCTGCGGGTGCTGCAGGTGCCCTCTGGCTGCCGCGCGAAACACTGAACGCGAAATCTATCAGCCGTCTTCCCTACAGCGAGATGCCGAGGCCGTTCAGAACGCCCCTCGTGCAGGCACCCATCCTTCGCCCCACCCGGGTCGAAATCGACCCGCTCGACGGCGCGCCAGTGAACTATTACTCTGTGTCCGAAATCGCCGCGAGTGCATCGATCTTGCCGCGCCTGAAAACGCCAATTCTTGGCTATAACGGGATTTTTCCCGGACCGACCCTCAGCGTCGACCAAGGAACGAAGGTGGTGCTCCGAGTGCGCAACAAGCTGCCGGCCACCCATCCGCTCGATGGTCATGCCTTGTCAACGTCGACGCATTTGCACGGCTCGGCGTCGTTGCCGCAGTACGACGGATATGCGAGTGACATCACGCCTCCAGGTTTTTACAAGGACTACCACTACCCCAACTTCCAGCCCGCACGCACCCTCTGGTATCACGATCACGGGGTGCATAACACGGCGCAGAATGCCTACTCGGGCCTTGCCGGACAGTATCACTTGCACGATCCCCTGGAACGGGCTCTTCTGCCTCAAGGGCCTTTCGATGTGCCGCTCACCATAACTGACGCAATGTTCGCAGTAGATGGCTCACTCGGGTATGACGACAACGACCACTCGGGTCTGTGGGGCGATGTCATTCTGGTGAACGGCAAGCCGTGGCCGGTGATGAAGGTACAGAAACGCGTTTACCGGTTCCGAATTCTGAACGCCAGCATTTCGCGTTCCCTCAGGCCTACGCTCAGCACGGGTGATCCTCTCGTAATTGTTGGCACAGACGGTGGGCTTATGCCGCGGTCCCGCAGCGTCGCAAACTACCGACACGCGGGGGCAGAGCGGTACGAAATCCTCATCGACTTTCGCAAGTACCAGACTGGTCAACGGATCGAGCTCCGGAACCTTTCCAACAAGAACAACGTTGACTACGATTTCACCAGTAAAATCATGGCGTTCGACGTGGTCGGCGACCCGGTTGACACCATGGATCCGACTTGGAACACCATTCCGACGACCCTGGTTGGCAGCGAAGTCATGAGCCTCACTGCCGCGCAATCAACCAAGACTCGGCATTTTCGGGTGAAGCGCAATGATTTGACCAACCTGTGGACCATCGATGACGGTTCCTGGCAGGCAGTCGTCGAGAGTGGCTTCACTAAGGTGGCCGCCAACCCCGCGCTTGACGCGACAGAAATCTGGGAATTCGAGAATAGTTCTGGGGGATGGTTTCACCCCATTCATATTCACCTCGTGGACTTTCAGATCCTCGGCCGCAATGGCAGAGCGCCGTTTCCAGCCGAGATGGGGCCCAAGGACGTCGTCTACGTGGGAGAGGGCGAAACCGTCAGGCTGCTCATGAAGTTCGGCCCGCATCGGGGCAAGTACATGATTCACTGCCACAACCTTCCCCACGAGGACCACGACATGATGGTGCAGTTCAGCGTCGGGCTAGCCGCAACCGACGTCGACCCCAACGACCCGATTTCGGCGGCACCTCCGGTATGGGACACCCAGGTATAGCGACTAAGGCACCCACCAGAATCATCTCGGTGATTATGGTGGGTGCCATTGTCATGCTCGCACTTCGCGTGTGGGTGGCCGCGCCGATGACGGTGGTTTCCGACAGCATGGAACCCACAGTGATGCAGGGCAGCATCGTTCTCGTTCATTCTGCGGCACCGTCGCTTGACGGCCCAACCGTGGGCCAAATCGTGGTCTTTCGCAGCCCTGAGGACGGCAAGCGCACGTTGAAACGTGTGGCTGGTGCCGCAGGACAAACTGTCGCTATTCGAGACGGCGCACTTTACGTTGACGGCGCACTCATCGTTGAGCAGTATGTGGACTCTCGCCAGATCGACGGAACGTTCTTTCACCGAGTTACAGTGCCCGCCGGCCATCTTTTCGTGCTCGGAGACAATCGCGCGATTTCGATCGACTCAAGGGATTACGGTTTCATTCCCATCGCCGACGTGGCAGGCACGGTTCTCTGGCCGTGGTGAGCGATCACCCAGCTGTGCTCGAATCAGCTTGAAAACGGGTCTCCTAACTCTTCCGCGATCAATTGCGTCCGCAGACTTTCTGTTTGTGGCCGCCGAGGCTGAGCAGGGTAAGGGCGATGGGGGCATCGGGTGATGTTGTGCCCAAAGCAATTGCGCAGGGGCGGGGCGGCACCATTTGCGGTGGCGACGGCCTCTCAACGCAAACTGAAAATGGGGCCAGTATCGCGGCGGTTTCTAGGGGGCGTTGCAACGCCGGGTGGTCTATTCAGTGATCAGTAGCCTAGTGAAGCGTTCGGCGGGGGATGAGATCACCCTCCCGGTTGCCGGGCACGGATCGGTCCTCTACCTCTGGGGGACGATCGCAGATCATGGTCATGCAAATCGGGATCGGCGTGCCTCGCTGCTTCTTCGTGGTTTGCGTCGTGCTTGGCCCTATTTTCAATCGGTGTTGATACGGCCCTGATCGGTTTCGACGTCTCGATCAACTCGATGCACAGCTCGTCTGTGAACTCCTGATGAAACGCCTAAGCGCTGCGGCCAGACGGCACACGAAACGGGCTCTCACCGCTGACGCCGTGAGAGCCCGTTCCCGTGTTATCTCGTAGCCGTTACCCAGCGGTCACGGCCACCGGACCCACGACGCCGCCCAGGGTGGAATCGATCCAGACCGAGCCGGGGTTGCTGATCGAGGTCCTGAGCCGGTAGGTAAACACTCCACCGGTCTGCGGCGCCGCCGCTGCCGTGATCGGCGCGCGACCAATGACAGGACCAGTCGGTCCGTCACGGTGGATTGTCACGGTGCCGCCGACCGACGAGCTGATTCCGTCGACTCTAAAGTCGCGCGACTTCCATCTCGCGCCGGTGACAGTGATCTGGCTGGCGATCGGTGTGATTCGCACCTCATCGGTGCGCACGGCAGAACCCGAAGTCACAGTGAGCCGGAAGGTCAACGGATTGTTCGTCATCGGTGTCGCGAAGAGCGGCAAAGAGAACGTTGGATTGACCGTCGTGGGCCCGGTGAGGGTGACGCGGTCGGGATCCGTTAGCCCAGTGAGCACCTGCTCCCACAGGTAGGTCGTTTCCGTGCTGGTCGAGCGGCTGCCGTCGAGCACCACCGTGGTCGCGGTGACTGCCCGAGTGATCGCCTGATCGGCTCCCGCGTTAGCAACGAGAGCGCCGAGTGCTTGGACCGGATCGGACTTAGCCGATTCGGCGCCGGCGCCGTTTGCATTGCTCGCAGTGACCGTGAATTGATAGGTCGTATCTGGAGCCAAACCGTCGAAGACGAGTGTTGTCACGTCTCCTGCGGTGGTGCGTGCGGGACCCGAAACAAGTCCATCAGCGGTGTACGCCTGCACGGAATAACCTGTCACAGTGAGTTCCGGAGCTCCCGGGTTTGCAGCAGCCCAGTTCAGCGTCACGCTTCCCGTGCCGGCGATCGCTGGCGAGGAGAAGGTTGGCGTCGAGGGGAGAGGCTCATTCGTGATGGTCAACATCACTTGGCCCTGCGTCGAGATGTTGCCGGATGGGTCGACTGCGGCAAAGTTCACCGTAGTCGTTGCGTCAATGTTGAGGGGCTGCGTGTAGAGCACAGCGACCGTAGACAAAGTGCCGCCGGATAGAAAAACATCCGACCCGTCTGTCGTGTAGTAAATCTCCGCTGCCGCCTCATTGGAGCTCAGAGTGAGCTGCTGGGCGGTGCGGAACGACCCGCTCTGGGGGGAGGCTGTCGTTAGGGGCGCCACGATGTCGGTGACCGGGATGGCATGCACGGCGGGAAAGGTTTCGCCCGCGCTGCTCACTGAGACGAGGAAAACGTCATACGTCTCGGCTGGATTAAGCCCCGAGATCGTGGTGGTCTTCGCCGCAGCGGAGTCGATGCGCTTGCCAAATTCCGCGCGCTCTCCGTTGACGACCGTTTGCGCTACCGCGTGAACCCGGTATCCGGTGATCGCCGGTGTGCCGGGGATCGCTTTTGCTGGGGTCCACGTGATCTTGAGGGAATCTGCCACAGTGGCGGCGATGACATCGGTCGCTCCGGCTGGTCCTGATTGCAACGGACCGTTCGGGCATCCGCCCATTCCAGGACCGCCCAATTCGCCGAACTCGGCGATGGTGAGACCTTGGCGGTTAGCGGCGGCATCCTCGAGCTGCCAGGACATCACGCGCACACCGGTTCCGGCGGCAGCGGCAATGTTCGCAGCATCTTGGCTGTCGAATACGTAGGTGGCCGTGAAAGTGTTCGAGCCCGCAATGCCGTACTCGAGCGATGAGCTGTAACCGACGTTGGCTGTGAGCGGTCCAGGCACAGCGCGCACTTCCCGACGGGCGACAGCGGTGTTCCTGAACGCCGGTTCGACGATTCGCTGTTCAATCTGATTTTCATTTGCACCATCGCCAATAAAACCGGTGATGGTGACGGTGACGCCGTCGGCGGCGAGCACCGGCGTTGCGTTCACATATACGTCTTGGGTTGTGGTGTCACCGGCTGCAGTGGCACCGAACTTCATTGACACGAGGTCTCCGGGACGGATGTCGGGGGTAACTTTCAGTGTCGTGCCGGCGCCCCAGCAGGCGCCGCCCGGGTGGTTGATTTCGAAAGCGATGTCGCCCGCGCTCACCACCGATTCCGCTGAACCAATCACACCGACCCCGGGACGCGTAACTTCTACGGTTGCGATCTGGCCAATGCGGTCCTGGTAGCCCTCGATGGTGATGAAGTCGCGGTCCGGGAAGACGATGATGTTGTCGGGAAAAGTCGGGACAGCCGCCGAAGCGGCCGGTACGGCGATGACGAAGGGTGCGATCAGCACTGCTGCTGAGACTCCAAACACGGTCGCGCGCCTTACGGAAGAAATCCTGTTTCCAGGACCCGCCGCAGATGGGCTGGTTTTCACGGTGATTCGCTCCTTCATGAGAATGCGTGAAAAATTCACACATAGTTGCACTCTCGTCCGGGGACCTTGGAGAAACCATGATTATCCAGCCCCGACATGGGTGGTTAGGGGTGGCGCTTTGTCCAGCGTTGGATTCGGTAAAGGTTTGTGATCACCAAAGAAGTGGCAAGTTACCTAGAACGGTCAAACTCATCATCTCGAATTTGGCCGATAAATCGATTCTGTAACACGATCAGTCGATATGCACTCGCGACGGCCACCGGGCGCGATCCTCTCCCGGCGTTAGGCGTCACATTTCTGTAAGAAATGATCCCTAGTCTCCCTCCCCGGTGCGGGATAACGTTCCGACATCAACCGTACGAAAGGGATCGACAGCATGACTATTTCTCGGCGACAGGTTTTGTTATTAGGTGGTGTGGGCGCGGTGGGAGCGGGCTTATTGACGCTACCCCTGCGGAATGCGGAAGCAGGAGCCGCGAGCGCTCTTGACCCGAGCGAGTTGCCCCGACCGTATCAAACACCGTTCGTTCAGGCGCCCATTTTGCGACCTGATCGATCGGGTATTGATCCCGTCGACGGGGCGCCCACGCAGTATTACACTCTCGCGGCGATGGCGGCCAGTGCCGCTATTCTTCCGCGGCTGAAGACCCCAATTCTTGGGTATAACGGTATTTTTCCTGGCCCGACCATCAGCGTCGAACAGGGGACGAAGGCTGTGGTGCGCATGCGTAATCAGCTGCCCGCCACGCATCCGTACGACGGTCACCCGCTCTACTCGTCCACGCACCTGCATGGATCGGCCTCGCTGCCGCAATATGACGGCTACGCAAACGACATCACGAATCCGGGATTTCGCAAGGACTACGTGTACCCCAACTTTCAACCGGCCCGCACCTTGTGGTACCACGATCATGCGGTGCATCACACCGCGATCAACGTCTACTCGGGCCTGGCCGCGCAGTACCACCTGCACGATCCGCTGGAACGAGCGCTCCTTCCCCAGGGAGAATTCGACGTTGCGTTGACCATTAATGACGCCATGTTCGCGGTCGACGGATCGCTCGCTTATGAGGACAACAGCCACTCCGGGCTCTGGGGCGATGTGGTTTTGGTCAACGGCAGGCCGTGGCCGGTCATGAAGGTCAAGAAGCGCGTCTACCGGTTCCGCGTCGTGAACGCCTGCATTTCCCGGTCGTTGCGTCCAACCCTCAGCACGGGCGATCCCGTAACGATGGTCGCCACCGACGGCGGGCTGATGCCCGTGTCCCAATCTGTGGCGAGCTGGCGCCACGGCCCGGCCGAGCGCTATGAAATTCTGATCGACTTCCGTAAATACAAGGCGGGCCAACGGATCGAGCTGCGCAACCTGTCGAACAAAAACAACGTCGACTACGAGTTCACGAATTCGATCATGGCTTTCGACGTCGTTCCGGACCCGGTCGACACGAAAGATCCCACCTGGAACACGATTCCCGTGCAACTGGCTCCTAGTGAAGTGATGGCGCTCAAGCCTTCCGCAACGACCATTACGCGCCCGTTCAAAATAGCCCGCAATAACGGTTTGTGGACCATTAATGGCACGACATGGGAGCCGATCGTTGCCAGCGGATTCCGTGACGTGGCGGCGAATCCAGACCTGAACGCGGTCGAAATTTGGGAATTTCACAACCCAGGCGGCGGCTGGTATCACCCCATGCACATCCACCTGATCGACTTTCAAGTTCTCAGCCGAAACGGGCAGGCCCCGTTCGCATACGAGAAGGGGCCGAAGGACGTCGTGTATGTGGGCGAGAACGAGAAAGTGCAGGTACTGATGAAGTTCGGGCCACACACCGGCCGATACATGATTCACTGCCACAACACCGTGCACGAGGATCACGACATGATGGTTCAGTATCGCGTTGGACCCGAGGACGCGGCAGACACCATCACGAACAATCCGATAACGGCGGCCCCGGCACAATGGGACACCGGACTAGCCTGACCCAAATAAAAGTGGGGCAAAGTGTGACAACTGGCCACCGTGGTGCGAGCGCGACGCGCGTTCGCACCACGGTGGCAGTCATCGTGACATTGCTCTTGCTTTTAGGGTTGCGTTTGTGGGTTGTCGAACCGTTGGTCGTTTCGTCTAACAGCATGGAACCTACAGTTCTTCGCGGAAGCGTAATTTTTCTGCTGAAGGCCGCGCCACCAGCGGATGCTTTCACCGCCGGGCGGCTGGTGGTCTTTCAAAGTCCCAAGGACGGTCACACGACGATCAAGCGAGTGATCGCTGTCGGGGGCCAGCGGGTCGACATTCGCGATGCCATCCTGTACGTGGATGGGGCCCGGGTCAGTGAACCCTTCGTGGATCACAGTCGAATCGATGGGACATATTTTGGCCCGGTGACCGTGCCAGCGGGTCACGTTTTCGTCCTCGGCGATAACCGCGCTGTGTCCATCGACTCGCGCGAATTCGGCGCCGTTCCGCTGGAAAACTTTGACATGTCACTACTGTGGCCCCACGAGTAGGCAATGGTGGTCGCAGCTCAAGTCAGACTTCAAAATCACCGGATTTCAATCAACGTGAGCTTATTGTTCATGGTCTCTCCCTATTGATGTGACTTCAGTCGTGGGGAACCGTCTTGCACCTTATGGTTATGGAATGGACATAACTCAGTGGCGGCAGTATCGGTGGGCGGCCGGGTTGCTCCTGGTTCAGGGCGTACTTATGGAAGGGGTCGTCTTCATTGGCGCCCTTGTTCTTATCGTTATGCAGATCCCGCAGGCATCCATTGTCGAAAATGCCGATATTTTCGCCCTTCCCTATTTGCAGGACAATCTTTATCTCATGATGGTCATGAGCGGGGTCTTTGCGGGTCTGCGTATATGTGGCGCGGTCGGGCTGCTGCGGAACCGACTATGGGGACTGGGGCTGTCCTTGGTCAATTGCATCGTGACGTTAATGCTGATGATCTTTCTGCTTCCCGCCGGCATTTTAGACGGGCTGTTATCGGGTACCGCGCTTGTACTGTTGCTCTTCGCCCGACTCGGCCAGAAGCGCGCGATCTGCCCACCTGGCATCCCGTCGACACTCCGGAAGATACGGCGAGGGGATGCTGCCTGCTGCGCTTCGCAGCACGTTCGGCTTACGAAGGCCGCATGACTCTGCCATTCTCAAAGAATGGATTGGCCCACGCCTGAACCCGTTTTTTCTGCGCGACTTTTGCTGGAACCGCTGTCAGTGGAGCATGCGCCCGCAATGGTCGAAGCTTTGGTCGACCCTTCGCTTTATGAATACACCGGCGGAGAAATACCATCACTCACGGTGCTGGAGAACCGTTACTCCAGGCAAGCCGTTGGGCACTCTGCCGATGGATCGCAGTGGTGGTTGAACTGGGTTGTCAGCAATCGAGATTCAGGGAAAGCGGTGGGATTCGTACAGGCAACCGTCAGAGACGACGGGTCAAGTCTGGTGGCTGACATCGCTTGGGTGATTTCACCGAAATGGCAAGGGCAGGGGATTGCTTCTGAGGCCGCCCAGGCGATGGTCGCCTGGTTGAGATCACACGGAGTCCACCGTTTCACAGCGCACATTCATCCGAACCATCAAGCGTCTATGAAGGTGGCGCAAAATCAAGCCCTCCATGCAACCCCATCGACGAAAGATGGTGAAACTCGCTGGGAATCCCAGCAACCGTAGCGCGGCTGCTCGGCCCGGTCGCCGCACTCGTTGCCGTCGACGACGGCGTGTTCTTTGCCGCAGACCTCGCCGTGACTCCGCTCACGGCTGCCATGGTGGTGGCGATGACCGTCGCGGCATCCGCGGCGACCGCGGGGGGAACCGCATCCGTCGAACGCACTCGGCCACGTTCCGTTCCGTGAGCGGCCTCGTGGTTGCCGTGTTCATGGTGAGTGTCTTCGCGGGCGCCGCAACGACCGCCGACCGAAGCGCTGCCCCCAGCGTTGGGCCGGGATTACTTGCCGTCAGTACCCTTATCCAATACCTGGAGCCCAGCTCAGACGCGCCCGACCCCGCTGAAACGGATGCAGAATGCGCGCGCCTCGCCGCAATCCCAGGCGTCACCGGGGTGGTCACCGTGTACAGGCATGACTCGGGTGACGGCCCCGACGTGGGCCGGCTCTTGCTCTTGGCAGATGCCGCAAACGGCCTCGGCCTCGGAGCGGTTCCGTCCGCGGCCGTCGTCTCCGTCAATAGCGATGTCCTGACAGGTGCGCCCGCTGTGTTCACCCCGGCGGAAGCAACCGATGTGGCGAAGCTCACGCCGAGCATCCTGCTCCTTGGCACTGACGGGTCGACGCCCGCGCTGGAACGGGCGCGAACGGCGTTGCAGTCCAGCACGATTTTCACAACTGGAGGGGTGCCCGCGGGCACCCGAACGGACCTCGCCGACGATCGACTGCAGTCCATGGCGGCCAGCTATGCCACCCTGACCTACGCCGTTGCCGCCAGTCGGCTGGGGAAAACCACGAATTTGGCCGCGATTCGCTACGAATGACCGCCTACTGCAGGATGGATCTCATGCGAAAAAGAACTGACGAGTCGACCCCGGGGGACCGCCGCACCCCGCGGGAACAAGCCCTTGCCGCATTTACGGCATTAGCCCTCCCGGTCCGGGTGTCCCTCCCGAGCATCGTGTCCCTCGTCGAGCAGTCAAGAAAGACGCACATCTCGATCGCATCCTCGTCGCTGCTGAATGGAACCGAAATTTGCGGTCTTTGGCTGTCGCGCGACACCGACGATCTGATCTTCCACGTCGAAACGGATTCGGAACACCATCGGCAGCAGATTGTCTGTCATGAGTTGGCGCACATGATCTTGCGCCATGACGAGGTGACCGGCCCGACGTCACACGGAGTGCTCGGAGCGGACAGCCTGGGAATCGCGTTCGGCCGTTCCGATTTTCGCGACGAGTTCGAGCTGGCGGCCGAGGCGCTGGCCGACCTCCTGACCGGCGCCATCCGCACCAGCACCAAGGAGCCCGCAGGCTTCGAGGGAGTTTTCGGATGATGCAACTGATCGTCGCCCTGGCCCTCTGGGGACTCGTGAGCGCGTTGGTGGTCGGTACCCGCCGGCGCACTGATCAGAGCATTCTCTATGCCGCCATCATGATTGCGCTCTCGCTGACCCTGAACATTGACGCGGTGTACTTTGCGGCAGACGGGCTTCTCGGGGGCCGAAACTATGCGGACCTGCCCGCAAACCTGCTCCTTCTCCTGGGTATTTATTTCCTGTCGCGGGCCATTTTGCGCGCATCGTCGCCCAGCCGCGCGAACGCGTCGGCCAGGCCCTTTCGGATCGGGGCCATCATCACGGCCGGCCTCATGGTGACGACCTTTATCTTCATCGACGCGCCCACAACCTCGGGAACGTTCATGCAGGACTTTGGCAACCAACCCGCAGCGGCCGCTTACTCCCTGATCCAGTTCATCTATTTGGGCATCGTCATGGCCTTGACTGGAACGATCTGCCTGCGCTTTGCCGCACGCATGAGCACCCCGGCTCGTCGACTCGGGTTCCGTATCGTGGGCGCCGGTTGTGGCGCGGCCGTTCTCACTGTGCTCAGCGTCGTGGGCATGGATCTTGCGCATGTCTTCGGAGCGATGTCGCTGCTTGCCCTGTTTGCGAGTGCCTACGATGTGCTGAACCTGACCGCGATCCTGCTTCTCTGCTTTGGATTATCTCTCCCGCCGATTCTGGGTGGGGTAAGCACTAGGTTCAACCGGCGAAAACTTGAGGCGGCTCTCCCCGACCTCACTCGCATCTGGGTCGACGTTTCTGCCCAACACCTCGAGTTGGGCGGCGTGGCGCACCCCAACGCACCAGGTTCGGTATCACGCGACGTCGACACCGTTGTGCACCGCATGCTGGTCGAGATCCGTGACGCTCTTCTGCTTAACCCGACAGCTCGCGACCGGCTTTCAGATGAAGATCTCGCGTTGCTCACAGCGACCGAAACGCGCATCGGTGCGCAGCGGACATCCGCGTGAGACTCGCTTATCTGGTGGCCGCCGGCAGTCTGGTCGCCGGAGGGCTGGCGATTGCGAGTCTGATGATTGCAAGTCTGGCCGTAGTCAGACAGATCGTGAGAACGGATGCGCCCAGGCGCGAACGACTCCGCGTCCTCGCGGTCGATGACGTGTCGTCGTCGCCGTATACCGTGACGCTACCGTTGAACGCGGCGACACAGGCGCCGGGCCAGTATGCGATCTGGTTCGACTCCGGCCGCGGCTACGCACAGCTCGGGACAGTCCTGGCCGTTGATGAGCGTGCTTGCATCGTCACGCGTGAGGTCGTCAGCGCGCGCGGCACACCGCTTCGAGCAGGCCTCTCGGCGAGGTGGAGCGGTGTCGTACCGTCGCAAGCAGCGGATGTTGGACTGCCGTTCACCGCCGTCATCGTTTCGACCGCACTCGGCCCTGCGCCCGCCTACCGCTTCGATGCCCCGATCGACCGGCCGCCCGCCTTGACGTGGGCGATCCACATCCACGGGCAGGGCGCGAGCCGGGCCAGCCCGCTGCGCGGCGTTCCCGTCGCCCATCGTGCCGGCCTCACGTCGCTCGTGGTCTCGTACCGCAACGACCACGAGGCCCCGAGCTCGCGCGATAGAAAATCGATGCTGGGCCAGACCGAGTGGCGCGATATCGACGCAGCCCTCGACTACGCCGTGGCCCACGGCGCCGAAAGCATCATTCTCGTTGGCTGGTCAATGGGCGCGATGATCGCTCTGCAGCTCACCCGGTCATCGCAGCATCGGAAGCGAATCATCGGGCTGTGCCTCATCGCCCCGGTCGTGGATTGGCGGTCGACGATTCTCGCCGCCGGCCGCCGAGCCCGCGTGCCGGCTCTCGTGACTCGCCTGGCGCTGGGGGCGCTCGAAAGTCCCTTGTGGCGCCGGGCAACCGGACTGCAGGAGTCGATGCACCTTTTAGATCTCGACTGGATCGACAACGGCTCCGACCTCAACGTCCCAACGCTGGTACTGCACAGTTTCGGCGACCTCTCCGTTCCGATCGCCCTGTCGCGAGCATTCGCGGATGCCCACACAGGCCTGGTCGAGCTCGTCACGCTACCCCCAGCTCCGCACACACTCGAATGGAACAGAAGTCCCCACCGGTGGGAATCCGCTCTATCCGATTGGCTCTATCGCGTACAGCTGTCGAGAAGTCCCTGGCGCAGCTCGGAATAAGGCCCAGAGCCAACGACCAGACCGCAATGAAACCAGCGTCTCAACTCCACTGGCGTCTCGAGCCTTGACAATTGCCGCGAACATGATTGGCTCGTATTACGTGATTTTCTCCGGAACAGTAGCCCCGTGAAAGGAGGTGGCTCGTGAGCCACCACGCCGTTATCAACCCCGCCACCGGCGAGACCATCAAGACGTACCCACAAATTTCGGGTGATGAACTCGAGCAGGTCATCGCAACGGCAGACAAAGCCCACGTCGGCTGGTCGCGGTCTTCTTCGGCCGCTGAGCGGGCCGCTCTCTTGCGCCGGGTTGGTGATTTGCATGAGGAGCGTCGCGACGAGCTGGCGGCCCTGATCGTGCGCGAGATGGGAAAGCCCGTCGATCAAGCGCTCGGCGAGGTCGACTATGCAGCCGACATCTACCGGTACTACGCCGAGAACGCGCAGGAATTTCTGAAGGACGAACCAATCACCCTTCGCAGCGGCGAAGGTTCCGCCTTCATGCGCTCCAAATCGCTCGGTGTGCTCATCGGTGTCATGCCGTGGAATTTCCCGTACTACCAGGTTGCGCGCTTCGCCGCACCGAACCTCATGACCGGCAACACGATCATCCTCAAGCACGCGTCGCAGTGCCCGGAGTCGGCCGCGGCGATCGAGCAAATCTTTCACGACGCAGGCTTCCCGGCTGGTGCCTATACCAATGTGTACGCGGACAGCGAGCAGGTCGCCACGATCATCGCCGACCCGCGGATACAGGGCGTCTCCCTCACCGGTTCGGAGGGCGCCGGCGCGGCCGTTGCCGAGGTCGCCGGCCGCCACCTCAAGAAGGTCGTGCTGGAACTGGGCGGATCAGACCCGTTCATTTTGCTGAGCACCGACGACATGGCCGCCGCAGTGGATGCCGCCGTCGCCGGTCGCCTCCGCAATGGCGGGCAGGCCTGCGACGCCGCCAAGCGATTCATCGTGATCGATGAGCTTTACGATGAGTTCACGGAGAAGTTCACCGCCGCAATCCTGGCCTGCTCTCCCAGCGACCCGACCGTCCCCGGAGCAGACTACGGACCCATCTCGTCCCTCGACGCGGCAGACCATCTCGCGGAGCAGGTCGAGCGCGCAGTCGCGCAGGGAGCGACCCTGGCGACCACGGGCAAACGGTCTGGTAACTTCTACCCGTCTGGCGTGCTCACCGATGTCACGCGAGACAACGACACATACCACGAGGAGTTCTTCGGACCCGTAGCATTCGTCTACCGGGCGGCCTCCGAGGATGACGCCGTCATCCTGGCGAACGACACTCCCTTTGGGCTGGGCTCCTACCTGTTCACGACCGATCCCGAGCAGGCACTACGAGTTGCCGACCGCATCGAAGCCGGCATGGTCTTCGTCAACCTCGTCGACGCCGGCAGTGCAGAGCTACCGTTCGGCGGTGTGAAAAGAAGCGGTTTCGGGCGCGAACTCGGACACTACGGTGCCAGCGAATTCGTCAACAAGAAGCTCATCCGCATCGGCTGAGCATCGCCGACCTCGGCGGCCGACGCGGCGATTGCCGTGCGGCCGCCGATTTTGGGGCGACACCACACCACGCTGCAGGCAGATCCGTCCTTATCCCGGCACCGCCGCTCGGAGGGTGCGTGGCCGCTCAACCGTCGCCGCACGTTCTCGTGCGCGCAGGTCCTTACGCAGAATCTTGCCGGAGGCCGACTTCGGAATCACCTCGATGAACTCGACCGCCCGCACCTTCTTGTGCGGGGCGACCCGCTCGCTGACGAAGGCCATGACCTCCTCGGCCGTGACCGCAGACTCAGCCACGGTGACGACGAAAGCCTTCGGTATCTCCTGGCCGTCGGCATCCGCTGCACCGATCACAGCCGCATCCGCGATCTGCGGGTGGGTGAGCAGCAAGGCCTCGAGTTCGGCCGGCGCTATCTGATAGCCCTTGTACTTGATCAGCTCCTTGCTGCGGTCGACGATGGTCACCTCGCCGAGCGCGTTCACCGTGGCAATGTCGCCGGTGTGCAGAAACCCGTCGGCATCGATAGTCTCGCGGGTGGCCTTCTCGTTATTGAGATAGCCGAGCATCACGTTCGGGCCGCGTACCAGCAGTTCGCCCCGTTCGCTGACCCCGCTCGAGGGAGCCTCGATCTCGTCCCCGGTCTCGGTCGAGACGAGCTTGCAATCCATGTTCGGCACCGTCACACCCACCGAGGCGCGTGACAGGTGCGGAGCATCGATCGGAATCAGGTGACTCACCGGGCTCACCTCGGTCATTCCGTAGCCCTGCAGAATGCGACAGTCCAGCCGGGCGGCGACGGCCGCGGCGAGGGCGCCGTCGAGCGGCGCGGCCCCGGAGAGAATGGTATGCACGCTCGACAGGTCGTATTTTTCGACCAGCGGATGCTTCGCCACGGCCACCGCGATGGGCGGCGCGATAAAGATGTAGCTGCAGCGGTGGTCCTGGATCATGCGCAGAAATTCGACGAAGTCGAACTTGGCCATGGTGACGAGGGAGGCGCGCTGTTTGAAGGCGAGATTGAGCAGAACCGTCATTCCATAGATGTGGTAGAACGGCAGCAGCGCGAGCACCTTGTCCTCTGGAACGACGCCGATCAGGTCGCGCGCCTGCTGCACGTTCGCGATGAGGTTGCGATGGCTGAGCATGACGCCCTTGGGCGCTGCGGTCGTGCCAGAGGAATAGGGCAGAACGGCCACGTGCGTGGCCGGGTCGATGGTCACGGCCGGCGCTGGGGCATCCGCTGCCAGCAGATCAGAGAGCGACCGATGCCCCGCCTCGCCATCGATCACCACGATGCGCTCGTCTGGAATACCCGACGCGTGCGCCGCCGCCTTGGCGCCCGGCAGCAGCGGCGAGACGGTGATGAGCCAGGTGGCGATGGAGTCGTGGAGTTGGCGATGGATGTCGTCGGGGGTATAGAGCGAGTTGATGGTGGTGACGGTGGCGCCCGCGCGCAGGATGCCGTGGAAGACGGCCGTGAATTGAGGCGTGTTCGGGCAGAGCAGGCCCACAACCGTGCCGGGGCCGACGCCGTCTGCGGCAAGAGCCCCAGCCACCCGGGTGATCTGATCGACCAGAGCGCGGTAGCTGAGCTCCGCTCCGCTGACCCCGTCGATGACGGCGGTGCGATCGAGTTCGGCCTCGCTCAAGTTCTCGAACAGGTAATCGAAAATGCTGACGTCGGGAATCTCAACGGGAGCGTAGGGGCTCGTGAACACAGGGATCTCCTTCGATCGGATGTGGCGTGCCCACGGTACCGCCCTGCGCTGGGGTGAAACTGTGCATATGACCACAGTCACGCTCGTTCACTTGCCGCTGCCCGTTCACCTGCTGGTTACCCGGCGCACCATCATTGTTGGCACGGTCTGCTTAATGTGACTAAACGTAATGGCCTCGATTGAGGAAGGTTTCACGTGGCAATCTGCAGCGCTTTTTCCCTCGACATTTGCGTGAAGACGTCGGCCCCGGTATCGCGGATGCGCGGACGGCCTCTGCGCTCGCTCCGCGGTCAGGTCGCCAGCGGAATCGTCGGCCCTGGTCAACCCGACGTGGTGATGCGGAGCGCTGCCGAGGTCAGTGCTCGTTTGCCGCTCGCCCCCGGTACGGCACGGGGCGGGGCGATGCTTGCGTGGGATCTTCAGGTCAATCCGCGCCAGGCCGAAGCCGGCCCTGCCGCGTACCTGGCCAATCGGGGCGTCGAATTTCGCTACCGAACCGCGGTGACGGCCGTGCGTCCCGGTCGGGTCACAACGACCCGGGGGTCGATCGATTCCGGAACGGTCATCGTGGCGATCAACCACGACATCGACCAGCCCGAACCCGGCGTCTATCGCGTCGCGGCAACCACCGGGATCGGTATGACGACCGGACTCGGTCTCGGACTCGGACTCGGACTCGGTCTCGGTCGCAGTCGCAGTCGCAGTCGCAGTCGCAGTCTCAGTCTCGCTGAGCACGTCATCGCAACCGTATGCGATTCACCCATCTCCCTCACCCTGAAAGGCACCCCATGAGCACCGCACCTTTTTCCCTTGATCTTGATCTTGACGATTTGGACACCGAAGACGTTGACGTTGACGTTGAGCTCGTCGTCTTCGACATGGCCGGCACCACCGTGACCGACGACGGACTGGTCGAGCGGGCGTTCGCGCTCGCCGCCGAGCGCAGCGGGTTGACGGACAGCGCTGATGAGCTCGCGGAAGCCATCGAGTTCGTGCGCGCGACCATGGGGCAGTCCAAACTGGATGTCTTTCGCGAACTGACCGACTCCGAAGAAGCGGCCGTCGCCGCGACGGCCGAGTTCGAAACCGCTTATGGTGAACTCGTCGAACAGGTCGGGGTGACGGCGATCGCGGGTGCGGCCGACCTGTTCCAGGAACTGCGGGACGCTGGCGTGAAGGTGGCCCTGGTAACGGGATTCTCTCGGGCGACGCAGGACACGCTCATCGACTCACTCGGTTGGGACGACCTCATCGACGTCAGCCTCTGCCCGGCCGAAGCCGGCCGTGGCCGGCCCTATCCCGATCTGCCGCTCACCGCGCTGCTGCGCACCGGCGCGTCGAGCGTTGCTGCCATGGTTGTCGTCGGCGACACCGCGAGCGACATGCTCTCCGGCCAGAGCGCCGGCGCCGGCCTGATCGTGGGAGTCCTGACCGGCACGCATGACACCGCCACCCTCGAAGATGCCGGGGCCGATGTCGTCATCGAGAGCGTCGCCGACCTCGCCGAACTGCTCGGCCTGCGTGAGGAGACGATCGAGTAGTCATGCCCGAACACGATCCGGTCGCTGACCACATGACGCTGCCCGCCCTCACCCTTGGAGTCGGTCGTGAGGTGGTATTGCCGCGCGCCGCGGAAGCTATGGTCTGGTCGGGCGTTGGCCAGCCGCTCGCGTGCGTGGCGGTACCCGGCGTGCTGCTGCGGCCCGGTGATGTGCTGGTCGAAGTGGAATTGGCCACGGTCTGCGGCTCAGACGTACACACAGTGCTCGGCCACCGTTCGGCCGCGAAACCGCTCGTGCTCGGGCACGAGCAGATCGGCCGTATCGTCGCCGTGACCGAACGGTCATATGCCGCAAATGGAATGCCGCTGCGGGTTGGGCAGCGAGTGGTCTGGTCGGTCGCCGTGAGCTGCGGAACGTGCCCGCGCTGCCGCCGTGGCGTGCCCCAGAAATGCCTCGAGCTGGTCAAATACGGCCACGAACGGATGCAGCGGGGCTGGGAACTGAGCGGAGGTTTTGCCAGCCATGTGCAGGTGCGTGGCGGGACGGCGGTCGTCGTCGTCGACGAGCAGGTTCCCGCCACGGTTCTGGCGCCGGCCTCCTGCGCGACCGCCACGGTTGTCGCGGCGCTGGGGGCGGCATCCGCTCTCGTACCGCTGGCCGGGGCTACCGTGTTGGTAACCGGTGGCGGAATGCTCGGGGTCACGGCCTGCGCGATGGCGACGGATGCCGGGGCGCTCGTGCTCGTCAGCGACCCCGATCCGGCTCGCCGACAGCTCGCGCTCGCGTTCGGGGCCGCGGCGGTCGCGGACCCTGGGGCACCGCGGGAATCACCGACCGGGGTAGCGAGCGTGCTCGCCGCGCTCCAGGACGCGGGGGCTGCCGAGCCGACGATCGCCCTCGAACTGAGTGGCGCCCGACTGGCCGTGCACACGGCGATAGACCTGATCGGTATCGGCGGCGTGGTCGTGCTGGTCGGCAGTGTCTCACCGGGGGAGCCGGTGCTGCTCGACCCAGAGTCGATCGTGCGCCGCCTGATCACCGTGCGCGGCGTGCACAATTACACGCCGGACGACCTGCAGCAAGCAGCGACGTATCTCAGTGGAGCGTGGCATCGGCATCCGTTCTCGGCTCTGGTCGGAACGACGTTTCCCCTCGAGAAAGCGGATGCCGCGCTCACGCTGGCCGCTGCCGCACGCCACCCCCGTGTCGGCATCACCCCGCAGCAGCCAGCGACGCTCGGCTGACCGGCCCCGCGCGTCGGGTGCGGAGATCATGGCGCACAACGCTAACTGATGCTGCCGGGCGGACCGATCGAAAGCAGCGTGGCCATGATCGACACCAGGGCGATCCCCATGATGCAGGCGAGGAGCACCGGCCGAGCCAGCATCCAGCGGAGCAGGGCGCTGACCCGGGTGTGGTCTCGAGGGTCGGCGGTGCGGGTCTGCCGCCACTCTCCGTTCAGCAACCCATTCTTCTCGAATCGGCGGTCGAGAGGGATCGTGCCGAAGGGAACGATTGCGGCAACCATCGCTATCGCGGTGAGCCGAAAGTTCCAGTGCTGATTGACGCCCACCAGGAGGGCTGTCATTCCGAAGGCGATGAAGACCAGTCCGTGCACAAAGCCGCCGATCTGCACCCCGATCTCACCGGCGTCGAGAACGTACTTCATGAGCATCCCGGCGATGAGTAGCGCCCAGGTAATGGCTTCGGCGATAGCGACGGAACGGAACAGCAGACGCGGGGTCATGGTGACTTTCGACTCGTGGCGGGGTAGGAGACGTCCATCGTTGCAGCCGCGCCTGAATAAGCCCCCGTTTTAGACGTTCTGACTACTCGCCGAAAAACCCGCGTGACTGAGATTTTGCAATCGCGCAAAAATCCAGTGTGCGCCCGAATTGTGTTCGTGATGGTTGCATCACACCGCGGGCTGCGGCTCTGCCGACCATCGTCGGCGAACTCAATCACGTCGACCAGCATGCTGCTCGTCTACGGCAAGCTCGGCGACCACCGTCATTCGAACGCGCGCTTTGAACGCGCGCTTCAGCCGCCGCGTCGGTGCCGTTGGGGGCTGGCTCGGTTCCTACGGCGGAGAAGACTCGCCCGGTGACATCTCGCGGTTTCCACGCTAACCCTGACGGGCTTTCAAGCGTGGGTTTTTCTTGTTGATCACGAACACTCGTCCCCGGCGATGCACGATCTGTGCGCCCGGGAGTTTCTTGAGCGCTTTGAGTGAATTTCGAACTTTCATGGCCACCTCGACTTATTGATAATAATTATCAATTAGAGTAGCAGCCATGACTCCGCAACGTATTTTCACCGTGAACCTCATCAGCGGACTGCCCGGTGCCGGCAAATCATCCATAGTGCGAGCCAGCGGCGCGACCTCGCTCAGCCTCGCCGGTTCCGGGCGAAGCGCCGTATCCGAAGCCATAGCCAGCATCACTCGGAGTGACGTGATGTTGGAGATCCACCCGTCCGCAGTGCCGATCGAGGTGGGCAGCCACGACCCTGAGTCGCCGTGGGGCCAGGAAATTGCCTTCTTCGGCAAAGACCTCGACGCAGCCACGCTCACCACCAACCTCGACGCCTGCCTACTCACCGATCGCGAATTTGTCAGCGGTCCCAGCGAATGGAAATGCCTGGCCGATCCTTTCCCCGCCTGGGACCTGGATTCGAACTGACGCTTCACCGAGAAAACATTCGTACGACACAACAGAATGGAGTGCCACCATGAAACACACCCAAGCTTCGTCCCCGATCGAACAGGAAGCCAGCGGCCCACTGGTCGCCGTGTGTGCCGGGCATCGCTGCAGTGCGCTCCACCGACTAGCTGTCGGTCAAGATGGTGCCGACCGCTTGCGGTCGACGATTATGACCGGCACGGGCGGTGTCCTTGTTTCCACAGAATGCCTGGGCGCCTGCGCCCGAGGAGCGATCGCGGCGGTGGCCCGCCGTGAGGGAAACACGGGAGTCACCGGGCCGTCGGTGTGGCTGGGTGGAATAGACCAGCCCGCCGCCCTGGACGCCCTTCTGGCCTGGATAGCGTCCGGCGGCCCGACACGCATCGACGAACCGGCACTGAGCATGCCACCCGTACTGCACAGCGCCATCCTCGGGATCGGCACACCCATCCGAGCACACAGCCCTCTGCACTGACTTTCGGGCCGTAGGGCTGTGGCACTGAGCTGGGTCGCACTCGCACCAACGCACGAGGCTCCCGCCGATTCATCCACGGAGCGTGTGCGACCCGGCTCCGGTAGGCGACGAGCGAGGGCGCCGAGGATCTCCCGCAAGACACTAACGATCCCGCCGATGTCCAGCACCGCAGAGTCCTCGTGAGCTGGTCGGTGGGCGCAGGATATTCATGCCTACAAATTAAAAAGATGTCGATCGGAGACGGACGCGCACCGTAAATTATTACCGCTTAGGCCGGTTGGAGCAGGGTGCAGCTGGTCTCTGACCGTCGGTTGTCGAATATCACTCCCACGCGGCGCGAGCTCGACGCACACGGGTGGCAGGCTGTGGCTAGGGCATCGGCTAGCGCCCGACGAGCGCCCGCGCAATGACCGAGGTGAAGAAGGTGAGACCGTCGACGCCGCTCGCCATGGCATCGTCGGTGTCGGGGCCGAACCCGGCCTCGACGGCGTGCTCGGGGTGTGGCATGAGGCCGACGACGTTGCCGCGGGCGTTGGTGACGCCGGCGACGTCGTTCAGTGACCCGTTCGGGTTGCCGCCGATGTAACGGGCCACGATGCGGCCCTCGCCCTCGAGCGCCCGGAGGGTCTCGTCGGAGGCCATGAACGAGCCCTCGCCGTTCTTGAGCGGAATGACGATCTCGGCGTTGGCGGCGAAGCCGGTCGTCCAGTCGCTCGTGTTGTTCTCGATGCGCAGGCCTTGGTCGCGGCAGATGAAGCGGCCCCTGTCGTTTCGAATGAGGCCGCCGTCGAGCAGGTGGGCCTCGGTGAGCATCTGGAATCCGTTGCAGATGCCCAGCACGGGCATGCCCTGGTTCGCTGCGTCGATGACTTCGGTCATGATCGGCGAGAGGCTGGCAATGGCGCCGGCCCGCAGATAGTCGCCGTAGCTGAACCCGCCGGGCAGTACCAGGGCGTCAACGCCGTGCAGGTCATGGTCGCCGTGCCAGAGTGCCACGGCGTCGGCGCCGGCCAGGCGGATCGCGCGCGCTGCGTCGCGATCATCGAGCGAGCCGGGAAAGGTGACGACGCCGATCCGCATTAGGCGACCGCTGACGAAGGAGCGTCTTGCACGTGGATACCGACGACGTCCTCGATCACGGAGTTTGACAGCACCGAATCTGCGAGCACGCGCACGGCGGCCAAGACGTCGGCATCCGCGGCGCCATCGATGGAAATCTCAAAGCGCTTGCCGACGCGCACTCCGCTGATGTTGGCCAGCGCTGTCTGGGTCTGACCGAGGCGACCGAGGGCGCCGGCGATGGCCTTGCCCTGGGGGTCAAGCAACTCGGCCTTGGGCATTACTTCGACGACGATCGTTGGCACTGGGCACTCCGCATACAGTCTGGGGCTAATAGTCGTGGCAAATCACTGCAATTCTACAGGCCGAGGCGGGCCGCACCGGCCCGCCTCGGTGTCGGCCTACTCGGCTACGCCGCTTCGACCGAGCAGAATGCCGCGCAAGACGTCGCGCACGGCGGCCACTCCGTCGTAGGTCTCGACGAAGCTCGTACTGAGCGGGGCAAGGCCGAGCCGCAGCCCGTTGGGTGCCCGAAAATCTGGAATCACATCGTTGTCCCACAGAATCTTCGTGACCTGGCGCATCAGCGGATGGTTGATGGTCACGTGCCCGCCGCGATGGGTCTGCTCGCGCGGCGACGCGACGGTGACCCCCATCGGCGCGAGCCACGCATCAACGAGGGTGATCGCAAACTCGGTCAGCGCGACCGACTTGGCTCGTACCGACCCGATCGTGGCTTCGCCCAGCAGGGCAATGGTGTCCTGCATAGCGAGCATGCCCACCACGGCAGGTGTGCCGCTCATGAATCGACGGATACCGGTGGCCGGCCGATACCCCGGCCCCATTTCGAAGATGGCTTGAGAACCCATCCAGCCCTGAATCGGCTGGGTCAGTACAGCCTGCAGGTCGCTTTTTACATACCCGAAGGCCGGAGCGCCCGGGCCCCCGCTCAGGTATTTGTACGAGCAGCCGACCGCGAGATCGACGGCGCAGCGGTCGAGTTCGATCGGAACAGAGCCGACCGAGTGGCTCAGGTCCCAGAGCACGAGGGCATCATGCTCGTGGGCAACGGCCGTGATGGCCCGCATGTCGGCGAGGTAGCCGGAACGGTAGGCCACGTGGCTGAGCAGCACGAGCGAGGTCTGTGGGCCGACGACGCTGCGCACTTGTTCGGCGGTAACGCCGCCCTCGGTATCGGATTCGATCCAGCGGAGCGTCAGGCCGCGCTCGCGCGCGATCCCTTCCAGAACGTATCGGTCGGTGGGGAAGTTATCGCTGTCGAGCACGATTTCGGTTCGGTGCGGCCGTGAATCCACGGCGGCCCTGGCCAGTTTGTAGAGCAGCACGGTGGTCGAGTCGCCGATGAAAACCTGGCCGGCTTCGGCGCCGAGGCAGGCCAGGCCGAGGTCGTCACCGATCTGCAGGGGCAGGTCCATCCACTGCTCGTCCCATCCGCGAATGAGTCGGGTGCCCCAGTTTTGCGCGAGAAAGTCGGCGATGCGCTCGGCGCTGGCCCGCAGCGGGCGACCGAGCGAGTTGCCGTCGAGGTAGGAGCGCGGGTTGGCGGTCTCGGGGTCGGTGTCTGTTCCCAGAAATCTGGCGCGATAATGTGCCAGGCCGTCAATGCGGTCCATCCGCCGGGCAAAAGCGAGGGGGACGTCGAGGCCGGTCGCACCGTTCATAGTGGGAGTCATGCGAGAACCTCGAGTTCGCCGCTTCGCAGAGCAGTCTCGTCGATCAGTGCGAGGTGCACGTGCGCATCGGGAAAGCCCGGCAGCACGGCGCCGCGACCGACCTGAAAATGAGCGGTCACGCGTCAAACTCCGGCGCATGGCACACAGCTCTGGAAAAAAAGTGAGTTCGAGGGCCGCCTGCAAAAAGGCTTCCTGCAAAAAGGCCGCGCCGGAGGAGTCTGGGCAGGTCGAGAGAGGGCCCGTAGCTCATCTTTTCTCGAAAATCGGTCACGATCTCGGGGTCGAATTCGCAAGTGTTGTTCTTGGGAGTCATCGGTTTCCATTCGGCTTGTCCAAATTGTGCGCAGGTTGCGACTGCGGGCGCAACACCAAGGCGAACCGAGCAGGTCAAAGTTCTAGACTGGAGCGCATGACCCCGCCGACCCGAAAGCCCCAGGATGGCGTGCCAGCCCCGTCTTTGCCCGAGCGAACCGCGCCGCTTCCGCCCCGTCGCCGAGACGCCCGGCTGAATCGAGACCGTCTTGTTGTGACGGCTCGTGCCCAGTTTGCGCAGTATGGAATCGACGCCTCGCTCGAGGAGATCGCGCGTCAGGCCGAGGTTGGTGTGGCGACTCTCTACCGCAACTTTCCGACCAGGGACGACCTTGTGCGCGCGCTCTATGACCTCGCGCTCGCCGAATTGCACGCGGTGCGTGGGGAAATCGAGGCGGCGCCCAACGCGTGGGAGGCGCTCGTCATCTATACCGAACGGGTTGCGGAATGGCTCGTCGCCGACCCGGCGCTGCCGCCGATTCTACGGCGCATGGCCCAGCTGGACCCGTCAGCGCGACCCGCCGCCGAGTTCGACGGCTTCATCGCGAGTCTCGTGGCCCGCGCGAAAAAAGATGGCACGCTGCGCCGAGATGTCGACGCGGTCGACCTTGCAGTGCTCGTCACCATGGTCGGATCGCTGGGTGGCCTCGGCGCCGGCTATGCCGGCCAGTGGCGTCGTCAGCTCTCCATCGTGCTCGACGGCCTGCGTGCGGCCGACGCGCCCCGGCCCAAGCTGCCCGGCCGCCCGCTCAACGTCAAGGACTATCAGGCCACCGTGCACGGCCTCACCCGTCGCACCGCCCGCGCCGCCCGCTGAGCCACCGGGTGCTGTCGAGCGTGGGCCGGTTGCGCGCGCCTAGACCGTCGCGACCGGGTTTTCAGCGGATACCGACGTGCCGGCGCGCACCCGGATGCGGTTGGCCCATGGGTCGTCAAATGCGAGGGTCTGCCCGTCGTAACTGGTGCCCACTTTGTAGTGGGCCATGCGCTCGTTGAGGGCGCCGATGTCATCGGCACCGGGCACGATAATGCTGATCTCGCCGAGGCCCAGGGCCAGGCGGCGTTTGCCGGTTCCCGAGCTCTCCCAGGTGTTCATGGCCATGTGGTGGTGGTAGCCCCCGGCCGAGACGAACAGTGCGGAGGGGCCGAAGTTCGCGGTCGCCTCGAAGCCGAGATGGTTCACGTAGAACTCGCGAGCGGTCGCGACATCTCCGACCGAGAGGTGCACGTGCCCGACGATGGCGGCACCCTCACTCGGCTCGGCCGACATATGCTCTGAAATGAATGCATTCGGGTCGAGCTGGAGCGAGGCCATTTCAACCTGGCCGTGGGCCCAGCTCCACAGTGTGCGGTCGCGGTCCCAGTACAACTCGATGCCGTTTCCCTCAGGGTCGGTGAAGTAGAAAGCCTGGCTGACCAAGTGATCGGCACTGCCCGTGAACGTTCCCGGGGACTTCGTGCCGATCGAAAAGACGGCGGCGGCAAGATCGGCCTGCGTGTTGAAGAGAATGGCCGTGTGGTAGAGCCCCGCCGAGCGTCGTTCGGCGGCTGCGAGCTCGGGCGCGTGCTGCAGAATAACGAGCGGTATCCGGCCACGCCCGAGCACGGCGACCGGCCCGTCGTGGCTCTGTAACTCAAGCGTCACGATGTCGCGGTAGTAGGCGAGCATGGCGTCGAGGTTGCCCACGCGCAAAGTCACCGCGCCCATTCCGGTTTCGGCGGCCAGCAGGTCATTCGCGCGGAGAGTCACAGCAGGCACAACTCAGGCGCCGGTAAGACGCTCGAGCAGTTCGCGATAGCGGGCCGCGGTCTGCTCCACGATCTCGGCCGGCAGCTCGGGCGGGGCACCGGTACCGTCCCAGTGGGCGGCGAGCCAGTCGCGCACGATCTGCTTGTCGAAGCTCGCCATGCGCTCGTCGGGTGTCGTGCCCAGGTGCCAGGCTTTTGCGTCCCAGTACCGACTGGAGTCGCTCGTGAGCACCTCGTCGGCGAGCACGGTCATGCCGGTCTGCCGGTCGGCGCCGAATTCGAACTTGGTGTCGGCGAGGATGACGCCGGCCTTCTCGGCTATCGCTCCGGCGGTGGCGAAGAGGGTGAGGGAGAGGTCGCGGAGCTCGGCGGCAATGCCCGGCCCGACGAGTTCTATCGTGCGTTCGAACGTGATGTTCTCGTCGTGCTGGCCCAGAGGAGCCTTCCACGCGGGGGTGTAGATGGGTTCCGGCAGGCGGTCGCCGTTCTCGAGGCCGGCCGGCAGCGCGATGCCGCACACCGACTGGGACTGGGCATATTCCTTCCAGCCACTGCCCGTCAGGTAGCCGCGCACGACGCACTCGATGGGGTACATGTCGAGGGTGCGGCAGAGCATCGCCCGGCCAGCGACAGGCGCGGGGATGAGCTCGCGCACGGTGCTACCGACCTGTTCGTGGTCGGCGACGAGGTGATTGGGGATGCCGGTCAAGCGGTCGAACCACCACAGGCTGAGAGTCGTGAGCAGCTCTCCCTTTCCCGGGATGCCCGGCTCCAGCACATGGTCGAACGCGCTCACCCGGTCGCTGGCGACCACGAGCACGCGGGAGGTGCTCATCAGGTCGGCCGGGGCATCCGTCGTTCCGTCGGTGGGAATATAGAGGTCCCGCACCTTGCCCGAGTAGGCATGAAGCCATCCGGGCAGATCGCGGGCGACGGATGCTGTGGGCTGCGCGGATTCGGTCACGCTTGTATTCTCTCTCACTTCAGCAGGGCGACGTCGGAGACGAGCTCGATGTGCGAGAGCATCGCCGCGCTCGCGGCCGCGACGTTCTGCGCCCGGATCGCCGCGGTGATGGTTTGGTGCGAGGCCAGGGACTGCTCGGGCCGGCCCGGCTGGGCCAGGGACTCCAATCTCGTTTCGAGAATCATCTCGGCGATGAACGTCATGAGCTGGGCCAGTACGGGGGAGTGGGCGGCCGCCGTGACGGCCTGGTGAAAGAGCTCGTCGCCGTGCGCGCCGCGGTCGCCGGCCGCGATTTCCTCGGCCATGATCCGCACGGCGTTCTCGATCGCGGCCAAGTCGGCATCGGTTCGCCGCAGCGCGGCGAGCTCGGCCAGCTTCACCTCGAGGGTGCTGCGGGCCTCGACGATTTCCGGCAGCCGGTTTCGGTGGTCGCGGAGTCCCTTGATCACCGTTGCGATGCTGGGCCGGTACACGAGCACGGCTCCGGTGCCGTGCTGGACATCGATGACTCCGAGCACCTCGAGGGCGACGAGCGCCTGCGCCAGGGTGGCGCGGGAGACGCCGAGACGTTCCGCGAGATCGCGTTCGGCGGGCAACAGGTCACCGGGGCCCAGGTGAGCCGACTCGATGTACGACAGAAGCTGCGCCACGAGCTGTTCGTACAGCCGTGGTTTCGACACGCGCGACAGGGGCTGGGGTTCTAGTTCCTGGGCCACGCGTGTACCTCCCGCATCGAAGTGTGACCCTAGGGTACACGGGCGTTGACAAACTCACCTACTATCTAGGAGGCTAGTCCAGTGAGCCAATAGCCCACATTCGCTTGAATCATGGAGGAACAAGGATGTCCGCTCCCATCATCTCGATCATCATCCTGGCGGTGATGTTTCTGACCGCCACGCTACTTCCCGTCAATATGGGGGCGTTGGCTTTCGTCGGTGCTTTCCTGCTCGGCACAGTCTTCCTCGGCATGGAGACCGCTGACATCCTCGCCAATTTTCCCGGCGGGCTCTTCCTGACACTCGTGGGGGTCACGTACCTCTTCGCGATCGCGCAGGGCAACGGCACGATCGACCTGCTCGTGCGCGGATCGGTTCGACTTGTCGGTGGACGGGTAGCTCTTATCCCCTGGATCATGTTCATCATCACGGCTGTGATCACCGCCGTTGGTGCACTGTCTCCGGCCGCGGTAGCCATCGTGGCGCCGATCGCGCTCGGCTTTGCCCGCAAGTACAAGATCAGCCCCCTGCTTATGGGCATGATGGTGATTCACGGAGCGCAGGGCGGCGGATTCTCGCCCATCGCCGTCTACGGTGTGATCGTCAACAGCCTCATCTCGACCACGGGGCTCGACGCGAGCCCTACGGCGGTGTTCCTGTCGAGCCTCATCTTCAACTTCCTGATCGCCGTCGTATTGTTCATCGTGCTCGGTGGCCGGGGGCTCCTCTCGAGCCGGGTCGGACACTTCGTGGAGCAGGCCGCCGAGGCTCGGATGGCGGTCAGCGTGGGTGCCAGGGCCGGTGGCGACGTGGCATTCAAGGGCTTCGGCTCCGGCATCTACGGACCCCGCGATCCCGCCGGTGACGGCGCACGGGAGACATCGACCCGTGCGGAACGCATTCCTCAGCTGATCACCGTGGCCGGCCTCATCGCCCTGGCCGTCATCGCACTCGGTTTTAAGGTCGATGTCGGTTTCGTGGCCATCACCATCGCCGTCATCCTCGCCCTGGTCTCGCCCGCGGCGCAGAAGGGTGCCGTCAACAAGATCAGCTGGTCGACCGTGCTGCTCATCTGCGGCATGCTCACCTTCGTGGGCGTGCTCGAAGAGGCCGGCACCATCGCATACGTGTCGGATGCCGTAGCCAACCTGGGTATGCCCCTGCTGGCGGCGCTGCTCATTTGCTATATCGGTGCCATCGTCTCGGCTTTCGCCTCTTCGACCGCCATCCTGGCTGCCCTCATCCCGCTCGCCGTACCGTTCCTGGCCAGCGGCGAAATCGGGGCGATCGGCGTGATCTGCGCCCTCGCCGTGGCATCGACCATCGTGGACGTGTCGCCGTTCTCTACGAACGGCGCCCTCGTGCTGGCCAACGCCCCCGACGACGTGGACAAAGATCGCTTCTACAAGCAGATCTTGGCCTACAGCGGCATCGTCGTGGTGGCCGGCCCTGCCATCGCCTGGGCGGTGCTGGTCCTCCCGGGCTGGCTGTAGACACACCACACACCGCAGATCGAGAGAGGACTGAATATGAGCACGGACACTCAGACCCGAGCGCGAGGTCCACTCGAGGGCTATCTGGTCGTCGACCTGAGTCGTGCCCTCGCCGGGCCGCACGCGAGCATGATGCTCGCCGACCTCGGGGCACGCGTCATCAAGGTGGAGAATCCCGGAATGGGAGACGATACCCGGGGCTGGGGTCCGCCGTTCGTCGGTCCCGACGACAACCTGCAATCCACGTATTTCCTCTCTTGCAACCGCAACAAGGAGTCGATCGCCCTCGATCTGAAGAGCGACGACGGCCGCGCTGTGCTGCGCGACCTGCTGCTGCGCGCCGACGTGGTGGTCGAGAACTTCCGCCCCGGTGTTCTGGATCGCCTCGGATTCTCGCCCGAGGCGATGCACGAGCTCAACCCGTCGCTCGTGATCCTCTCGATCACCGGTTTCGGCCACGACGGCCCTGAGTCGAGCCGCAGCGGCTACGACCAGATTCTGCAGGGCGAAGCCGGCCTCATGTCACTCACCGGATCCGGCCCAGACGACCCGCAGCGGGTGGGGGTGCCGATCGCCGACCTGCTCTCGGGAATGTACGGCGCCTTCGGGCTCCTCGCTGCCTTACTGCAGCGCGAGCGCACGGGAGAGGGGCAGATCGTTCGCACCTCGCTTTTGGCCGCACTCGTGGGAGTGCACGCCTTTCAGGGCACCCGCGCTACCGTGGCGGGCGAGGTGCCTGAGGCCCAGGGCAACCACCATCCGTCAATCGCACCCTACGGACTGTTCGCGTGCCGCGACGGCAGCGTGCAGATCAGCATCGGCAGTGAGAAGCTCTGGGCCACCTTCGCGGCCGAGTTCGGCTTTGATCCTGCCCGGGCCGAGTGGGCCACCAACGCCCATCGCGTGCGCAACCGGGAGAGCCTCAAGGCGGCGATAACGGATGCCTTCGCCCATTTCGACGCCGCGCCGCTGCTGCACAAGCTTGGCCAGGCCGGAATTCCGGCCGGAAAAGTGCGCTCATTGGATGAGGTCTATCAGTGGGACCAGGCGCTGTCGCAGGGACTGCTGATCGACGTCGAGCATGATGTGCTCGGCAAGATCAGCCTCCCGGGCCCGCCGCTGCGGTTCTTCAGCCCCGCCGACACCGCCGAGACGACCAACACCACGCACTCTGCTCCGCCGGTGCTCAACCAGCACGGCAGCGAAATACGTGACTGGCTCAATCGTGCAGTGGAAGGGATCTAACCGTGCCGAATGACAACGCGTTGACCGAACCGAAAACCCGTCACCTCAGCGCCGCCGAACTTATCGGGGTGGTACTCGACGACGGATCGTTTTCGAGCTGGGACCAGCCCGTGGTCGATCCCGACCCGGACGAGGCGTACCGGCTTGCTCTGGTGAAAGCTCGGCAGAAGAGCGGCACCGACGAATCCGTGCTGACGGGCGAGGGCCTGATCCGCGGGCATCGGGTAGTGATCGTGGTGAGCGAGTTCGCGTTCCTGGCCGGCTCCATCGGGCTCTCCGCCGCGGACCGTATCGTCGACGCGATCGAACGCGCCACTCGCGAGGGGCTGCCGGTACTGGCCGGGCCGGCCTCCGGCGGTACCCGCATGCAGGAGGGCACGCTCGCCTTTCTCTCCATGGTGAAGATCACCGCCGCCGTGCGGGCGCACCGGCAGGCGGGGCATCCGTATCTCGTCTACCTGCGGCACCCCACCACGGGCGGAGTTATGGCATCGTGGGGATCGCTCGGGCACGTCACGGTGGCGGAGCCGGGCGCGCTGCTCGGGTTCCTGGGCCCGCGGGTCTATGAAGCGCTCTACGGAAAGAAGTTTCCGGAGAACGTGCAGGTCGCCGAAAACCTGTTCAACCACGGCCTGATCGATGCCGTCGTGCCGCCTGAGCAGCTGCCGGAAATCGTCGACCGGGCGCTCACCATCCTCACCGGCAAGGCGACCACCCCGGTGGCGGCCCCGGAAAGCCTGCAGGTGCGGCCCGCTCCTGTTGGCGCGTGGGCATCCATCGAAATCTCGCGAAACCCGCGCCGGCCCGACCTGCGCCAGCTGCTTGCCTATGGCGCCCACGACGTGCTGCCGCTCAACGGCACGGGCGAGGGCGAGAACGACCCGGGGCTCATGCTCGCTCTGGCGCGCTTCGGGCAGCAGAGCTGCATCGTTCTGGGTCACATCCGCCCGCGGCCGTCACGCGACACCACGATGGGCCCGGGGTCGCTACGCGAGGCCCGCCGAGGTATGCGCCTCGCCGAAGAACTCGGGCTGCCGCTGCTCACCGTGATCGATACGGCCGGGGCCGCCCTGTCGCAGGAGTCCGAGGAGGGGGGAATGGCCGGTGAAATCGCCCGTTCCCTGCATGAGCTCATCGGCCTGCGGTCGGCCAGTGTGTCGGTCTTACTCGGCCAGGGAGCCGGCGGTGGGGCGCTCGCATTGTTACCGGCTGACCGCACCATCGCCGCGCAGCATTCCTGGCTGTCTCCGCTGCCGCCCGAGGGCGCGAGCGCCATCGTGCACCGAACGACGGAATTTGCCCCGGCCATGTCGGAAGCACAGGGCGTAGACGTTGCGTCGCTCTTTGCCAACGGGATCGTCGACCACATCGTCGATGAGCGCCCGAATGCAGCCGAGGAAGGACGGGCATTCTGCCAGCGGATGGCGGCGGCCATCGAGTACGAGCTGTCCACGCTCTCAAACGTGCCGGTAGACGAGCTGCTGCCGCGCCGGGTGTCGAAGTTTCGTGCCATGGGCCGACGCACCTGAGCCCGCTGACAGGCGATGGCTCCGCCATCGCCTGTCGCGCGGCGTCGGGGCGTCAGTCAGGCGACGCGGGCGGCGATGTCTGTTCGATAGTGTGAGCCCTCCAGCGACACCCGCCCGAGCGCCTCGTAGGCACGCGCGCGCGCCTCGATGAATGAGGCGCCCACGGCGACGACGCTGAGCACTCGGCCGCCGGTGGACACGATCGTGTCACCCCGAGCCGCCGTCGCGGCGTGTGCGATCGTGACACCGGGCACCCGCAATGCGGCGTCCAATCCGGTGATCTCGCGCCCGACCAGCGGGGATTCTGGGTAATTTTCGCTCGCGACCACCACCGTCACGGCCACATCGGCGGAGAACTCCGGTCGGGGTAGTGTGCCGAGTGTGCCGGTCGCTGCGGCCAGCAGCAGGCCAGACAGCGGCGTGAGCAGGCGCGGCAGCACGACCTGCGTCTCGGGGTCTCCGAAGCGCGCGTTGAATTCAATGACTCGGATGCCGGCATCCGTCAAAATAAGTCCGCAGTAGAGCAACCCGACGAACGGGGTGCCCTCGGCGGCGAGCTGGCGTATCGTCGGCAACGCAACCGTCTCGATGATCTCGTCGACGAACTCGTTCTCGCTGCCGAACCGGGCGTCGAGCCAGGGCAGCGGCGAGTACGCGCCCATGCCGCCGGTGTTCGGGCCGGCGTCGTGGTCGAGGGCGCGTTTGTAGTCCTGGGCGGGCGAGAGCGGTAAGACGCTGTGGCCGTCGCTGAGTAGAAACAGCGAGATCTCCTGGCCGTCGAGGAACTCTTCGATGAGCACGCTGCCGTGTTCGAGCCAGAAGGTGGCGTGGGCGAGGGCTGCGGCGCGATCCGATGTGACCAGCACGCCCTTGCCAGCGGCGAGGCCGTCGGCCTTGACCACGTAGGGCGCTCCGAACTCGTCGAGCGCAGCGCTGGTTTCGGCGAGTGAGCCCGCGCGCACGGCGCGGCCGGTGGGAACCCCGGCCTCATCCATGATGCGTTTGGCGAAGGTCTTGCTGCCCTCGAGGGCAGCGGCGGCCCGGTCGGGCCCGAATACGGCGATACCGCGAGTGCGCAGGGCGTCGGCGACGCCGGCCACGAGCGGGGCCTCCGGGCCGATGACGACGAGTTCGATGCTGTTCAACACGGCATAGTCGGCGACGGCGACCGGGTCGTTGGGGTCGAGCGCTACGACCGCAACTTCGGCGGCGATACCGGCGTTGCCGGGAGCGCATTCGACGCTCGGTCGCGGCTGCTCACGAAGCAGCGCGGTGATAATGGCGTGCTCGCGGGCACCGGAACCAAGGACCAGAATCTTCACCGTTTCAGGCTACCCGATGCCCCGGGCCCGGCGGATCGGGCAGACTGGAAGCATGGCACGAGCGCGTATCGACGACGGAGCCGGCCGGGCGGCCGTGCGAGCGGCCCTCGCGGCGGTCGCTGCGGGTAACAGCGCGAGCCGGGACATCCGGGCGCAAGCCGTGCGCTACACCCTGCAGCTGCTGGCCGAACAGGCTGAGGGCAACACTCTTGAGGTGCGCGTGCCGCCGTTCGGCGCAGTGCAGTGCGTCGCCGGCCCGCGCCACACCCGCGGTACACCGCCCAACGTCATCGAAACGGATGCCGCCACCTGGCTCGCGCTCGCCACCGGCGCCCTGCCCTGGGCGGACGGCCTGGCGAGCGGCGCCATCCACGCCTCCGGGTCCCGGGCCACCCTGATCGGGCATGTGCCGGTGCTGCCCCTTCCCTGAGGGTTGAGTTTCGATGCTGTCGGGGGTTTGCGTTGAGTCACTGGTACCGGCGAGGCACTGGTACCGGCGAGGCACGGGCGGAAGGTGGTGCACAGTCGTCGGGGTACAGGAAGACCACGAGCCAACTCAGCGCCGATGACCGCCGCGGTCGTTCATCGGCGGCGGAGAATTGGCTGCGTCGGGCCGTGGGGCCGGCGAAATTGTTCGGGGCTTATTTCTGATGAAGAATCGTTTATTTCTTCGATAGGACGCAGACTGCCGCGGCGGTGAATCACGAGGGCGGGCCTCGGTAATACCTTGCAGAATTGACCGCTGTCATCGTGAATTCGCATCGATCGTGCCAATTTATTGATTGGAAGACTTATGAGGTTCTATCGCTTTTGTGTTCGATTCGCGGTAGAATGGTGCGAAGGAGGCAATGGCGCCCATGTTCATGGAAAACCCGAGTGAGTCCAGTTCACACCCCGTGATTGTGGCGGTGGAGCAGGCTCGGGAGATTCTAGTGGCGGCGTTGCGTGGTGTGTCGTTCGGGCTGCTCGGTGATGAAGAATCGCTGACCGTGCTGCTCGCGCTGGAAAATGTGGGCCGGGTGGTCGACGGAGCCCGGGTGCTTTCCACCACAGATGTGCTGCGCCGGTCCGTGTATTTCGATGCTGCCGCGGCCCAGAGCGCCGCTGCCCAGGCAGCTACCGCCCAGGCATCTACCGCCCAGGCTGCTGCTACGAGTGCTGATGCAGCCTCTGCGATAACGGGGAGCGCCGTGCCGGGGAGCGCCGTGCCGGGGAGCGCGGCGGCTGCTAACGCGGCGGGGGCTATGGCTGCGCCGACGCTGGCTGCGCCGACGCTGGCCCGTCGCCTCGGCTGCCGCAGCGGCGTGGACCTGATCTGCACCCTCGCCCGGCTGTCCCGAGCCGAGGTTCGCCAGCGGTCCGCGCTCGGCGAGAAAGCCGGCCAGCGGATGCTCCTCGGCCGCCCTCTCGCCCCCACCTACCCCGTTCTCGGTGAAGCACTGCAGTGTGGGAAACTCGGGCTCGAGCAGGCGCGCGTGATCGTGTCGGTGCTCGACGGCCTGCGCTCCTCCGTCCTGGTGGAGGATCTCGACCGGGTGGAACGTTCCTTGGTCGCCAGCGGCTCCGGCGCAATCACCCCCGAAACCGAGGGGCTTCCCGGTGCCGGTATCGCGTTCGCACCGGAGTTGCTGCGGCAGCAGGGCATCCAGTGGAAGGCCCGCCTCGCCCCCGACGGCACCGCGCCCGGTGAGACCCCGCCCGAACGGCGCAGCTGGCTTACCTTCGGCAACCTCAGCAACGGCGGCTACAGCCTAAACGGCTGGTTCACCACCCTCGATCGAGCCGTTGTCAGCAACGTCTTCGACGCTTTCCTCTCCGCCGCGGCGGCGAACCCGGTCCCAGGAGCCGAAAACACCGCGACCCCAGTTCCCGGAGCCGAAAACACCGCGACCCCGGTTCCCGGCACGACCCGAGTCTTCGACAGCACTCCGCGTGCCCGGGTCGCGTTTCGTGAAACCGAAAGCAACGACAAGCCAGCTTCGGAAACGAGCGTCGAGGTCGTCGTGGCCGGCGAAGCCGCCGAGGACAGCGGAACGCGCAAAGTCCCCGAGGTCGGAGCGACCAGCGAGGCCAGCGACACGCTCGGCAGCGACCCACCCGACCCACCCGACCCGCTCAGTTTCAACCCGCTCAGTCCCGATGCGCTCAGTTCAGACTTACACGGTCCGTGCCCGCAGCAACCCGACGACACCCGCTCGCGCAGCGAAAAACAGGCTGGCATTCTCCGCGCAGTGTTCGAAGCCGCCGCACGGCACCCGGGCGCCCCGACCCTGGGCGGCGCGGCCCCCACCGTGCTTGTGCACATCAACATCAACGACCTCCTGGCTGGCCGCGGCGCCGGCTGGATCGACGGCATCGACGGACCACTCACCACTACCCAGGTCGACGAATTGATCTGCGCCGGCGGGTATCAACCGGTGCTGTTCGGCCACAACGGCAAGATCCTGCACCTCGGCACCAGTAACCGATTCTTCACCGCCCAGCAACGCCGAGCGTTGGCTGCTAGGGACGGCGGGTGTGTCATCCCCGGCTGCACCGTGCCACCCCAGCTCACCCAGGTACACCACCTGAAACCGTGGCGTGAGGGTGGCCGCACCGATATCGACAACGCGGTGCTGCTTTGTAACGCCGGCCATGCCAGCATCGAGACCTCCGGCTGGGACATCGACATGCGAGACGGCCGACCGTGGATCCGCGGCCCGCTCGTCTTCGACCCCACCCAAACCTGGCGCCCCGCCGGCCAAAACCGCGCCGCCACTTCCGTCGAAAAACCCACCTGGGACAAGTAACACCCTCGCTTCGCTACTGCAGGCATATGAAGCTCGCGCCGCCGTCACGGGCCACGTTCCGAGGCTCTGACCTTGAGACACGCGTGTCAGGGGTAGAGGTCTCGTTTGTTCAGGTGGAAGACACGTTCGGAATGGGTGCTGACCATAGTTTGAGCGGGGCCGCCCCATGAGGGTCTGCCAGAGGGAGGGCAGTGGTTTCTGCGGCTGCTGCACTTCGACATCGCCGCCGAGCAGATCAGCGTGCGCACTTACGCGCCCTATCTCGACGCGTACAACTCCAACGATCCCACTCTCGACCTGGAGCGCCAGGAATTCACGGTGCCCGCCTCGGAGAGCGTGCAAAGAGCCCGGTAGAGCTAGCCAATCGGGTCTTTGTTGTGCGCTCGAGCGCTAGCGGAGGATTGCGTCAACCTCGGCTTGGGCGGGCATCGAGGTGGTGGCCCCGGCGCGGGTGACCGCGATCGAGGACGCGATCGTGGCGTAGCGCACGCCCTCGATCATCTGATCGGGAGTGATGGCGGTGCCGCGCACGTAACCGACCGCCAGGCGCGCTACGAGAGCCCCGACGAAGGTATCGCCCGCAGCAGTCGTATCGACCGCTGTCACCGGGCGAGCCGGAGCGAGCCCGAGCGCCTCACCGTCATAGGCCACGACCGATCCTTCCGAACCCAAAGTCACGATCGCCCAGGTGCCGCCGGCGCTGAGCACCTCCGCAGCACGAACCGGGTCGCTCTCCCCGGTGAGTTCGGCGGCTTCACCCTGGTTGGGTACGACGAGGTCGACCGAGGCGAGAAAGCCAGGCGGCAGCGGCACCACCGGCGCCGGGGTCAGCACCGTGAACAGACCGGCCGCGCGAGCGAGCGCGAGTCCCTCGACCAATACCCGGGTCGGCAGCTCGCACTGCATGACCAGAAACGACGAATCGGCAACGACTGCGCGCTGCTCCACACTCAGGGTGGTGACGGTGGCGTTGGCTCCCGACACCACGACGATGGAATTCTCGCCGCTGTCCACGACGGAGATGTGGGCGGTGCCGGTGGGGGCATCCGCTGTGGCGAGTTCGGTAGAACGGATGCCCTCGCTCACCAGCAGCGCACGCAGCTCGGTTCCGTAGGCATCCGCTCCCACCGCTCCCAGAAAGGTCACGTCCGCGCCGAGTCGAGCGGCGGCAACCGCCTGATTCAGTCCCTTGCCGCCCGGGACCGTGCTGAAACCGGCCCCGAAGATCGTCTCACCGGGCAGGGGGAGGCGCGCCTGGCGTACGACGAGGTCCATGTTGGCGCTTCCGAGTACCGCAATCGTGTTCATAGAGTCAGTCTTCCATCTGTCCATGGGACAATAAACGGGTGAGTTCCACCGAGCAGCCCCAGGACCCGTCGAACGATACCGTCGCCGACAGTGCGACCGACAGTGCGACCGACAGTGCGACCGACAGTGCGACCGACAGTGCGACCGACAGTGCGACCGACAGTGCGACCGCGAGTGAGACCGTACTCGGGGACACGACCGTGACCGTGCATCGGGCGCCGCGGTACCGCAATTTCATGCTGCTCGGCGCCATTGTCGGCGTGCTGCTCGCCCTGATCCTCACGATCTCCTTTCCCGAGAACAACGAGTACGACCGGGTGCAAATTTTCGGATTCCTGCTGCTCGGCGGTCTCGCCGTCGGCACGACGCTCGGCGCGGTCGTTGCCCTCATCATCGACCGGATCATCGGTCGATCGCACGTGTCCGTCGTCGCCGATAGACTGGGGGCGAACGAAGCACGTCCTAACGAACTGCGTACCGCTGAGCCTGGCTCCGGTACTCCCAACGATGATTTTCAAGCGTTCAACGAGAAGTAAAGAGGCTGCGGCTTGCCTGGTGGCGACGGACTGTTAAATCACGATCTTCTTCCAGGCGAAAAGGGCCCGCAAGACGCTTGCGGCGTCTTCGGTGTCTGGGCTCCCGGTGAAGAGGTAGCCAAACTCAGCTACTTCGGGCTGTATGCGCTGCAACACCGCGGTCAGGAATCGGCCGGAATCGCTACGAGTGACGGCAGCAAGATCCTCATCTACAAAGACATGGGACTCGTCTCGCAGGTCTTCAATGAGGCCTCGCTGAGTACCCTGCTCGGGCACATCGCCGTCGGCCACACCCGGTATTCCACGACGGGTTCATCGAGTTGGCAGAACGCCCAGCCGACCCTCGGCCGTACCTCAAGCGGAACGGTAGCCCTCGGCCACAACGGCAACCTCACCAACACCGCCGAGCTGCTGCAGCTCGTGCGCGAACGATATCCGCAGGTTGATGGCGAACTCGCCCGCGGTAACACCACCGACACCGCAGTGATCACCGCCCTGCTCACCGGCGATCTCGATCACACCCTCGAAGCCACTGCGCTCGAAGTGTTGCCGCGCCTCCGCGGCGCCTACTGCCTCGTTTTCATGGACGAAACGACGCTCTATGCGGCCCGCGACCCGCAGGGCGTGCGGCCACTGGTGCTCGGACGCCTCGAACGCGGCTGGGTCGTCGCCTCTGAGACCGCAGCCCTCGACATCGTCGGTGCCAGCTTCGTGCGCGAGGTCGAGCCGGGTGAGCTCATCACTATCGACGAGAACGGGCTGCGCACACAACGATTCGCGAAGGCCGAGCCCAAGGGCTGCGTCTTCGAATACGTCTACCTCGCCCGCCCCGACACCACCATTGCGGGTCGCGGCGTGCACGAAGCCCGGGTGGAGATGGGGCGCCGGCTCGCCGCCGAGCACCCGGTCGAGGCTGACCTCGTCATTCCCACTCCGGAATCCGGTACTCCGGCGGCTATCGGCTACGCGCAGGCGTCGGGCATTCCGTTCGGCCAGGGCCTGGTCAAGAACTCGTACGTCGGTCGCACCTTCATCGCGCCGTCGCAGACCATCCGACAGCGCGGTATCCGCTTGAAGTTGAACCCGCTCAAGAACGTCATCAAGGGCAAACGGCTGATCGTGGTCGATGACTCGATCGTGCGCGGCAACACGCAACGCGCCCTCGTGAGCATGCTGCGCGAGGCCGGCGCCGCCGAGGTGCACGTGCGCATCTCGAGCCCGCCGATCACCTGGCCGTGCTTCTACGGAATCGACTTTGCCAGCCGCGCCGAACTCGTCGCGACCGGCCTCGAAATTGACGAAGTGCGCCAGTCGATCGGCGCCGACAGCCTCGGCTACCTCTCCGAAGACGGCATGATCGAAGCCACCGAACAGCCGCGCGAACGCCTCTGCACTGCGTGTTTCACGGGCATCTACCCGATCGCATTGCCAGAAGCGCAGCACCTTGGCAAGAACCTGCTCGAGCGCCCGGCGGCATCAAACGGATGCGACCCCGGCCCGGATTCCGAACTGGAAGCCGTGCTGGCGCCCTTCGTTCGTAAAGAAGAAGCCCTTGCGCGATTGGGCCAAGTACCGTTCGGTGACCCGGGAAGACCAGAATGAGCAACTCCAGCACTTCGACCAACGCGAGCTACGCAGCAGCCGGAGTCGACACCCGGGCCGGTGACCTTGCCGTTGAGCTTATGAAATCGGCCGTCTCCAAGACCCACGGCCCCGAGGTCTGGGGCGGTGTCGGTGGCTTTGCTGGATTGTTCGACGTGTCGTTCCTCACCAAATTTCGGCAGCCCCTGCTGGCCACGTCGACGGATGGTGTCGGCACCAAGGTCGCCATCGCCCAGGCGATCGACAAGCACGACACCATCGGCCAGGACCTGGTCGGCATGGTCGTCGACGACATCATCGTGGTCGGTGCACGCCCGCTGTTCATGACCGACTACATCGCCTGCGGCAAGGTCGTGCCCGAGCGCATCGCTTCGATCGTGGCTGGCATCGCCCGCGCTTGCTCCGAGACCGGAACCGCTCTCGTCGGTGGTGAAACCGCCGAACATCCCGGTCTGCTCGGTCCAGACGACTACGACGTGGCCGGCGCGGCCACCGGCGTGGTCGAGGCCGACCAGGTGCTCGGCGCCGAGAAGGTGCTCTCCGGTGATGTGGTCATCGCGCTGGCCTCCAGTGGCCTGCATTCCAACGGTTACTCGCTCGTGCGCCATATCCTGGCGCAACGCGGCATCGGCTACACCGACATGTCGGCTGAACTGGGCGGCATGGTCGGCGAAGTCCTGCTGGAGCCGACCCGACTGTACACCGGCCCCCTGCTCGACGTGCTCGATGAGCCTGCGCTGGCCGGCGCCATCCACTCGCTCAGCCACGTCACCGGCGGCGGCATTGCCGCAAACCTCGCCCGCGTGTTACCCGTTGGGTCGTGGGTCGAGGTGGACCGGTCCACCTGGTCGCCGGCACCCGTGTTCCGGGTGCTCGGCGACATGGCCGGGTCCACGCTGGAAAGCGCGGAGGGAACCTGGAACCTCGGAGTGGGCATGTTCGCCGTCGTGGATGCGGCCTCTGCCTCATCGGTCATAGCCCGTCTGGCCACGAGCGGAATTCCCGCTTGGGTCACCGGCCGCGTCTCGCGCGCTGCGCACGACCTGACGGGGTTCGAGCAGGGCGCCAAGGGCGTCAACGGCGGCGCAGTGCGCCTCGTCGGGACTTACGCGAAGTAGCGCAGCGTAACCGTCGAGGGCCGGGCGCGACCGCCTTCGGCAGCACGGGCGACGTCGAATGAGACGCCGCCCCTGATCACGGAGCGCGCCAGGGGCGAGCGGATGTCGCCGCCCGCCGTTGCAGGCTAAGCGCGCTTCTTCTCGTCTTCGGGCGCGTAGTGGTCCACGTAACGGTCATCGTCGTCGGGATCGTCGTCGTCGTCCGCGGAATCCGACGAATCCGTGGCGCCGTCACCGGCCGCGCTCTTCGCCTTGTCCGCTTCATACTCGGGCCACTTGGCGAGGTCTTCGTCGAGGCGAGGATCGGATGGATGCCCGGTCAGCTCGCGTTCGAGCGCGTTGTAGTTGGTATCCGGGCTGAAGTACTTCAGCTCCCGAGCTACCTTGGTGTGCTTTGCTTTTTGACGGCCGCGCCCCATGCGTGACCCCCTTACGATGCCTGGCCGAGCAGGTCGCGAGACCCTCGGGATTTGCCGAACGGAATGTGTAAAAACTAGAGTTTAGTTTAGCATGACGGGCCTTGTGCCCCGCGGACGCCGTTCGCACGGCTAATCCGTAGGAATGGGGTGACATGACGGGCAACGTCAGCGTGCCCATCGTCATCATCGGCGCCGGCCAGGCCGGGCTGTCCGTCGGCTTCTACCTGCGTCGGTTCGAGCTGGTGGCCGGCCGCGACTTCATCATCTTCGACCGGGGCCCGAGCACCGGCGGCGCCTGGCAGCACCGCTGGCAGGCCCTGCAGCTCGGGTCGGCACACCGTGTCAACGACCTTCCCGGCATGAAAGAACTCGGCCTGAGCTTTGACACGGCCGACCACACCGTGCCGGCCCGCGACGTTGTCAGCGACTACTACCGCGACTACGAGCAGCATTTCGACCTGAACGTGGTGCGGCCGGTGACCGTGACCAGCGTGGTTCCGCTGCAGTCCAACCTGGTCGTGGCCACGAGTTCCCCGGTGTTCGGTGACCAGAAAACCGACGCACGCATGATCGTCAACGCGACCGGCACCTGGGGCGCGCCGTTCGTGCCGCACTACCCCGGAGCGGGCACCTTCGAGGGTACGCAGGTGCACACGGCGACCTACGTCTCGAGCGACGCATTCGAGGCTCAGCGGGTGATCGTCGTTGGCGGCGGCACCTCGGCGATCGGGTTCCTGCTCGAGCTCGAAGGGGTGGCGAGTGAGTTGACCTGGGTAGCACGTCGTCCGATCGATTTCAGTCACACCGACGAGTTGGCGGAGGTGACCGCTGTGGCGGCCGTGATGTCGCAGGATCGCGCGGCCCGGGCTGGCAAAGCCCTCCCGAGTATTGTCAGCGGTGCCGGGGTGCCGGTCACGCGCCGCATTGCGGCCGGCATCGACCGGGGACTACTCGTGGCTCGTCCGATGTTTTCGAGCATTGAGCCGACCGGCGTGCGGTGGAGCGATGGAACCTTCACCGAGGCCGACGCGATCGTCTGGGCATCCGGTTTTCGCCCGGAGCTGCGACACCTGGCCCCGCTCAAGCTGCGCGAGAAGGCCGGCGGTGTTTCGGTTACTTCCGGTGCGTCCTGGACCGACCCGCGCATCTTCTTCGCCGGTTACGGCCCGCAGGCGAGCACCGTCGGCGCCAACCGAGCCGGTCGCATCATCGCCCGGCAGATCATGGCCAGGCTGTAGCCCGACGCCCACCGCGCTGCTGAAGCGGTGACGCTGCTACTTGCGCTTGCGGCGACGGGATGCCGACGGTCGCGACTGCGGCGGAACGGTTCCGACGATCGGGGTCGACTTCGTCGCGGTCTCGGCCGTTCCCGTGGGTGGAGCGAGCGGCCGGCGCGACACCGGCCGGGAGCGCACGGGCTCGCCACGGCGGTCCTGACCGGGGATCGGGCGGGAGCGGCGGCCGTAGATGAGCTCAGAGGAGTCGAGCAGCCAGGGCACGAGGGCAATGGTGACGCCGTGCACGAGCATGAGTTTTTGGCGCAGCCGGCGCGCCTTGTGGTTGTGCAGCAAGCCTTCCCACCAATGCCCGACGATGTAGATCGGTGTGTACACGGTGATGACCTCGGAACCGTGATCCTGGCGACGCTCCTTGATGTAGTTGATCAGCGGCCAGCTGATGTCGCGGTAGGGCGAGGCGACGATGCGCAATGGCACCTGGATGTTCTGCTTGACCCAGGCACGTTTGAGTTCCTTGGTCTCGACGGTGTCAATGGAGACATGCACCGCTTCCAAGCTGACATGCCGCGCCGCGATGGCGTAGTCGAGGGCTTTCAGAACGGGCTTCTGCATTTTGCCCACGAGCACGATTGCATGGTCGCCCTGCGATCCGAAGGTCGTGATCGGGTCGACTTCGATCTCCTTCGCGACGTCGCGGTAATACCGGTTGACGCCCATCATGAGAAAGAACAGCACCGGCATCATCACGAACACCAGCCACGCGCCGTGGGTGAATTTCGTCACGGTGACGACGATGAGCACGACGCCGGTCAGTGCCGCGCCAAAACCGTTGATCGACAAACTCAGAATGATCGAGCCCCGGTTCGGCGGATTCTTTTTGAGCAGTTTCAGCCAGTGTCGCACCATGCCGGTCTGGCCGAGCGTGAACGACACGAACACGCCGATGATGTAGAGCTGAATCAGCACGGTGAGGTTGGCCCGGTAGACCACCATGATCACGCAGGCGGCGAGGGCGAGCAGCACAACCCCGTTGGAGTAGATGAGACGGTCGCCGCGGGTGCTGAGCGACTTCGGCGCGTAGGAGTCGCGGGCAAGCACCGATCCGAGCAGTGGGAAGCCGTTGAAAGCCGTGTTCGCAGCGAGCAAGAGCACGGCCGCTGTGGCCGCCTGCAGCACGAAGAACATGATGGAGTAGTCGCCGAACGTTGCCGCGGCGACCTGGGCGATCAGGCTGCGCTGTGGAGCTGTAGCGCACTCGGCCCAGCCGATCAGGTCGCAGGCACGTTCTGCGTAGTGCACTTGGGAGATGAGGGCGAGGGTGGTCAGCCCGACGAACAGAACGATGGCGATGCCGCCCATGAGGGTGAGCGTGCGCTGGGCGTTTTTGACCTTGGGGTGTTTGAACGCTGGCACCCCATTGGCGATCGCTTCCACGCCGGTCAAGGCGGAGCATCCGCTCGCGAAGGAGCGCAGCAGCAGCAAGATGAAAGCGGCCTGCGCGAGGTTCTCGCCCTGCACGTCATAGCCAGCCGATTCGGCCACCGGTGCATCGCCGAGGAGTGCCCGAACCAGGCCGACGATGATCATGAGCAGCACGCTGCCGATGAACAGGTAGGTCGGCACGGCGAAGGCCTTGCTCGACTCCCGAACGCCGCGCAGGTTAGCTGCCGCGAGCAGGATGATGAACACGACGGCGAGTTCGACGCGCAGGGGGGCCAGCGCGGGTATCGCCGAGATGATGTTGTCCACGCCGCTCGCGACCGACACGACCACGGTCATGACGTAGTCGACCAGCAGGGCGGATGCGACGACCAGGCCGGCTTTCTCACCCAGGTTCTTGTGGGCGACCTCGTAGTCGCCGCCGCCCGATGGGTACGCCTTGATCAGCTGGCGGTAGGACGCGACCACAACGACGAGCAGCACGACGACGACCGCGGCGACCCACGGCGCGAAGCTCAGGAATGCCAGCCCGCCGAGGGTCAGGATCATGAGGAGTTCTTGCGGCGCGTACGCCACGCTCGACAGCGGGTCGCTCGCAAAGATGGGCAGGGCGAGGTGTTTGGGCAGCAGTTGGCCGTCCAAATGCTCGGTGGGGAGCGGATCGCCGATGATCCACCGTTTCGGTGATCGGTTCTCTGGTACGGGGGCATTCGCCTCGGGTGTCACGAGGGTCGACATTACACCTACCCGGTTCCGTGTCAAATCGATCGGCCGATGTCCAACCGGAAAAATTTCGACACGACGTGCTGAGCGGCCGAAAGAAACGGCGTGTCGCGAAAATTGCCGGCCTTACAACCCAGGCCGTGCAGGGCTACGGATGCAGGATGGCGAGGATGCTTGCGCGCACGTCGACGAGCTTTCGACGGAGTGTCGAAACGGTGTCGGGCGGCAGGGTCGACCGGTAGGCCTGCGTGCGCAGGTCGGCGCGCAGCTGCTGCCGAAACTCATTCAGCACCATGTCGGCCTCGCGCAGGGCGCGCGTGGAGTCGTGGCGCGCAGTCGATGCCGAAGCGGTCGCTGTCTCGGTAGTCGATGTCTCGATAGTCGATGCGTCGGTAGTCGATGTCTCGGGCGGCGGTTCTTCGGCGGCTGTCGGCATCGGGCAGGGTCGCTCCCCGGTCGACGAGCCCGCTGGATCCCACGAACCGGCTGTGCCATCGTAGCCGCGCGGGTCGGCCTTGGTGGCATCGCGGGCCTCCCGCGCGGCCGAGGCGAGGTCGGCTCGCAGGGTTTTCATGGCGGAGTTGACGCCGGTGCGTACCTGGTCGGCGAGGCGCCGCACAGAGTCGGTCACCTCGTCTTCGATTGCTCCGAGTTCGCCGTTGCGGGCGAGCAGTTCGGCGCGGCCGGCATCGGTGATCTCGTAGACGGTCTTGCGGCCGTCGGTCTGCTTGGTGACGAGTCCTTCTTCTTCGAACTTGGCCAGCCGCGGGTAGATCGTGCCGGCGCTCGGGCTGTACGTTCCGCCGAACCGGTCGCTCAGTGCCTGGATCAGCTCGTAGCCGTGTCGGGGCCGCTCGGCGAGCAGGCTCAGCAGGTAGAGGCGCAGGCTGCCGTGGGCGAACATGGCGCTCATGCCGGGTCCTGCCGCGTATCGGGGGAGGCTGGCGGTGCGGCATCCGCTGCGCTGGTCGATGCTGCGCTGGTCGATGCTGCGCTGGTTGATGTTGCGCTGGTTGATGTTGCGCTGGTCGATGCTGTACCGGTTGGTTCGGCGCCGACGGTCTCTGTGCGCACGACCGAGATGTCGCCAGACACGGAGTTGGAGCGTACGTCGAGCCAGCTGCCGTCGAGGGCGCCGGTGGAGCCCTCGTAGCCTTTGCCGAAAGCGGTGCGCACGGTGTGCTCGTCGAGCTGGAGTGTGCCGGAGAGAGTGTTGAGGTGGTAGCGCGCGGCAACGCCGGGTTCGAGCCGCACGGTGAGGTTGCCGCTGACCGTGTTCGTCACGATCTGGTCCGGCGAGCCGGCCAGGTCGAGGAACACGTTGCTCGAGACCCCGTCGAGCGTGAATTGACGGATGCTGCCGCTGGCTGTGATATCGCCCGATACGGTGTGCACGGAGAGCGTTCCGACGTGATTGCGCACCGAGATTTCTCCGTTCACCGCGTTGAGCTCGAGGTCGCCCTGCACGTCGTCGATGACGATATCGCCGGAGACGGTGCTCAGCTTGGCGTCGTTGCGCAGTCCCGAGACGAGGGCATCGGCCGTGACGACTCCGAAGCGAAGCGCGACGTCGCGGGGAACGGAGAGGCTCACCTCGGCGCGTGCGGTGCCGCGAAATGACGCGAACACCTCGATGAAGTTATCCCAGCGTAGCTGCGGGTGGTCGATCTCGAGGCGGTCGCCGTCCATCGAGATCTTCAAATCTTTGCCGGTGACGCCGTGCACTTCGATGCGCGCGCCGGGTTCGTCATGGCCGATGATATCGACCGTCCCGCCAATGAGGCCAACCTTGAGCTTACGCACCAGTTCGACGTCGATTATCTTGGTCTGCCCGGGGGCGACCAGCCATTTTTCCAGTGACACTGGGTTGTCCTTTCAAAAATATGAACTCGCGCTATATCGCGTGTTGTGGAAGACACGATATAGCGCGTTCCTGAGAGGTGCACGAGCGTCAATACAGAAAAATAGCCAGCCAGTCGCGATTGTGGGCGTGCACGAGCACGAGGAACACCACCAGGTCGAAGAGCAGGTGCACACAGACAACATAGGTCAGCGACCGGGTGCGGGCGAAGGTGTAACCCTGCAGCAGCGCGAACGGCACGGTCAGCAGCGGACCCCACGATTGGTAGCCGAGCTCCCACAGGAACGACGAGAAGATCACGGCCTGCAGAATATTCGCCTGCCAGTCGGGGAAATGCCGCCGCAGCAGGGTGAACGCGATGCAGATGAAGAACAGTTCATCCCAGATACCCACAAAACCCACGCCCACGAACAGCCGGGCGATCTCATCGGGCGCGGTCACCGCTGGCCAGTTCTGGTACGCGCCGCTGCCGATGAAATAGCTTGGAAGAATGAGATACCCGAGCAGCACCACGAGCGGCAGGTAGGCCCGTTCGAGCCTGGTCCAGCGCTGCCCGGTGCGAATCGGAAACCGAATCGCGTGTTCCCCAAAGTAGTAGCGCGAGAGTAGGTACGGCACGAGCACCGACAGGCTCAGTACCGTGCCCATGAGCGCGATGTTGGGGTAGCTGATGTTCGCCGCGACCGAGATCGAGCTGATGATGCCAAGACCAATGGCAAGCAGCAACAGGTCGCGAAATAAAGCCCGGTCGATCAGAAACGCGAGCACGAGCGCCGCGGCCAGCGTCGCGTAGCCGGGGAGCGGCATCCGCAATGCGAAGAGCAGCACAGCGGATGCGCTCACCAGCGCCGCCGGAACCAGCCCCCACCGCGCCGTTTTGCTCATGCTGCACCCTACCGAGGGCAGCGCTTAATTCCGCGAAAGCGGGCAAACAGTTACGTGGCATCGCGATGCGGGTGACTGGATGCTTCAGCACGCCAGCAGCAACGATTCTGTGGCACTCGCGGGAGGGCCTAGATTTTAGGGATGACCCGTCTACCCCCTGCGAGCGACCCCGTCACGATTTTGCAGCAGCTCGTGCGCATCGATTCGGTCAATCCCGACCTCGTGCCGGGAGCCGCGGGGGAGGCCGAGATCGCGATCTGGTGCAGTGAGTGGCTGCGGCAGCAGGGTTTCGACGTCACGGTGCTGGAGCAGACTCCCGGGCGCCCGTCGGTCGTCGGCGTGAAGCGCGGCACCGGCACCGGCCGCTCACTCATGCTCAACGCCCACCTCGATACGGTCGGCGTCGCTCCCGGCGCGGTCGATCCGTTCAGCGGCGATCTCCGGGACGGCCGGGTGTACGGGCGCGGAGCCGTCGATACCAAGAGCGGGGTCGCGGCCATTCTCGTGGCGGCGGCGCGGGCATCCGCTGGTGAGTTAGCCGGTGATGTGATCGTGACGTTGGTCGCCGACGAAGAATTCGGCAGCATCGGCACCGAGGAGGTGCTGCGCAGCTTTCGGGCCGACGCCGCCCTGGTGGTCGAGCCGAGCAGCCTCGAACTCACCACAGCGCACCGCGGCTTCGCCTGGTTTGAACTCGAGCTGACCGGCCTCGCCGCGCACGGCTCACAGCCCGAGCTCGGCGTCGACGCCATCTGGCATGCCGGCCTCGTGTTACGCGCCCTCGACGGCCTGCAGCAACGGCTCAACGCAGCCCCGGCGCATGCCACGCTCGGCCACGGCGCCGTTCGAGTGTCGCAGATTGCCGGCGGCGACGACGCGGCCACGGTTGCGGCTCGCTGCGTCCTCACCGTCGAACGACGGATGCTGCCCGGTCAGTCACCCGAGAGCGTCGAGACCGAATTGCTCGCACTCTTGACCGCGTTGACCGTGGCAGAACCGCAGTTCCAGTTCGCGCTGACCAGACTGGTGGCCCGCGCTGCCTTTGAGGCCGAGCCGCAGTGGCCTATCGTGCGGGCGCTGACGGCCAATGCGCAGCGGGTACTCGGGCGCACAGCGGTCACGCGTGGCGAACCGTTCTGGACCGACGCGGGACTCATTCTTGAAGCGGGCATACCCTGCGTCGTTTTCGGCGCCGACGGCGAGGGTTTGCACGCCGACATCGAGTGGGCTGACGCACCATCGGTGCGGGCGCTCGCCGATATTCTCGAGGGCACGATCACCGAGTTCTGCGGGCTCACAGCCGGCTGATCCGCTTGACCCGGAGAAGACGGAGTGTGTGCGCGACGTGATGTTGTCCTCCGTCGACCGTTACCTTTCGCGCACACTCCGGCGTCCCGTTAGTCGCCCCGTTAGTCGCCCCGTTAGGCGGTCCCGGCGCGGGCGGGATCGGCCGCGCGGACCGCACGTTTGATTGCGAAGAGCGGGATCGTACGCTGGCAGAGGGGACCGATCAGCACGGCGAACAGTGCGGTGCCGATTCCCACGTTGCCCCCGAGCGCCCAGCCGATGCCGAGCACCATCACCTCGATGCCGGTCCGCACGATCCAGATCTTCCAGCCGGTGCGCTTGTGCAGGCCGGTCATCAGGCCATCGCGCGGGCCGGGGCCGAAGTGCGCCCCGATGTAGAGGCCGGTGGCGACAGCCACGGTCAGGAGACCGACAGCGAACAACACGATGCGCGCCCAGAGATCGAGGTTGGCGGGAATCAGCCACAGGCCCACATCGGCTGCCGGCCCCACGAGCACGGCGTTCAGCAGCGTTCCAGCGCCGGGCTTTTGCCGAATGGGAATCCACAGCAGGAGCACGACCCCGCTCAGCAGAATCGTGATCAGCCCGAAGCCGAGCTGCGTGTGATTGTCGATCCCCTGGGTGAGCACATCCCAGGGGGCCACGCCAATACCAGCGCGCACAATCAGTGCAATGCCGATTCCGTAGAGAAAAAGGCCAATCAGCAGTTGGATCAGTCGACGAGTCACGAGCATTCAGTCTAAAGGTCGGGCGCACTGTGCGGACTGGCATACTGAGCGGGTGCATTTTCTCGCGGTAGTGAGCATGAAGAACCGGGCGCTGATCGCCCTCATCACCATCGTGGCGGCCGTGTTCGGCAGCCTGGCCCTGACCGGCCTCAAGCAGGAGCTCATTCCATCCCTGCAGCTTCCGCAGCTGCTCGTGTCGACCAGCTACCCGGGGGCGTCGCCGCAGGTCGTCAACGACGACGTTTCAACCCCGATCGAGACCGCCATCCAGGGCCTCGTCGGCCTCGAAACGACGTCGACGACGAGCGACACCAACTCGTCGCTGGTGAGCGCCACCTTCACCTACGGCACCGACCTGGTCAAGGCCGAATCCCGCATCGACCAGGCCATCAACCGCATTAAGAACGTGCTGCCGGCCGACGTCGACCCGCAGGTGATCAGCGGCAGTATCGATGACTTTCCGGTGATCTCGCTCGCGGTCGCCTCGAGTGACACCGTGGCGCTCGCTGACCAGTTGAAGCGCAGCGTGCTCGGTGACATTCGAGACGTGGCCGGCGTGCGCGACGCCACCCTGGTCGGCGATATCGGCCGCCGCGTCACGATCACGCCCAACGTCGATGAGCTTGCCGCGCGCGGATGGAGCACGCAAAGCCTCCGGGATGCGCTCCAGCAGAACGGGTCGCTGGTTCCGGCCGGCGCCATCACCGAGGGTGACACGACACTGTCGGTGCAGGCCGGCAGCAAACTCAACTCGGTCGAGGACATCATCGCGCTCCCGCTCGTGGCCAGCTCGGCCGGTTTCACCGGTGGCGTCGTCGGTGCTGGCGTCGGTGCCGGCGTCGGTGCCGCAGCGGATGCCGCCCCCACAACCATCGGCGACGTCGCGACGGTCGCCCTGGTGGAAAACCCGATCACCAGCATTTCCCGGGTAAACGGCAAACCGGCCCTCACTATCGCCGTCACCAAGGTGCCCGCCGCGAACACGGTCGACGTGTCCAGGGCGGTACGTGCGATCCTGCCGCAGCTCGAGGCGGCCGTCGCTCCGGCCACGTTCACGGTCGTGTTCGACCAGGCGCCGTTCATCCAGCAGTCGATAGACGCGCTCACCCAGGAAGGCCTGCTCGGTCTCGGCTTCGCGGTAATCGTGATTCTGCTGTTCCTGCTTTCGGTGCGCGCCACCCTGGTCACGGCCATCTCGATTCCGACCTCGGTGCTGATCACCTTCATCGGCTTACAGGGCGTGGGTTATTCGCTCAATATCCTCACCCTCGGAGCGCTCACGATCGCCATCGGCCGGGTTGTCGACGACTCGATCGTGGTCATCGAAAACATCAAACGGCACCTTGTTGCCGGCGCCGACCGCGCCGCCACGATCGTCTTCGCGGTGCGCGAAGTCGCGGGGGCCATCACCGCGTCGACGGTCACCACGGTCACAGTGTTCCTGCCGATCTCCTTCGTTGGCGGATCGACCGGGGAATTGTTTCGCCCATTCGCGCTCACCGTGACGATCGCCCTGCTCGCCTCGCTGCTCGTGTCACTGACCATCGTTCCCGTACTCGCGTTCTGGTTTTTGCGAGCGCCGAAAACCCTGGTGGTCGCCGATGACGAGCGCCCCACCGACCTGGCACCGGGAATCGTGCCGCAGGAGGCAGCCCCGGCCGGCCTGGCTCCTGCTGGCCTGGCTCCTGCTGGCCTGGCTCCTGCTGGCCTGGCTCCTGCTGGCCTGGCCACTGACGGCGTGATCGGTGCCGGTCCGGCTGTGGTGGCTCACGCGTCCGCTCCGGCGAACGGCGCCCGCTCGCGGCACGCCGCAGCGGCATCCGCTTCGACGGGGCTGTCGGCGGCGGCCGAGGCCGGTGAGAACCCGGGGCGGCTGCAGCAGGGGTACCTGCCGGTCATTCGATTCACGCTCAAGCATGCCGTCGCGACGCTGCTGCTGGCGGTTCTCGTGCTCGGCGGAACGGCCGCGCTCGTGCCGTTCATGAAGGTGAACTTTCTCGGATCAACCGGGCAGGACACCTTTCGGGTGACGCAAACGCTGCCAGTGGGCAGCAGCCTGGCCGCGCAGGATGCGGCATCCGCGTCGGTCGAGACCGCGCTGCAGGGCCTCGACGGTATCGACATCGTGCAGCTGTCGATCGGCGGCGGAAGCGCAGCGAGCGCGTTTCGCGGCGGTGCGCCCAGCTCGAGCGCCGTGACCTATTCGATCACCACAGCCGACGGTGCCAATGCCGATGCGGTGCAAAACCAGGCGCGCACGGCACTGACGGCACTGGGTGACGTGGGCGAGATCTCTGTGGCTGCGGCAAGCGGATTCGGGGCCTCCTCCGACATTGCCGTCGATATCACGGCCGCAACGGATGCCGACCTTCAGACCGCGACGACGACCATTCTCACTGCAGTGCAAAAACTCGGGGCGATCAGGGAGAGCGCGAACACTCTCGCCTCCTCGCTGCCGTACCTGGCCGTCACGGTCGACCGGAAGGCTGCGGCTGCTGCCGGGTTGAGCGAATTCGCTCTCGGCACGCTCGTGTCGCGGGCCATGCAGCCGAGCTCCATTGGATCGATTGTGATCGACGAGACCAACCTGACCGTGTACCTGTCGGCGCAGTCGCCGCCGACGACAGCCGCTGATCTCGCAGCCGTGCAGATCCCGACCCGCGCCGGATCGGTCGCCCTCGACACCCTCGCCACCGTTGAACAGGTCGAGGGACCGAGCACCCTCACGACGACGAAGGGGCTGCGCACGGCGACCGTCTCAGCGACTCCCGCGAGCGATGATCTGGGCACGGCGAACGCGCAGCTGAGCCAGATGCTCGTTGATACGAAGTTGCCGACCGGAGCGACCGCGACGCTCGGCGGGGTCAGCGCCGATCAGGCCGAGGCATTCCAGCAACTCGGAGTGGCGATGCTGGTTGCCATCCTCATCGTCTACATCGTGATGGTGGCAACGTTCCGGTCGCTGCTACAACCGCTGTTGCTGCTCGTGTCGGTGCCGTTCGCGGCGACCGGGGCGATCGCGCTCCAGGTTGTAACCGGCATTCCGCTGGGCGTGCCATCCCTGATCGGGGTGCTCATGCTGATCGGGATCGTGGTGACCAACGCCATCGTGCTGGTCGACCTGGTCAACCAGTACCGGCGGCGCGGCCTGGCGGTATTCGACGCCCTGGTCGCCGGAGCGAGCCGCAGGCTGCGGCCCATTCTGATGACGGCGCTCGCCACCATCTTCGCCCTGGTGCCGATGGCGATCGGCCTCACCGGCCACGGCGGATTCATCTCGCAGCCGCTCGCCCTCGTGGTCATCGGCGGGCTCATCTCCTCGACTGTGCTGACCCTGATCGTACTTCCGGTGCTCTACCTACTGGTCGAGGGCGCACGAGAACGCCGCGCTATGCGTCGGACTGCCTGAAATCATCGGACTGCCTGAATTCATCGGACTGCTTGAATTCAGCTGAATCAAACCCCGTCCGGCTCGTTCCGGCCCCGCACGTTCGGGCGGATGCGCCGTGCCCTCAACGGCCGAGAATGACGCCGCGGTTCAGAAAGAATGGTTGCGGGTCGATACGCACGCCGTCGACCCGCACCTCGACGTGGAAGTGGCAGCCGGTAGACAGGCCGGTGTTGCCGACGCTGCCTATCTGCTGGCCGGCGGTGACCGGATCACCGGCAGCGACCAGGGTTTCACCGCTGGCGAGGTGGGCGTAGCCCGTCTGCACACCCTCCCCATGGTCGATCAGAATCCAATTGCCGTAACTTCCCACGGAGCCCGCTGCCCGCACGATTCCCGATGTGGCTGCAAAAACGGGTGCCCGACAGCTCGCCCCGATATCGGTGCCGTAGTGGAACGTGCCAACTCCGGGGAGCGGACGAAGCGGGCGTGGCCCGTAGCCATCCGTTATGGCACCTTGCACGGGGTTGGCCCAACCCTGCTCGCTGAGCTGGCCGAAGTCGGTGCGAATGATCGGGCGTATATTGAGAGCCGCCAGGGTCGCGGCGGCGTTCGACGCCTGCGATGCTGCGGAGGCGAGCGCCAGACCTGCCGCCTCGAAGTCGCTCGAGGCTGCGTCGAATGTCGCCTGGCTCGCGTCGACCGGTACTGAGCTGGCAGCAGCGCGAGTCTCGGCGTCCTGCTGGCTGAGCTTGACGGCTCGCGCCTGGTCAGCTTCGGCATTGGCCTGGATCGTGTCGATGTTGTCGGCCAGGCGGTTCAGCTGGTCGAGCGTGCTGAGCTGGTCGAGCACGTTGCCGAGTGAGTGCCCGCCGAGAAAGACGTCGGCGATTCCGGCACCGTTTCGTTGCTGGGCGAGCCTGCGTGCGACTACGGCGAAGCTTTGGGCAGAGACGCTTGCTTGCTGCGAGGCCTCAACGGCGAGTCGGTGAACGAGAGTTGCGCGGCCCTGCGCGCTCGTCTGACGTGCTTGCGTTGCTGCCAGGTCGCCGCGAGCGGTGTCGAGCGCAGCCTGCGTGGTTTGCGAGTGGGTGAGGGCCGTCGTCAACGCTGCGGCCCGTTCCACGCTGAGTTCCTGGGCGGAAGCGCGCTGGATTTCGACCTGCGCGGCCGCGGCACGCTGTTCGGCGCGCGCTCGTGCAGCAGTCGCCCGGGCGGTGGCTGTTACCTGAGCGGCTGCCGCAGCTTCTGCTTGGGCTGACGCCGCCACGGAATCGGTGGGTGCGACCGGAATCGGATCGACCGTCGGTCCGGGGGTTGGTTGCGGGGGTACAGCCACCGGTGGAATGGGACCGTCAGTCGGTTCCGGCACGGGTTCCGCAGTGGGGGGCGGGGTTGCGGTGG